>DAIDHX010000157.1 GCA_027451885.1 Planctomycetales bacterium
TTGTCGTAATCGAGGAAGGCCGCACCAGCGCCCATGGTTTCGGGCAGGAGTTTCTCGCCCAGGGCGCCGTTGTAGTGCACAAAATGGATGCCCGCATCCTCCGTGACGTCCACGAACTTCACCTCAGGCAAGGCCAGAGGCTGGACCTGCGCGGGGCGTACAGGAGCGACCGAAGCCGAGATGACGGGTTCGGGCTCATGCTTGCCGCAGCCGGATAGAAGGCTCTGGCTCGCGAGGAGCAATGCGAGCAAAACGACGCGACCGCGCGGACTCATGAGGGATTCTCCGAGTGATGAAACGTCCGGGCTGCGGCGTGCGGCGACGGAGTTTCGGGATGATCGGCCACTGGCGCCGCCTCGCTGGGCGCGTCGCGCAGCGGAGCACCCGGCCGGTGCAAAGAGTGGATCACGATGGACTGAGCGTTCTGATCGGCGGCGGGATCTCTGCGTCTGGCGAGCGAGAACGCGCGGCCCTCCGCGGTTTCATCGACCTTGAGCCGCTCATGCAGCCGCTTG
The DNA here is from genome assembly GCA_027451885.1 of Planctomycetales bacterium. Lineage (GTDB taxonomy): Bacteria > Planctomycetota > Planctomycetia > Isosphaerales > Isosphaeraceae > JAKBAP01. The sequence continues at coordinate 516 of DAIDHX010000157.1, forward strand.
TGGATCGCGGCGAGTGCATTCGCGAGCTCGAACCGTAACACGGGGTCACGCTCCGCGTCCCACGCCGGATCCAGAATCTCCAGGAGCCCGAAAAGCGGTTCAAGCCGAGACTCAAACTGGGGCGGAGGACGATCCATGAACCGGGCCACATCGCTTGTGATCGCGCGGTACGCTGCGCTTCGATCGGCGGCTGGCGCCCCGGGCGAAACCGCCTTGCGAGCCAGGTCCAGGATCGCCTCGGCCGGAACGTCCCCTGGTCCAGCTTCCGCCAGCGGCCTGGAATTCGTCTCCAGACCGCTCCGCCACGCGGGGTCGCTGAATGCCAGGCCAAGCCCGTAATGCGCAATGTCGTTCTCGGAATCGATCGCCAGCGTGCGCCTGTAGGTCGCGATCGTCTCCTGCAAGTGCTGCTTCCGCGCGTCGCTCTTCACGGGTGAGAGCCGCGACTGGCCGTAGTGCACCTGGCCCAGCTCGTTGATCACCTCGTAATCGGTCGAAAGATCGATCCCACGAGCCGGAATCCGTGTCGCCAACACCGACTCGAACCGGGCCACAGCCTCGTCGAGCAGGCCATTCCGCGCGTTGATCTGGCCCGAGAGCCAGTTGATCACCCACGGCGTGGTCGTTTTCTCATGCTGCGCGGCCTTCTCAAGCGCCGAGAGCGCTTCCGGGATGCGCCCTTCTTTTTGATAAACCCGCGCCAGGTTGATCCAGCCGTCGGGCTGGCCAAGCTCCGCGACCTTCTTGAACACCTCCTCGGCCTGCTTGAGCTCTCCCTTTTGCCCCCCCTTGTTGCCCCCCTCAAGCAGAAGCCCAATGCCATAGTCGTTGTACCGTTGCCAGAGGTCGGCGATCGGCGACGGCGGATTCACGACCGCAGCTCCCCCCGCGACCGGCAGCTTCACGCTGTCCTGTGCCATCTCGACCACCGGCAACCGCGGCCCCTTCCCCTTGCCGAAGATGTAGTCGAAATAGGTACGATCAAACTTGCGGTAATTGAGCCTGGCCTCAAGCGTCACCGGCTGGGAAAGCCCCGTCGGAACCTCGAGCCCAAAGTGCACAACCTGGCCTGCGCCCGGGGGAATCTGCTTGTTGTAAAGCGCGACGAAAATATCCTGGGGGTTGCGGCGATCGATCCGGTTGCCGTTGCGGTCCAGCATGTACACGTTGATAAAATGCGAGAAGGCATCTACATACCCATTTTCGTCAATGCCTCCTGAGCGGCCGATCACTCGATCCCCCGCGCGGGCGACGAGCTCGACCCAGATCTCGTTGGAATCGACCGTTCCCTGGCTGAAGAGATGGCCCACATTGAGCGTGCGAACCACCACCTCAACCAGGTACTTACCGCCAGGCTTGAGAGTGGGCGCCTCCGGCCGGATCGGGCCCATGAATTCGCCATCGACCGTGCCACCGTCGCGGAGACCGAGAATGTCGATCCGCACCTTTTTATCGGCCAGATACTGAGCATGGCGCTTCGCGGTCGCGGCATCGCCAACCACGGTGGCAAGTCCTGTGTTCGCACCAATGAACAGGTGATCGTGGATCTGAGGTGTGCCATTGCCGGCGAAATCGCGCGCGCCGAAGTCGTCCGAAGGCTTGAGCTCCATGTGGCAGGCGTTACAGTTTTCCTTGGCCTTGGGCGGATAATAAAAGCTCCTCGCTCCCTTGCCGGATACGCCCGAAAGCAAGAACGGGTCGTAGTGATTCTGCCCCCGCACAAAGTCCTTGTACTTGGTCACGCCAAGCGGCAAGCCCACCTTGTGGCAGGTCGAGCAAAACTTTGGATCCTTGAGCAGCGGGTTCATGAACGTCTTTTTGTGCATCTCCGGCTTCGCCTTCACCAGCGTGTGGTTGATCCAGGCGAGGATCGTGTCGTCGCTCGCGGCGAAGGGATAATGCTGCGGCTCGCTGATGGTGTACGCCCCGTTGCCGCGGGTGTTGTTCACGTTTGTGATCGAGTGACAGACCGTGCATGTGATACCGGCCTGGCTCGTGGGATTGTTCACGTCATCATAATTGGGATCGTCAAATTCGCCGGAGAAAAACGGCACGGGATCGTGGCAACCCGCGCACCAGCGTGCCGCCTGGATCGAGCCGTCGCGTTCAAGCGCGACCTTGCGGGTCTCGCGCACGCTCGAAAGATACATCTTGTTATTGAAGGAGCTCAAATGATGCGCCGAGTGAAACCAGCCTTCGTAGGCGTCCTTGTGACACTTGAGGCAGTATTCATCCATCATGAGCGTGCGTGCGGGAATGAACTTGCCGGTCGCGGTCACGGCCTCGGAGGGATAGAAGTAGGCCTTGCCTTCCTTCGGCCCCGTGGCGCCGATTGTCCGCGGATCTTGAAAATGCAGCACGCCCATGAGCACCACGAATGCCGCCACCGCGCCACCAAAACGCCCGAGCCACTCCCAGCGGATCCGCGGACCGGCCAGCCGGTGCTTGACATAGAGCCCGATCGCCGCGAGCGGCAACACAACGTGCAGCCAGTAGCCCACCTCGCGGACGCGCGGGTCACGCACCTCGAATCCCGCGATCCGCACCAGCAAGATGCCCGAAACAAGGATCCCGATCGCGACCGCCAGCAGCGCGAGACCAAAGCGGACCGCCGCCTTGTTCGGCCGTTTCCACGATGTGACGAGATGCGCACCGCCAAACAGAATAAAGGGCGGGATCAACAAGAAACCGAGCAGCAGATGGAGCGCAACCATCAGCATGTAAAAAGGCGTTTGCTGGGTCGTGCCAAGCTTCCAGGTAAGCGCGGTGACGCTTGAAAGGTAGACGCCGTTGCCGCCCAGAAGCGCGAAGCCCAGGAGAACCATCCAGAGCAAGGGCCGCAGCCCCTTGCCGATCGCGGGCGTGTAGACCCGGCCGCGGCGGTCGCGGCTGGGGGTGGTGGGCGTACTCATGAGTCTCACCTCCTCGAGCCCATTTTCACTTCGGAGCTCGAAGTCACGGATTTATGAATGGCCGGGACCGATTCACCTGCGAGCCGCAGGAGTTTTCACGGATTCGAATAGGTGGCTGGATCGGGATCGGCCCCGATCCGCACGCGCTCGAGCGTGGCCTTGATGTCAGGCTCGAGCTGGGCAGCATGTTCGGTTTTCGTGTGCCACGTGAGGTAGTAAACCCCGCTTTGAAGAACCGCTGCCACGGTCACTTCACGAGTTGGCGCAAGCTGCCCGGTTTGGTCGATGTCGAAGGTGCCGGTGCTGCTCGCCGCCATCCGCCCCCCGTAGCCGAGGCCGTCGACGTCGAGCCGCATTCCCCTCAGGCTGCCGAAGTCCGCCGGTTCCTGCTTGAGCAGCTTGATGCCAGGCAGATTCTCAAGCCGGTTGGCCAGCGCGGAGACGACCGAGACGGCGGTTGCACCTGGCGCTGGGAGGGTGCGATAAAGCACGAGCGTGGCGTCGCTCGGTCCTGCCCAGGCCCTGAGAGCTTGCCCCGGCACTGGTACGGCGTGAAGCGGAATCGTGTGCCAGCCCGCCGGCGGCTGCAGAGTCACGGACGGCTCGGGTGCGCCGCAGCCGCAGATGGCAAGAAACAACAGCGCGATCCCATGCCGCGCCTGCAAATACTGCGCGCAAGGCACAATCAATCCCTCCCCAGAAGGCTCCACGCATCGACCGCTGGCCAGCGCATCGCACTGGCCGGGCACCAGACGCGAGCACTTCAGCGGGGCGGACGATCGAGACGTTGTCGGGGGGGATGGAAAGAGGCCGGCAAATCATGCGCAAGGTAACGCCGGCCCAGGTCTGGCAGCTCGATTGGCAAAACCAAGGCAAGTGCGGCAGGCGCAGGCTCGGAGCTCGCGATCTGCCCGCGGGGCGCATCGCGCTCGCACGGCTGGCGCGCAAGGATGGGCGGAGTCTCCGGGTGTTGATCTCGCCCTAGAATCACGCGCTCGATCGAATCCCAGGGGCGTTGGCGGGAAAGCCCAACCTGCTCAAGCACATGACAACCCGCGGCTCTGGCTGATCCAGGCACACCGAGACTAACTGCCGCGCAGAACATCACGGTCGCTAGATTGAGCCAGTACGCTCTCGATCGCGCGTTCGCCACGGTCGCCCCGGTTCTTCCTCGCCAATCCAATACAGCCTCTGAAGGGACTCATGAATCGTAGAAGCAGCCGCGCAAGCTTGTCAATGGGCTCCGCCGCGAGGCGCTCGCCAGGACAGGCCGTGGCGAGCCCCCCGCGGCCTTCAAGCGGCGATCAATTCAGCAGACTCGCACTGTAGAGCGTGCTCTCGAAATAGGAGCGGTACTCGAACTGGTTCATCTGGAGCACATAGATCCTGGTGCCATTCGGCAGTACCTCGATTGACTGGCCCGCGAACTGGTTCGGCCCCAGAACCAGGCCGCCAGATGTAAATGCCAGGTTGCCGTTGGAGAGCAGCTCCGCGCTCCCCAGGAACGACGAGTAATTGCCCATGTCGGCGTTCACAACCAGCGTCGCCGTCATGTTCTGTTCGTTCAGGATCCATTCCTGCCCGCGGCTATCTGCGTTGGGATTGAATTCATGGCGTGTGTTGCCGTCGTCAAAGACAAGCAACGTGTTGTTGTTGATCATGCGCACGTCGTGCTGGTGCGTGAACCACGGGGAAGGATCGTTCGAGATCGGCTTGAAATTGCCTCCTGCTCCCAGTTTCCAGATGATGTGGCCGTTGCCGGCCCCATTCGCGTAGTCGATCTTCACCGCCCAGTCCTGGGTTCGAAGTGAGACAATCAAGTTGTTGTCCTCGGGCGACCAGGTCACGGCGTTGGCGTGCAGCCAATCGCTGGGGATGGGATGATCGGTCCCGAGCCGGTTCGTATTGAGCCAGCGGAAGGAGTTCCAGGCCCAGGACACGCGGAAGTTCGGGTCGAGCACAATCACTGTATCGCCGACGAATCGGGTCGGGGTCCCGTGGTAATCCACGATCTTCGGAGTGGCCCCAATCACGACCGTGTCGCCATTGGGCAAGAGCTTCGCCTCGTGGTCGAAGTCCTCGATCGGCAGCATGTGCCTGGCCAGAAGCTGGGCATTGACGACCCCGACGTCGGTCTGATGCAGCGTGTTGCCGGCAAGATTGACCTCGCGCACCATGTTATAGCCCCCCGCCACCCCCACGGCCTTGCCGCCGATCAGGGTCACAAGGCCGCCGGGCTCGAGATTCTGGGCGTAGCCGGGGAAGTTGTTGACAACCTGGTCAAAGTACCAGGTCACGTTGCCGGCGAGGTCGGTCGCCAGGGCGTCGGGAATGTTCCGCGTTGTACCGGTCGAGACCACGGAGTGGAAGATCACGCTCTGGTTCAAATCCATCGCGGGGCCGGGCGGCTGCACGACCGTGAACGCGGGGAAATTCAGATACGAAGGCAAGCTTCCCGTGGTGAAAGAAAGCGGCGCCGAGGCCATTCCATTGTCGAGCACGTAGCGCATGAGATACGTGGTGTCTGGCAGCATGCCGGCGACGATGAAGTTGGTGCTCTCGCCAGGGATGATCGGCTCGGGCGAGGTGTTTTGCCAGGAGAGTGTCGGCTCGTCCTGGGCGAACTGAACGAGCATGGAACCTCCCGGCGCGGGCGGCGCACTGAAAAGCGCCACGAGCGGGTTGGCCATGGGGCTCACCACCGCCTGATCGCCAACCACGCGCGATTGCGCGGTGAACGTCGCGTCCGCGACCTCTCGCCGGGTTGGGCCGAACCCCGCTTTGACGATCACCTGGACCTCATATGTACCTTGTTGCATGGGGTTCCAGGTGAGCTGATTGCTCTGGCCGAAATCCTGCACGATCTGCAGCGGTCCGCCGACTGGCCCGACACTGAACTGGTAGACGGGCATGCGCCCGTGGCCTTTGGCAGTCGCCGTCCAGACGACGGGCGAGCCCACGTACGCGTTCGCGGGGGTCGTCTCCGCGAGCGAAACTGACAGCAAATATCGCCCTTCGAGCGACACGCAGCGCGGTTTTCGCCCGCGGACACGGCGGGGAGAATGGCTCGTGAAAAAAGTCCGGACCCGAGACAGGGATGCGAAAAGACTCATGGGTTGCCTCTTCAGTTGTGCGGATTCACCCGCAAGGCGCGGCATGCGATCGGCTCCCGGATCGGAGCGTTCGATCATCTCGATCCGAATCGCTCTGAGAGAACGCGACGCCCCAGGGACCGATCGTTCATGCACCCTGCACGTGGGGCAAGAAATCGATCCTGGTGTATGCAATGCGCCTGGGCGGGCAACCGCAACTCACGAAAAACGGAACGAATGGCTGATGATTGAGGCGGCCTTGCCAAACCCGGTTCATGTCACATCGTTGTCACACCATTCGACACCGAGCACATTGGTCTGTCGAGAGGGTACCGGGTCGAGCACTGGTCGCGGATGCAAGCAGATCCCGCGTTTGGTTGGAAGGGCAGGGGGGCGTCCGTTACAATATTGGCCTCGGCAGAGTGAGCACGCGAACTCGCCGCCCCCGGCGCACGTAATAGCAAAGTTCCGCCGCTGACTCCCTGCGCATAAGCGGGTCCCGCACGAGAGCGGGATTCGCCCGAACTCGTATAGCCGTCAATGAAATACGCTCTCGGAGGAGTAGCGCCTTGTTCGCAGGACCGATCATCGCCCGCGAGATTCTCACGACTCCGCGACCGTTGCGATACTATCTGTGGCGCGCTTCGTTTGTCGCCTTTCTCTTCATCCTGCTCTGGACGGCATGGCAGTCGCTGATCGGCTGGCAGGAAATTCACGAAATCGGCGTGATGTCGCGTTTTGGCGCGGTGGTTTACTGGCTGTTCGCGATGCTCCAGCTCACGCTCATGCTCTTCTTCGCGCCCTTGTTCACGGCCGCCGCGGTCGCGTACGAGAAGGATCGCCGCACGCTCCTGCTGCTCCTAATGACCGATCTTTCCGACCTCGAGATCGTGCTGGGCAAGCTCGCGGCGGGGCTGCTCAACATCGTGACCATCCTGGCCGCGAGCGTGGGCATGCTCTCGCTCTGCGCCCTTTTTGGCGGAATCTCATTCGGCCAGGTGGTGAATCTCTTCGCCGTAACGGCAGCGTCGGGGGTTGCGGGGGGCGCGCTTGGGCTCCTGATCGCGCTTTGGCGCGATCGCACGTTCCAGTCAATCTCGCTCACCATCTTGATGGTCGTGTTCTCCGTGGCGGGAGTCGAGGCGTTCGCGATCGCGTTTCCCACGCTCGAGTTCATGGGCGTACCCCTCGTCGAGGTCTTGAACCCTTATCGGGCGATGCTGGCAGTGCTGTATCCCAAGGCCGACGCACTCTCGCACACCGTGCGGGCCTCAGCCGTGGTGTATGTCTCGGTGAGGCTCCTGTTTGCCGCGTCGCTCGTGGCCTTCGGCACCTTCATGTTGCGAAAGTGGAACCCAGGCAAGAACGAACCGAGAGAGCTGCGTGAGGGCTCCGAAATCGAGTCAGTAGAAGCGATTGTGGAGATTGACGAATCGCAGTCGGTGCAGCTTGAAAGGCCGGCGACAGTCGTTGCCGCGGCGGGCGCGCAAGCAAGTGTCGAACAGGCCGCTGGGCTGCACGTGCCACGGCGAACGCACCGGCGGATCGCACCCGCGCCGAAACCCTATCGCCGCCCCTGGACCAACCCCATCCTCTGGCGCGAGGTCATGACCCGCGCCTACGGCACCAAGCCGCTTATCATCAAGGCTTGCTTCGTGCTCCTGTTCGCGCTCGGGATGGGCGTCTTTGTCTATCTGGGCCAGGGGCTCGAAAACCCCATGGGTACCGGACTTTCTCTCATTCCCATTGGACTGACGATTCTGTCACTCGTGCTCATCAACGCCCAGGGAGTCACAGCGCTCACGAGCGAGCGAGACACCGGCGCACTTGATCTGTTGCTTGTTTCCGAAATTTCCCCACGCGAGTTCATCCAGGGCAAGCTCCATGGCGCACTTTACAACACAAAGGAGATGGTCTTCCTGCCGATCGCCACGGCGGGGGTACTGTTCGCTTATGGGATGATGAGCGGCGAGAATCTGCTCTTCTTCGTAATCGACTTTCTCTTGCTCTGCCACTTCGCCGCGATGCTCGGGCTGCACGCGGCCATCACCTACACCAGCAGTCGCGTGGCCGTGGCCAACAGCCTGGGCACCATCTTCTTCTTGATGGTCGGAATCCTGCTCTGCGCCTTCCTGATCGTGTTCTCCAACGGCGAGTTTACCCGCCAGCTTCTGAGCTTCATGATCTTCATTGGCGCGGGGAGCGTGGCGCTCTTTGGCTCGATGGGAGCCAAGAACCCATCCCACGCCATCGCGCTGGTTTCGATCCTCACCCCGTTCTGGACTTTCTACTGCATCATCAGCCTGGTCAACGGCGACTTCATGGCGGCGTTCCTGGTGAGTGCGGGGATTTACGGCTTCGCACTTGCGGCGATGCTCGTACCGGCGGTCGGCGACTTCGACATCGCGCTTGGCCGCACCAACGCGATCCAGGGTTAGACGACACAGACACGCGCATTTGCGGGAGGCAGCCCATGCACGACAAATGGCGACGGCGCGAGGTGCTCGCTGGTCTGGGCGCTGGGCTGGTTCTTGGTCGTTGCGGTTGGCCAGCGATTGGCCAGCCGATCGCGGAAAAAGACGCGGGTCCCTACATCGACGTCCACACTCACATCGGCCAGACGTGGAACGGTGATGAGCCGCTGACGCCGAGCGGGCTCCTGCGGTTCATGGACCAGCATCATGTGGCCAAAGCGGTGATTCTGCCTCTGGTTTCACCTGAGTCGTCGAGTCGGCTGAATCTCACCGAGGCCGCGCTCTCAGCAGCGCACGCGCATCCGGATCGGCTCATCGCCTTCTGCGCAATCGATCCTCGCACCTCGTACCGCGGCGGCCGCACAGGCCTCCGGGCGATGCTCAAGGAATATGCCGACGCAGGCGCGAAGGGCTTCGGCGAGCTGAAGGCCGGCGTGCCAATCGATGATCGCCGCATGTTCACTGTTTACGAGGCATGCGAAGACCTCAAACTCCCGGTACTCTTTCACCTCGATCTCGAGCGTTGTACCGATAAGCCCGGGCTGCCGGGGCTCGCGCTGGTGCTCAAGCGGCATCCGTCCGTGCAATTCATTGGCCACGGACCCGGCTTCTGGGCATCGATCTCGGGCGAAATCGCCGAGAAGGATCTGGGCGGTTATCCCACCGGCAAGGTCAAGACTCCCGGCACCCTGGATCGGCTCATGGATGAGCACAAGAATCTCTGGTGCGACCTCTCGGCCGGTTCGGGCGCAGGCGCGATCGCGCGTGACCGCGAATTCGGCCGGGACTTCCTGATCCGCCGCAGCGAGCGCGTGCTGTTTGGCACCGATTATCTCAAACCCGGCCAGGACGTCCCTCAATTCAAGCTGCTCGCGAGCCTTGACCTCCCTGCGCGCATCCGCGCCCGCATCGAACGTGAAAACGCAGCAAAGCTGCTGGGAATCGCGTTATAATCAGTCGCGCTGCGGATCTTTACGAGCGGATCTTTACGATTGGATTCGCGCCCCACCCTGGCATCCCCACGCCGTTTCAGGAATCGAGCTTCTCCCATGAATTCAAATCGTGGATCGCTTGCGCGTTTATGGATATTGCCTGCTTTTATCGCGGCGTTCCTGGCCTGTGCCGGCATCCGGGCTGACGACCTGGCGGCCGAGCTGCCGCGAATCAAGCCGCTCGAGCCAGCCGCAGCGCTTGGGTCTTTCGTAATCCAGCCGGGGTTTGAGCTCGTCCTGGCCGCGGCTGAGCCGCTCGTGGCGAGCCCGGTCGACGCCTGCTACGATGCCGACCTTCGCCTTTACGTGGTCGAGATGAAGGGCTATCCGTTCCCGGAGCAAAAGCCTTCTGGCGGTGTTGTGCGTCTGGTCGACCGCGACGGCGACGGTCGTTTCGACGAACGCACGCAGTTCCTTGACGATCTCTCCTGGCCCACGAGCGTCACCCCTTATGACGGCGGCGTGTTCGTGATCGCCGCCCCTGACCTGATTTACGCCAAGGACAGCGACGGCGACGGCCGGGCGGACGTGCGCAAGGTCATCTTCACGGGATTCGGCACGGGGAACGTGCAGGGGCTTGCCAATGGGCTCAAATGGGGGCCCGACGGCTGGATTCATGGCGTCGCCGGAATCAACGGCGGCACGATCACCTGCAAGGTGCATCCCGAATGGCCGGCGGTCGACGTGCGCGGGCGTGATTTCCGCTTCCGCCCCGACCTTTCCGCTTTTGAAACATCCTCGGGCGGCGGACAGTTTGGTCAGACGTATGACGACTGGGGACGCCGATTCACATGCTCAAATAGTAATCATGCCCGGCAGGTTGTGCTGCCGCTACACCCGCTCGAGCGCAATCGCGGCCTGGTCACACCGCCGGTGACGGTCGACATCGCGGCCGAGGGGCCTGCTGGACCAGTGTTCCGAATCAGCAAGCCCGAGCCCTGGCGCGTGGTGCGCACCCGCCAGCGCGCAGCGGATCCCGTGATGTCGAAACGGCTGCCGCCGGCAGAGCTCGTCGCAACAGGATTCTTTACCTCCGCGACAGGAATCACCGTCTATCGCGGCACAGCGTTCCCCAGAGAATACCAGGGCAACATCTTCGTGGGCGACGTGGGGGGCAACCTGGTCCACCGTAAGCAATTAAGCTGGGACGGCGTCGTCGCCCGGGCCACACGGGCGGACGCCGGGCGCGAGTTCCTGGCCTCGACAGACAACTGGTTTCGGCCCGTGAACTTCACCGAGACGCCGCAAGGGACACTGCTCATTCTCGACATGTATCGCGAGACCATCGAGCACCCTGTTTCAATTCCGGAGCCGATCAAAAAGCATCTCGATCTCAAGAGCGGCATGAATCGCGGCCGGATCTACGAGCTCGTGCCCGCGGGATGGAAGCGCAAGCAGATCGCAAGGCTCTCGTCTGCAACAACCGCTGGGCTCGTCGCCCACCTGGCGGACGGGGACGCCTGGCCGCGCGAGACCGCACGCAGATTGCTTCTTGAACGAGTTCAAGCCGAAGCGCTTGGCCTGCTCCGCGAGATGGTACGAACCAGGCCCTCCGCGCTCGCGCGGATCAACGCCATCTGGACGCTCGATGCGCTCAACAAGCTTGATCTCGATGATCTGCGGCGAGGCATCGAGGATGTCGACGCCCGGGTGCGCGAAGCCTCGGCCCGTGTTGCGGCAAGACGTGTTGGGCGTGATTCCACGGTCGCTGCGCTCGTGGCCGGGCTGGCGAACGATGCGGAGATTCGCGTGCGAATGGAAGCGGCCTTCGCCCTCGGGGCATGGCAAGATCCGCACGCAATCCCCGCCCTCGCCAAAATCGCGGCGCACGATCCCGCGAGCCCATGGATTCGCGCAGCCGTGTTGAGCTCGGTCGCCAGGCGCGAGAATCTGCTACTCGACGCGTTTGCACAGTCTGGGTTTCTGGGTCAGTCGCACGCGCGTCCCTGGATTACGGACCTGGCGGAACTTGTGGGTTTCTGGCATGAGGTCGATCAGGTCAATGCGCTGGCCTTCGTGCTCGATCAGGCCCGACTGGAAACGGGGGAGCAGGCGAGGGCCGTACTCGCGCTCGCCAGGGGCTGGTCCCGCGCGGGGGGCGATCCGCGAGCAATTCTCAAAACCAGGGCAGGTCCGTCGGTCGAGCGGGTCTTGAACGCGGTGGAGAAATCGCTCCAGGAGCGCGGGGCGGGCCGCTCTCGAGCGGATGCGGTTGCCCTGGTGGGCCTGTTGCGCCAGGGGGACGCACGGCAGCTCCTGCTCGAGCTCATCGATCCGCAAGAACCGCCTGACGTCGAAATAGCCGCCCTCAGGGCATTGCGCGGCTTCATGGACGCTGCGCTTGCTCGCGAGGTCGTTCCCCGGCTCAAGGCAATGAGCCCCGCAGTCAAGGGCGAGGCTGTCGAAACCCTGTTCAGCCGAAAGGGCCCCGAGCATGCGGTACTGGAGGCAGTGGAGGCAGGTACGCTCGATGCACGTGAGATTGAACCTGGGCGTTGGGCTGCTCTCGAAGCGCGTGACGCGTCGATCTCTGGCCGGGTCCGGGCGATCCGTGCTCGCCTGGGCATGAGCGATCGGGCCGCCGTCGTGACAACTTATGCCAGGGCGCTTACCCCGGACGGCGACCCCGCACGCGGCAAGACGATCTTCCTCAAGAGCTGTGCGACTTGCCACGTGGCCGAGGGGCAAGGACGCGAGGTCGGCCCGAACCTCGCCACGGTCGCACACCGAGCACCGGGGGACCTGCTCGTGCACATCCTCGACCCCAATCGCGAGGTCGCTGCCAATGCTGTGAATTACCTGGTGGCCACGCGCGACGGCCGGCTGGTCTCTGGCATCATCGCCAGCGAGTCAGCCTCAACCATCACCCTCAAACGCGCAGAGGCCGCGACCGACATCGTCAGCCGCGACCAGATCGAGTCGATTACCTCGACTCGGCTCTCACTCATGCCCGAGGGGCTCGAGAAGGATCTCGACCCCCGCGCAGTCAGTGACGTCATCGCGTATCTTCGGTCGCTGGTCGGCAAACCGGCGGGCAAATAAGCCCATCGGCCGGCCACTCGCGCAGGTTACTGTTCCGCAACCTTCGCCCGCACGGGAGCGGCGGCAAGCGCCTTCGAGCCGAGCGAGAGATAGTCGGCCACGATCCGCACAACCTCGTCGTTGTAAAAGTCGGAAGCCCACACTTCGCGCTCGGTGAACTTCTTCTTTTTCTTCTCACGCTTGGCCTTTTCCTGGGCCACGCGATCGTCAGGGTCGGCAAGCACGAACTCGTTGCGGAACTTGGTCTCATTCAGTGAGATCGAATGCCGCTTCTTGCCGTCGATGAGCTTTTGGATCTGCTCGTCGAGCTTCTGAAACTTGGGATCTTTCTTACGCCTGACCTCAGAAAGCGTGTTCAGGCGCGCGACCAGATCATCCGGAGTCCGGTTGTAGTTGTCGTGGGGCAGGGGGTCGACCTTGTCGAACTTGATCGCGTAGTCCATCTTCGCTTCGTTGAAGTCGCGATAGTCGTTGAGCGACTTGATGTGAATGTGGGGTGCGACGCCGTGGATCTGCGTGCTATCGCCGTTGGCGCGATAGAACTGCTGGATCGTGAGCTTGAGAGCGCCCCGATTGGGCTGATTGCGGCGGTTCGCCCTCCGTGCGTGATCCGCGATCATCACGATGCTTTGCACCGTGCCTTTGCCGAAGGTACTGGAATCGCCGATGATCAATCCGCGGCCATAATCCTTGATCACGCCTGCAAAAATCTCAGACGCGCTCGCGCTTGCCTTGTTGATCAGGACCACAAGCGGACCTTCCCACTCTGCGCCTTGATTGTCGTCCTCAAGCGGTTTCACGCCCTGGACCTGCTTCACCTGGACCACGGGGCCGGTGTCAATGAAGAGCCCGGAGAGAGTCTTGGCTTCCTCAAGCAATCCGCCGCCATTGTCCCGCAAATCGACCAGCACAACGTCGACGTTCTGCTCCTTGAATTCCCTGAGCATCTTGCGGCAATCGGCCGTGGCGCTCACGGCATTGGGATCCCCACGCAGAATCGCGACCGTGTTGCCGTAAAAAGCTGGCAGACTGATGATCCCAATCTTGAAGGGCTTGCCGTCGTCCAGCTTGGCCTCGAGCACCTTGCTCTTGGCATGCTGCTCCTTGAGCTCGACCCGTTCTCGAGTGATCTCATAGATCCGCCGTTCCTTGGTCCCGTCCGGCTGAACGATCAGGCGGACCTTGGTCCCGCGCGGGCCGCGAATGTATCGCACCACGTCGCGGAGATCCTTTTCGACCAGGTCGATCTCCTCACCGTCTTCCTTCTGGATGCCGATGATCTTGTCTTCGGGCTGGAGCCGACCATCACGGTCGGCCGCCATGTCGGGGATCACCTCGTTGACGACGGCGTAACCATCTTCCGACCGCAGCGACGCGCCGATGCCCTCAAGCTGAAGATGAAGCTGCTGATTAAGCATATCCTCCAGATCCTTCGGCCCCAGGTACGACGAGTGCGGGTCGAAGGTCTTGGTCAGGCTCGTGAGATAGATCTGCAAAATGTCTTCGGTGTCGATCTGGTGCGCCAGGCGATTCCGATCGCGATATCGCACCGTCCACTTATGAACGGCGTCGGCGTCCTTCAACTCTTCGACAACCTTCGAAAACAGCAGGTCAAACTTCACCTTCTTGCGCGTGCGCTCCATCGCCTCTTTCTTGTCGGCGGGAAAGTCAAGCTTTCCAGGCTCGTCCGGCATCGTCTCGTCGAGTGAAAAGTCCTGCTTCTGCCCCAGCAGATCGAGCTGGTTCTGGAACCGCTCGGTCTCACGCTCGAGGTAGCGGTTGAAAATTCGCTGAGCGAAATCGATGTTCCCCTCGCGAATCTCGTCATCCATCTTCGAGATGTCCTTGCGGAACTCCTCGATATCGCTTTTCAAGAAGCAATACTTGCCCGGATCGAGGTCCTTGATGTAGTTGTCGAACCAGCGCTTGGCCGTCTCGTCGTCGATGACAGGCCTGGCCATATGTTCGCGCTCGAGCAGATCGACGACGATGCGCGCCGTCTCCTGCACATCGTTTTGCACCGCGGGAGCCTGGGCCCCAACGATGACGGCCATCAAGGCCAGAACCGCGATCAGAACGACCGGGCGAAGTGCAAGTCGAGGCATGGGCGAGAGTTCCTGAAAAGATCCCACCGCAAAGTCCGGTATTTCACCTAATATTAACCTTGGCTCCAGACCGGGACAAGCTCAGCACCGGTGGTGAACCCATGGTCCGACTTCAGCGTTACGCACAAACCAGGCACCTGGTTCACCTGCTCTTTCTCCCGCTCGCCTTTCGACCAGTTCGAGCGCGCGACATGAATTGAAGTTTGATTCAATGCGCGGTCAACGATCGCAAGCTCGCCATATTAAGAAGGAGTAATCCCGAATGAGGCATCCACATGCGAGCGGGAGCGGTCAGACAGCGCTTCGGAAATAGACCACGTCGCCGTCCTTGACGATGTAGTTTTTGCCCTCGAGACGTTCGATCTTCCTGGCCTTGATTTCTTTGAGTGTGCCGGCGGCCTTGATCTCGTCGAAAGCGGCGACCTCGGCCCGCACAAACCCCTTGGCGAGATCGGTGTGGATCTTGCCGGCGGCCTCGACGGCGGTTGCGCCTCGTTCGAGATTCCAGCCGCGGACTTCGGGTTCACCGGCCGTGAAGAAGGTGATCATTCCGACGGCGTCATAGGCCAGGCGGATGATGTGGTCGCGGTGGAGCTCTGTGACGCCCAGATCGGCCATGAACGCCGCGCGTTCGCCAGGCTCGAGCCCGGCGAGTTCAAGCTCAAGCTTGACGTCGAGAACTGCGGCGGGATTGAGTCCGGCTGGCGGCTCGGTTCCTTGCGGTGCATTCAGGACCACGACCCGCGGCTTATCCGTGAGGAGGCCGAAGGACCGCATCGGTTTTTTCTCATCGGCGGTGAGCTCGAGCGACGCGATCGTCGCGCCTGATTCGAGCGCAGCCAGGGCGCGCTTGACGAGCTCAAGCTCCTTGAGCTGCTGCTCGCGATCGGGCCGGGGCTTCTTGACCGAAGCCTCAAGCCGCTCCACCCGATTGGTGATCACAAGCAGGTCGGCGAAAAGCATTTCCTCGCCGAAGCGGTTGAGCTCGGAGACGGGATCGCCCCCGGAAAAGCCGTTGAGCAGAATCAGGAGTGCATCGCCTTCACGAATGAGACCCAGCCGCTGGGCGTTTTCGGACTGGGCGTTCTGCAAGAGTCCGGGCGTATCCAGGAACTCAACCGTTGCCGGGGTGATTTTCCTGGGATGATGCAACTCGGCCAGAAAATCGAGCCGGGGGTCATGCAACACCGCCACGCCGACCTGGCCGGAGTGTGTGCGCGAGGGGTCTGGCCGGGCGCCTGTGAGGAGCTCAAAGAGGATGCTTTTGCCGCTGCCGGCAAAGCCGACGATACCAACTTGCATGATGGCGATTCCTTGAAAGATCGCTCTTCCCGCGGCCGGCCGCTTGTGCCGGGAGCCGGCGGGAGAGTCGATCGAGATCAGGTCATGGCGTCTTGAGGCTTGCCTCGAGCTCGTCCAGCTTCCTGTCGAGAGCCTGAAGATCTTCCGGAGAAAGCTCGCGCTGGCCGAACCAGACACGGTAAAAGGCGTCAACCACCTGCCTCGGCGCATCGACGAGCGTGCGGGTTTCCGGCGCGCGTGCTGCCAGAAAGATTGCGGCCCGCGCTGCGAATTCACGCTGCGTTTCCGTTTGACCGCGCTCGAGATGATACCGAGCCAGCAACTGCGCCAGGCGGCGATAGAACAGCACGCCGGGGTTATCCCCCCCTTCGTCGACCGACGAAAGCTTGAGCCAGCGCACGATCAGCCCATAAATCCAGCGCACGAGACGGGCGAGCACGAGCAGGGAAGCCAGCAGGGTAAACGTGGCCAGGAACCCGCGAACACTGATGAGCGAGCTCAGGTCCCTGAACTGGAAGAGCGAGGCGAAAATGCCTCGGATGAGCCGCCCGAGCCGGGCGTACTGATTGCGCAGTTCGCGTGCCAGGTCGATCATCGGGTGGTAGAGGATCCGCTCCTGGCGATCACCGTCGTAGCCGACGATGTAAAAGATCCAGACATGACGAAACACATCTGTGATCGAGCGGAACTGGCCTGCCACGCCGCCGACCTGGGCGATGGATTCGTTACGACCCGCGACGGGCGTGGGATCGAGCGTCAGCCACAGGGGTGCGCGCTCGCCCCGCCCAGTCCCGCCGACATAGGCTTCGACCCAGCTATGGGCGTGCTTTTGGCGCACGTTGAGCGTCTGGGTGATCTCGTTCCAGTCGCCCCCCTTGAAGCCGTTCACCATGCGTGAAGGGATGTCGATCGAGCGCAGTAAAAGCGCGAGTGCGCTGGCGAAATACTCGCAATGCCCCTTGCGGCGGTTCTTGAGAAAGTCCTCGACTGGATCAAGATCAGGATCGACTACATCCATCTTGAGGCTGTAGCTGAACTCGCCGGACTCGCGCAGGAAGCGTTCAAGCGCCCGGGCGCGGGCAACATTCGCCTTCACACCATCCGCCGGAATCCCCTTCACGACCGGCAAGGCAATCGCGCGGAGCGCCTGCTTGAGCTTCCGTGGCAGCGAGAGCATCTCTTCCCGGCGGAAGTCGCTGGGGAATTCCTCGCCCATTTGAGGCGCATCGGGATCGGCGTCGGAGACGACCTCGTAATCGTACGCTCCCCCGCGCGAGTCGGGGCGAAAGAGCGTGCCGTCGAGCGGGTTCAGGTTGGGTGGAAGCCGGCCCTCGCTATCGACGTCGACCACCGGCCTGATCGCGAACACGGTCGCGGAGTCGTTGGGCTCAAGCTTGATCTTTTGGTTGATGAGCCGCCGGGCGGGTACACGATTCACCGCCGGAAAGCTCACCACCGTTTGCTGCGGCCGATGCGGCTGCCGCCGCCAGCGCGTCTTGTCGTAGAGAATCATGGTCGCGCCGCGGAAAAGCAGGTCATCCTCGGGATGGATCGTCCGCCCCTCCGCGTCGCTGAGCTCCACGGTCATCACCACCGAGTCGTTCTCGAGGATCTCGCCAAGCTGGCCCAGCTTGACCTCATCATCGAACCCGGTGAGGTGCCTCGAGAACGTGCTCCCGCCCTGATTGCGGCCCGCGCCTGCTTGCCGCGGCAACGCCAAAAAGATCAGTCCGCCGAGCGCCAGCGTCGAGATCATCACTCGGAACGTGTCGAAGGCGTAGGGGAGATCGTAGAGCCCGGTGTAAAGATCGCCCGCGGCGGCTTCATCCGCGCCTGGCTCAAGGACTGCCTGCGCCCGCCGCGCCTCGCGCTGGAGGAAGAACTGCCCGAGCACCCACACGGCCAGCATGGCCCACAGGAAGATCCAGCCGCCGATCTCGTCGCTCTCATTGACGACGGAGCCGATGAGAACTTCGGTAAGCCCGAGGAGAAACAGCACCCAGTCGTCGCGATTATTCTTGGGCAAGAAATACTTGATGAGCTGGAGATGGGTAAGCCAGTGGCCAAGCGCGCGGGGAAGCTCGGCGTCGTCGGCTCGATATTCGAAGTAAAAGTAGCCAAGCGTGCAGAGGGCAAGCACATCGGCCAGCCTGCGGGGCAGGGCGAGAACGCGGTAGTGGTCGACGAGCAGCAGGGCGGCGGCGCCCCCCGCGGTGACCAGGATCGGGTAAAGCGCGCCTTCACGGAGCGAGGCCGCTTGACCACTCAGCACAAGCGCGCTGACGAGAAGCATCGCGTAGAAGCTAGCGCGATAGACAAAGCGGCTGTTCATGGACGGCTGGCTCCTGCCTGCTGGCCGTCGAGCGAGGGCTCGTCATCCCCAGAATGCCTGGACCTGCGCGATTCCCCGGCTGGGCGCGACGAATCCACGGCCGGCCCGCGCTGGCGTCCCAGATCCACGGGGCTTGCGGGGTCGAGCTGAAAGTAGCCGTCGAGATCGCCGGAGGAGGCATTGAGCAGCAGCACGCGGCCGAGAAATCCGCGCGCCGATCCGCCGGAGAGACGCACGGAGCGTTCAGCCTCCTCGGCCAGGTTGATCGCCCGCGTCGAGACGACCACGAGCACTGCGTCGCGAAGCATCGCCGGTGGCATGACGTCAAAGAGCTCGGCGAGACCCCCTTCGCTGGCTGGCCTCAGCACGGCAAGCTGCTCGAGCAATTCGTGCAACAGCTTTACCGAGGCCGGTCCATTCCAGGCGCCCGGGGTCGGGCCAGTCCAACCCATCACGAGCCTGCGCGACGAGTGCCGGCAGGTCTCGAGACAGACCGTCGACGCGAACGAAATGACTTGCTCCACGGCCTCGCGCTGCTCTGGAGTCGCCTTGGCACGCGGCAGCCAGGGGTCGACAAGGAGCGCCAGATCCTGCTCGTTCTGCTGCTCGAATTCCTTGACAATGAGCTCGCCGCGGCGGGCGGATGTACGCCAGTGGATCCAGCGGGGGCTATCGCAGGCGCGATAGTCGCGCAGGCCATGGTATTCGATCTGCTGCGCAGAGCGATCGTGGCGGGCGCCGCGGCGGTTCTCAGCCGATTGCCGTTGGAGCTGGTGCCATCGCCGCGTAAGTCGTCCTACCCGGGGATAAACGGTCAAATCGCCGGCAAGCGGGATCGTCACCCGGTGCTCGACGATCCCAAAGGGAGAGCGTGTGCCCAGTTCGAGATCGCGGAATTCATAACGGCCTCGCTTCGGGGCTGTGCACTCCCACCGAATCCGCCCCCGAGCCCGGCCGGCGATCCGTGGGAAAAAGCCCCGTGGCGCCACCCCAGACGTCCCCGAAACCGCGCGGTCGAGCGGACCCAGGGAATCCTCCAGAAACACCGCCAGCGAGGCATGCCAGCGGCGGCCATTCTCAATGGTATAGTCAATCGAAAGTGGGTCGCCTGAAAAAACATACCTGGGCAGCCTGCGGGTGACCGTGAGCCGCCTGAGCATCGACCGGCCGCCAAAAACCGAAGCCAAAAGCGGCCCAGCCGTCAGCGTGAACACCAGCAGAATCAGGTTGACCTGCTGGTACAGGCCGGCGAAGAGCAGCGCGAGGCTTACCCCCACGTAATACATCCCCTCGCGCGTGGGGAAAGAGCGTTCGGCGGGCCAGATCGCTGAGAGGATCCGGCCGGTTGCGCGCAAAAATCGGCCGCCCTGCGCGGGCGGCTTTCGTGCTGCGTTCGAGCCCACCAAGATCCCGCCTCCTCGATACCCTGGCTCACCACGGAAGCGCTTCGGTCAAGCCGGCGTGGGAACCCGGTCAACCACGTCGCGAATGATCAGCTCGGCTGCGCCAAATTCGCCGGCCTGCAAAAACGACTTACCAACCACGCGGTGGGCCAGAACCGGCACAAAGAGCTCCTTGACGTCATCTGGGATCACATAATCGCGGCCGGATAAGAGCGCGACACTCTGGGCGGCCCGATAAAGCATGAGAGCTCCCCGAGTGCTCACGCCCACGTGCAGATCCTCTCGCTTCCGAGTTGCGTCCACAACCTGAAGCATGTACTCGCTGATCGAGTCCTTCACCCGTACCGTCCGCACCGCGCGCTGGAGGCTCAACACTTCGTCGGCAGTAAGAACCGCTTCGAGCGCCTCGACCGGCTCGCCGTCTCGGTGCGTGGAAAGCACACGACGTTCTTCCTCGCGTGGCGGATAGCCCATCGAGAGCCGGATCATGAATCGATCAAGCTGGCTCTCCGGCAGCACGTATGTCCCTTCGTACTCAAATGGGTTCTGGGTTGCGAGCACAATGAAGGGCGGCGCGAGCTCGTAGGTCTTGCCCTCAATAGAGACCTGGCGATCACTCATCGCCTCCAGCAGAGCGCTCTGAGTGCGGGGCGTGGTGCGATTAATCTCGTCAGCCAGGATCACGTTCGAAAAGAGTGGGCCCGGCTTGAACACGAATTCACCGGTGGGCGAGTGATAGATGCTCGAACCCAGAATGTCGGAGGGGAGCAGGTCGGGCGTGAACTGGATGCGACGGAAGCCACAGTCAATGCTGGCGGCCAGAGCGCGAGCCAGGAGAGTCTTGCCAACACCTGGCACGTCCTCAATGAGAACATGCCCCTCTGCCAGCAGTGCGGCGACAGCCAGGCGAATCACATCCGCCTTGCCAAGCACCACCGAGCCCACGTTTTCGAGCAAACGATTCACCAGGACCGCGAGTTCGGGGATGGGGGTCGAGGGGGACGACGTCAAGGGTGCATTCATGCGGGGCGCTCAACCTCCCAGCGGTCCGATCAGGGGTGCGGTGCCATGAAGGATGGATTATAATCAGAGCGACTACCGAATTCCAACGGCTCCTCGCATGTGGCAAGTCCATCGCAAACGGCGGGTTGAGGCATGTTGCCGGGCGTCCGGGATGATCCCCGGCCGCCATTGGCGATGATCGGCGCTCGGCCGGACGTTCTGCTCCTGGCTCACCGACCAGAAGCGGGATTAGGTGCCCGTGCGCTTCTGGCCTTGCTCGATCGGCTCGAGGCCCGGGGGATAAGCGGCCGCTTGCTCTGCCCTGGGGCAAGCCTGGGTGCCGATTCACCTCGCATTCATGCTGCGCCTCTCCTCAAAACCTGGTTCTTGCGCCCGTTTCTGCTCCGCAGGCTCTGGAGGGAAACCTATTCTCAGCGCCCGTGCCTGCTTCATGTCATTGACCAGAACCTCAGCCAGATTGGACTCGAACTCGCCGAGATCGCAGGCATCCCATATCTCCAGGGCGTAAGTAGCTTCTCCGTTCTGGATGAAGGCTTGCGGATTTCCCACACGCTTTGCAAACGGCTTGTCGTCTCCGGCGAGCGGCTCGGCTTTGCACTCGTCGACCGACTGGGAGTTCCCACCGAACTGATCACTGTCATCCCTCCAGGGATCGAGATCCAGGGATCCGGTCCTCCTCAGCCCAACCCCAATCGGGCCAGAGTCATCGGTACGATCCTCACGAGCGAGCTCGGGATCGAAACCTTCCTGAACGCCGCCCGGGCGATCCTCGACCGCGGATTCGACGCCGAGTTCGTCATCGCGGGCTCCGGCACTCAGCTTTCCGCACTCCGTGGGTTGCTGGACGATCTGGGCCTCAGCAGTCGGGTGACGTTCGTCGATCATCCCGCGTCCGCCCGGCAGCTTCCTCGAGTCCTCGACGTCTTCTGCGATCCCGGCGGCCTGGATTCGCCTAGCATCGAGCTCGTACATGCTCTCGCGCACGGTGTTCCCACGGTCGCGGCGGCCACGCAGACCATCCCCGCGGTTCTCGAACACAGACGCACAGGACTCCTGGTCCCCATGGGCGCTGTGTCGCAGCTCGCTGAAGGCATCGCCGAGCTTCTGAACGACCCAAATCTCGCCAGACGACTCGGAGAGAACGCACAGGAACTCGCTCGATCCCAGTTCAATCCCGAAACCGAAGCCGACCAGCTCGCCGCACTCTACCGAAACCTCCTGGAACCCGAAAACCAGGTGCCACTCGGCCCAATACCTGTGAACGCAAAAGACACCCACACCTCCCATATAACCCATTCGTGACAATCGTCTTTCTCGAAGGAATTCCGAAGCATTTGTCATCAAGTTTTGCCAGGTCCTGACCGATGAAGAGGAACCAAGCGTCTGGCTCTGCCGATTCTGCCGGTTTTACTGGTAAGTGCTGGCGTGTCGTGCAGGAGACGCCGCGGTTTTTGCCCAGGAGGGGCCATGTCGATCCGGGACCGACGGATTCGAGTTGGCGGTCATTTCGAGCACAGGCGTCGCAAAGTGGAGCTTTCGGCGACCGTGGAGTCGCTCGAGACGCGCGAGTTGCTCTCGATGTTTGGCGAGCGTGCCCTGGCCCACGAGATGGCCCTTGCGCGGCGGCTGGCGCATCGAGCGGCGGAGATGCATCACATGCGCGGCCATGCTCATCCCATGAACCGCAGGGAACGCAGACTTCTTGCAGAGCTCGCGGCGGTGAGCAGCACGCCCAGCCCCGCGGCCGCTCCCATGATCTCGGTCCAGCCGAACATCTCAATTCAGCCCACGATCAACGTCCAACCCACCGTTACGGGGTCGACGACCACACAGACCACGCCGCCGGCAGGCACGAGCACTTCCACCGCCGGTTCGACATCAACGGGCTCCGCCACGCCCATTAACAACACGCAATGGTGGACGGTTTCGATTGATCCAGCGCTCACCTCCGGCTCCACGTCATCGACCGGCTCGGGGACGACGACCACCACGTCGTCGAGCGCGTCCTCCTCTCAGGGCGCGAGTACTTCGACCAATCCCTCGTCAGCGAGCACAAGCCCGTCGACGACCACGACTGCGTCGTCAACGCCCGCCACGGGCGCAGCAAGCACCACGACGGCGAGCGCCAGCAGTTCGTCGAGTGCGGCCAATGCTGGCTCGAGCTCTGGCAACACGACCTCGACTGCCACGTCTTCCCCAACCTCCAGTGGCGCTTCGACGGCGTCGAGCACCAGCACACCCGCCTCGTCGAGTACCAGTACGGCGTCTTCATCGCCGAGCGCGTCGTCGTCCACATCCTCCACGACAACCGCGTCTTCCACGCCGCCATCCTCGGCGACGACGACGACCTCTGGCTCGAGCACTCCGACATCGTCCACCACATCGACAACGGCTTCTTCGAGCACACCTGCTTCGAGCTCAGGTTCGGGCACGCCATCCTCAACGGCGTCCTCGACCACCGACACCAGTACGACAGGCGGTTCAGGGACGTCTGCATCGGCGGGTACCACGAGTACGGCTTCCACAACGTCGCCGACCGACGGTTCGAGTACGGGCGCGACAACGTCCGGATCGTCGGCCGCGACGTCGACTTCTTCCACGGCCTCGGGCTCGGGGGCTTCATCCTCGACCCAGACGAGCACAAACGTGACAAGCACTGGAGGCACGTCGTCGGCGTCGACCACCACGAAAACGCAGACAGCGGTTTGATCCTTCTCGAGCAACCCCAGCGCGTGGTTTGCCCCCCAGCGTCAATGAGTTAAGATCGAACCGGGCGAGCGCCCGTTCGGTGCTGGACTCGGGGGGCACATCCATGCCAGGCACACTTCGTTTTCGGATGATCCTGATCGCGCTCCCAGCACTCCTGGCGCCATGGCGTGCAAGTGCTCAGGAGATGGCCGTTTATGCGATCTCCGACTGGAGTTACTACAACACCCGCGCCTGGCGCTGGATCGACGCGGGTGAATTGGAAAAGGCGGAACGTGCCCTTGGGCTGGCAATCAAGGCCATCCGCCCGCTCGAGTCCACGCACCGCCGCCTGCTTGCGCGAAGCTACCGCGATCTTGCCTGGGTTCTCTACCTCGAAAAGCGTGCCGCCCAGGCTGAGCCGCTCTGCAAATGGGCGCTCGACGTCTTCAAGGCCGACAAGCGCGTCACGCAGGAAGCGATGTTCCAGACTCTCTTCACCCTCGCCTTGATCGAGCGTGAGCTCAAGAAGCCAGACGCCGCGCTGCCGCTCCTCACCCAGGCACTCGATCTCCAGCACGAAGTTGTGGGTGCGAATCACCCGGCCACCACCGAAACGCTCGACGAGCTCGCCGCGGTTTACCTTGAGAAAGGAGACGCGACGCATGCGGAATGGATGCTCAGGCGCGAGGCCGCGATTCTCCAGCAACTGGGGCCGTCGGCTCAACCCGCGCTCGCGCACACACTCGAGCTCGAGGCAGGCGAACTCAAAAAGCTCGGCCGGAAAGACGAGGCAGCCGTGATGCTCGAGCGCGTGGCCAATATCAAGGAAGCGCTCGCGGAACGGCCGCTCGGGCAGAAAAAAACACGCCAGGTTCCGAAGCTGGTCTCCGCTACGTCGCGCGTGCAACCCTAGCCGACGAATCGATCACGCCCCCACTGGCGAGGGACGTCGCAAGCCCGGAGCGGGCGTCTTGATTTGCTGAGGCCGCGAGCTGTTGCTCGAAATGATTCGCATCCGCCAGGAAATCATAAAACGCCAGCAAGCCGCAGAAATAAAACCCCGCCTTACCGTCAAGAAAACCGAGCCGCAGAATATAAGCGTAGAAAAACCTCGCCAGCGGGCGCAGGGGAAGCCGGGCGGCAAGCTGCTTCAACCTGCGCTTGAGCGTTTTGGATCGCCCGATTGATCTGGGGATAGGAGCAGAGAGAATCTGATCCCGAACCGCCGCCTCCCAGATCGCGTACCGGTTGTGTTTTTCCACCCAGCTCGCGATGGTGGGATAAGCATAATGATCGAGCATATGCTCAAGCCGCAGCACACGGCCCACGAGCTCGACATGCTCGTGGGCTTCGTTGTCGCCCGAGCGCCCGCCGGTACCATCGACCAGCTTCTCGTAGCGTCCAAGCCGGTGCTTGAAGAGGCGTAGGTTCCAGCATTCGGAATAGCCGCAATGCTGGATCCGCCTGCCCAGGAAATAGTAGCGTGAGTTGAGATAGTAGCCCTCTGCTTCGCCCCGAGCGATGCGGACGCGGATCTCCGCCGCGAGTTCCGGTGGAACGACCTCGTCCGCGTCGACGATGAGCACCCACTCGTTCCGCAGGGGCAAGTTCTCGAGCGCCCAGTTCTTTTTCTTGGGGTAACCCCCCGAGTAGTGGAACTGCACAACGCGTGCGCCAAGGGCTGCCGCGACCTGAGCAGTGGCATCAGTGCTCTGGCTATCGACCACGAAGACCTCGTCGGCCCAGGTGAGCGCGGGCAAGCAGCGTTTGAGATTCTCGGCCTCGTTCCTGACAGGCACGATCACACTGACCTGCGCCCGGCCGCATCCTCTGGCGAACTTGGAGTACTGATCCATTTATGTTTACTCCTGCGAGGACGATTCCCGCGATCCGCGTCCCTTACCCTGTCACGCAGTCTGGGCGTTGACCACCCCCGGCGAGCCAGTCATAGACCTGTGACAAACGCTCGGCCTGGCGTTCCCAGGTGAACTGATCCTCGATGAGCTTACGCCCTCGCCGGCCCATCTCGGCTCGTTCCGCAGCCGTGCAGGCGAGCATTTGATCGAGGCCATGAGCAACGGACTCGGGTCTGGGTTCGACAACCATCGCGCCCCCTGTTGCCACGGCCTGGGGAAAGTAGCACGCCGAACTGATGAGGCAGGCACGCTCGCAAGCCATGGCTTCGAGCACAGCCATGCTAAAGCCCTCGCTGTAACTGGGGAGCACGAAGAAATCACTCGCGGCGAATACTCGGCGAGCATCCGCGCCACGCACATGCCCCAGGTATGTGATTCGTTGCTGGAGCCCCTGGGACTCGATTTCCTGCTTGAAAGGCGCCCAGGCGCCGTCGTCGATCCCCGCAAGCAGTAAGTGAGCCTCGCGATAGCGTTCTGCAACCCGGCCGAAGGCGTGCGCGAGCAGGTCCAGCCCCTTCTTGGCGTGGAGCCGGCCGAAAAAAAGGATTACCGTCTTGCCTACGAGCTCGGGATGGCTGGCCTCGAGCTCCGTGCGCGGCGGTAAGTGATCATAACGCGAGAGGTCGACCCCGTTCGGGATAAATGCGATTGGCGTCCAGGGAGCAAGGTCGCGCAGGTGCTCGATTTCTGGACGTGAAAGCGCGTGCAGGCAAGCGGCGGAGCGTAGGTTACGCGCTTCCACGAGTGACAGATAGATACGCTTTTTCCAGTACTTTTGCCGTAGCGCCCAGGGATCGGCCATGCCATGTGCAGCGACCAGGTATGGCGTTCCCGCCCGCAGCGCTGCCCGGGCGTAGGATCGCGTTTGCGTTTGCCAGAGCCCGTGCAGATGCACGACCTCGGCAGAGCGGACCATTGCGTCGAGATCCACGCCCGGGTCATGGAGCCACGGCAGCGCTGTCCGCTCCTCGAGGGTAAGCCTCGAGGGCGTGGTGGTTGCAATCGCAACGCTCCTACCCAGGTCTCTGAGCGCGCCCGTCATGCCCAGAATACTCGGCACCATGCCGCCATCGCGCGCGGGATCAAGCCCGTTGCAGATGTGCAGCACGCCGCTCCGCCTTCGTAATCGAGCCGAATCACGCGCCTGAGTCTCGCGCACGGGGATGGCGCTTGTGGCTGTCTCGCTCATCGTACACCTCCTTGTTGCACCCGGAATCGTGATTCTCTCGTGCGCTTGCTCGACCGCACACTCTCCGCCAGGCTGACGGCCTCCAGCATTCCCGCGGCAAAGCGTTCCGGGCCCAGGCGTGCGACGGTCATCGCCGCACGTTCCCCCATCGCCTGTCGCTCGGATTCAGACAGTGTTGCCAGCCAGCCAAGCCGGGCGGCAAGCTCCGCGACGTCGAATGGATCGAACCGCGCGCCCGTCATCCCAGCCGGATCAGGTACAAGGCTCTCCGCGCATCCCGCCCGCGTGGAAATCAGCAGCGGTAAGCCGCAGGCCGCGGCCTCGTTTGCCACCAGGCCCCAGGGCTCAGACACGCTCGGAAGCACAAACGCGCTCGCAAAGGCATACCACCTTGGCAAGGCGTCCACTTGCAAAAATCCGGGACGGTGGATCGATTCGGGATCCGGCATGCGCGCGATCAACCGTTCGAGATCGGCCTCGCCCAGTCCGCCGCCACAGAGCACGAGATCCCACGCCGCACCCGCGGGCGCCGAATCGCGGTAGAGCGCATACGCGGCCACCAGGCGCTCGAGGTTCTTCTCGGGCACGAAGCGGCACACACAGAGAAAATAGGGACGATCCGGCAGCCCCGCGCGACTGGCGGAATCGTTGCGATACCGCGCCGATTCACGCTCGAAATAGGCATTGTCGACCGCGTTGTACCCAGGCGTGATGCGCTCGGCCCGCATGCCCAGGCGCACCAGATAATCGCGATGCGACGGCCCGCCCACAAGCGCGGAATCAAAAAACGCAACTCGCCGCCGCTTGACGGCCTCCTTCCACCACACACGCGGGCGATCGATCGCCTGGCTTTCTGACATCAATACGACAGGCAACCGTCGCTTGCGTCCCCAGCGCGCGGCAGCCATCGATTCCGGTCGTGCATAACCCGTTGCCGCGATGGCGTCGGGTTCATATTCCTCAAGTGCGTTCTCAATCGCTCGGGTGCAGTCGCGCGCATCGAGCGACTCCAGAACCCGATCCGGAAAAAGCGTCACCCACTCGAAGGGCTCATCGCGGCGGTCCCGCGTCCAGGGATAGGTACGCTCACTGCCGGCGACCTCAATCGCAACGAGCCGATCGCCACGATCGCCAAGCGCGGTGGCGAGCGCACGCAGCCGGGCCAGGTGATAGGGGCCGAAGTTGGTGAAGCAAGCGGAGACAATCATAATCTAACCTCACCGATGCGTGTCATGATCCTGCCGCCGGGAACGAGATCCGCGCCTGCCCGCCAACGGCGTCGCGGCCGCCGGCCGAGCTGAGCCTGCGAAGAAGGCCGGCCCTCCAGGCCATGATGGGCGCCTCAAGGAGATAGCCGCCCAGAATCCCGCACGCGATGCCCGCCGCCGAGAGCAACAGGCTCGTGCCAACCCAGCCAAGCGGTAGCCCCAGGCGAATCAGCATCGAGCCAACGAGCATCAGGATCGGCCCGTGCAGCAGGTACGTAGGATAGCTGGACAATCCCAGCCCCTCGACAACAGCCTTCACCCTTGCCGGTGGCTGAGCATGACCCGATCGAGCTGTATCACACCCAAGAAAGCGAATGAGCATGAGTGCAAATGCAAAGCCTGAACCCGCCAGCACGAGCTCGTACCTTGCAAGCACAAGCGCCTTGCAGGCGATGCTCGCCGCAAGCACCAACGGCCAGGCGCGCGCCACGATCTGGATCAGGGCGCTCCGTGCCAGAAAGTCGCGGTGCGCAGCGATGATCGCGCCCGCGAACCAGTGCGTGCCCAGTCCAAAAAGAAGGGCCGTGGCACCAAATGCGGGCGACTTCAAGGCGAATCGATACACAAAATACATCGACCAGCCCAGCAGCACGCACGCCACGAGCCCCACTCGTTCCGGGCGCTTGTGAATACGCGACGACGCCACGACAAGCGCACCAAAGAAGGCGTAATAGAACGCCTCGTTGGTGATGCTCCAGGACGGCGAGAACGATCCGTACGTCTGCGTGAGATTCTGCAAAAGCAGAACCTGGCACACAAGCACCTGGTAATTGATGCCGTGCGGCCAGTTCGCGGGGCGAACTGGTGCAATCCACAGCTCAACCACAACCGCGAACGCGAGCGCGAGGTAATAGAGCGGCAAGAGCCGGCTCGCCCGCGCGATGAAATACGTCCCCGGCTGAAATGACCCGCGCTCGCACATTCTTTGCACCGAAAGCTGAATGCAGTAGCCACTGATCACGAAGAAGCCCATCACCCAGTACACACCGCTTCCCGCCGCTGCCGCAAACACGCCCCCGAATGCTCCTAGCTGCGCGCGCTCGCTGGGCAGCATCGAAAACGAAACCTCGATCGCATGGGCGACGACGACGAGATACGCAAACAGGCCACGGCATACGTCTATTTGTTCATTTGTTGAGAGCAATCCGAGTCTGTGTTTGAACGCGATCTTGCGCGGTTTCGACATCGCTGAGTTGTTCATTGGATCGCGCTCCATGCTCATGCACCCTGCGCCCCGTGCCCCCGCGCAAGCGCCGCCGCGCCCCGCAACGCGGGCAGTGGCGCACCGGGAGCCGCGTGGCCTACCACGCTGGCCGAGGACGATGCAAATCGATTGACCCACCACATGAGCACAACGAGCGGGAACGTCGTGAATCCCCAGTTGTAGTAGAACCAGACAAGCGGGTCGTCACACACAACCATGAACCAGGCGTTGTAATAAAAAATCGCCCACCAGAATTGCACCCAGGGCACGTCAGCATAGCGCTTCATGTACTCGTAGGCCAGCCGGAGGCCGAAGGCAACGCACGCGAGCACCACGATCGTGCCGATCGCTCCTCCGTTGAGCTGGGTCGCTCCCAGTAACCCGATGGCGGGGCCAGTGAAGTCGTCTTCACGCTCCAGCTCCGATCCAGCCTGCCAGGCGCTGATCCACGCCGCCCGGCCGTAATACGGCTTGGACGGCCAGATGACCCGCGGGATGAAGGTCGATACGACTCGCAGATAGCTTTCGCCGTAGTCGTAGCCAGACTTTTCAGGAACCGTATCCATCATGAGCAGGAAGCCGCCGTACTCTTCCGTCTCGTAGGTCGTGATGGATTCATCGGCGTCAGCCAGGTTCAGGTTGGTAAGAATGCGGGCCACGTCGAATTCGGTCACGAACGAGATAAAGCCGTCGAAGGAGCGTGGATGCGAACGATCGTTTCTCCAGCCCAGGGCGATCGAAACCACAAGCGCACCCACGAACGCGGTGCTGCAGAGCACAGCCCAGCTCGGGCGTTTCCGCCGCGTGAGATACCACGCGCACAGCGTGGCGAGCACCGCGATGAGCGAGTGCGATCGCTTGCCGTTGAACATCCAGATGGCGGCGTAGGCAAACGAGATCCCCAGTCCTGCCAAGAGAAAGGGCGTGCGCCGGGTATTCGCCTGCTGCCCAGCAACGATCAGCATGATTCCCGCGACCATCATCACAAACGGGAAGTTGGTGATGAGCGAGGCTTCGCTTGTGAGCGTGGCCGGGTCGTTCGGGTTCCTGAGCACAAGCCCTGCACAGAACAGACCCCAGATCACAAGCGGAGGCGCGAGCAGGGTGATCACGCCACGTGACCAGGCGCGGGGCGGACTGGGCAAAATCCCCACGGCCGGTCGGCCTGGGCAAACATGATACACGGCGAGAAACCAGGCGAGCGCCCAGAGGGCCCGCCAGTCGGCCTCAGCCACGAGCGTTTCGCCCCGCACCGACACGCCCCAGTCGTGATAGCGAATCGCCTGAATTACATAGATCTGGATGTAGCCGACAAGGAATAGCCACACTGGCGCAAACGGGTCGAACTTGCGCAACACCACCTGCGCCAGGAAGTAGGCGACGATCAGGCCGGCGGTTGCGAAAGGATATATGGGCCCGTCCATGGCTGTGCTCGACTTCTGGTGCTCTCGGCACTCATCCTCGGAGCGATCGGATGCGTCAGACTCCCACTTCGATACACCGCGACTGGGCGTTTACCGCCCCGATACGAGTCCCGTCCACCTCGGGATCGATCAGCTCGCCGATCACTTCGACAAGCGCCTGTTGATACCGGGGCCAGTCGAACTCGAGCGCCCGTGCGCGTGCTGCCTGGCCCATCTGGCTGCGTAGAGCAAAATCAAGGCCGAGCCGCTCAATCGCCGCGGCGAGCGCGGCGACATCCCCCGCTGGGACAAGCAACCCCTCCTTGCCATGGCGCACAACCGAGCCCGCCTGGGGGGTCACCACGAGCGGGAGCCCGCAGGCGAGAGCCTCATAAGTGACGACGGCCGAGCCCTCGAAGAGAGAAGGAAAGACGAAGACGTCCGCCGCGGCCATTCGCGCCGGCATCTCGGCGTGAGCGACCTGGCCGAGCAGTTCGACCTCGTCCAGGTAGGAGCGGATCGGCCCAAGCGCGCGGGGCAGGGAGCCAAGAAGCTGCAATTTCCAGCCGGGCCTGCGCACCTTGCGCCAGGCCTCGAGCAGGTAACCGATCCCCTTGCGCTGGCTGACACCGCCGGCAAACAGGAATGTGCACTCCGAGCCTGGTGAGCGCTTTGCCGCGGGGCGGAACCTGCGGCAATCGGCTGCGTAGGGAATGACGCGCACGCGCTCGCGTGGCGTGCCGTGGCGTATGATCGTCTCTGCGATATGCGTGGAGGGAACCACGATGCGATCGGCGAGCTCGATCTCGCGGAGCCTGCGATCGTGCAGCCATCGGAGCTCGGCGGAATCGAGTTGCGTGTCGCCCAGATAGATCGGCAGGAACTCGGGCGCCCGTTCGGCCTCACGCTCGAGAACCTGGCATTCCTCGCGCACGTCGCCATGGACCATGCTAAGCACGGAAGGGATCCCCCGCGATCGGCACGCAGCAAGCGCGTGCGTGGAAGCCACGTCGCTGAAGGCAAGTAGCAGATCAGGCCGCAGGCTTGCGATGGTTCGAGCCAGTCTCGCATCGAAGCGATCCGTCCGCGCTCGTGCGAGGGCCCTGCGGGCGGCCGGCCAGCGCGAGCCGAGCCTCGATTCCACCCGCAACGCCAGATCGTAGCTGGGAACCGAACGCACCAGACGGCCAGGAATCTCCTCGTCGTGGCGGCGGAGCAAGAAGCGCTCCGCTCGCTCGAATCTGCGGGGTGCCAGTTTGCGCGCCAGCCGGGCCATTCTGCCAGCGGGATCGTAATAGGTCGCTGTGAGGAACGAGCCCAGCAATCCTGCCCGGCCAAGCCCCACCGCGGCCTGGTACGCCGGCGGCCGGGAATCCGGGCAGGCGATCAAGACCGAACGATCCATCCCTTGCTTGTTCATCGATGCCTCGGTCGTCCGTGTCGAAGGCAAACCCGATTCGCAGGCGATCAATCCCTGCGATACGTGGCGGCGAAGCGCTCCCGCCGCGCAAGCTCGAGATCGTGCTCCACCATCATCTTGATCAGGCCGCGGAAGTCGACCTCGGGCTTCCATCCCAGAGTTTTACGCGCTTTCGACGCATCGCCCAGCAAGACGTCGACTTCCGAAGGCCGCGTGTAACGTTGGTCGAACTCCACGAATTCGTGATAGTCGAGATCCACAAGCGAAAACGCCAACTCGAGAAGCTCGCGGACGGAGTAGGTCTCGCCGGTCGCAACCACGTAGTCGTCCGGAGTGTGATGCTGGAGCATGAGCCACATCGCCCGCACGTAATCGCCGGCGAAGCCCCAGTCACGCTTGGCGTCGAGATTACCCATCACGAGCTTCTTTTGCAGTCCCTCCTTGATCCGCGCTGCACCAAGCGTCACCTTGCGGGTCACGAAGGATTCGCCCCGCCGCGGACTCTCGTGATTGAACAACACCCCCGAGCACGCAAACATCCCATACGCCTCGCGATAGTTGATCGTTTGCCAGTGGGCGTACAGCTTGGCGCAGGCATAGGGACTGCGTGGGTGGAATGGCGTCTCCAGACTCTGCGGAGGGGGCGCGGATCCAAACATCTCCGAGCTCGACGCCTGGTAGAATTTCACAGGCTTGGTGGAATTGAGCTGACGCACAGCCTCGAGTACACGCAGTGTTCCCAGCCCGACCACGTCTCCCGTGTACAGGGGCTGGTCGAACGAAACCCGCACGTGGCTCTGAGCTCCCAGGTTGTACACCTAGTACGGGCGGACCTTATCCATGACCATCGATAGGCTCGATGCATCCGCCAGGTCGGCATAGTGCAGAAACAGCCGGTCCTGGAGCGAACGGTCGTGCGCAAGCAGGTGGTCGATACGCTGGCGATTCAAGCTGCTCGACCTGCGCACGAGGCCGTGAACCTCATATTCCGGCTTGCCGAGTAGGAACTCAGCAAGATACGACCCATCCTGCCCGGTGATGCCCGTGATAAGCGCTCGAATCATGTGGCCTCGTCGTGAATGAGTGCTGATGGAGAAATCAATTCTACATATTAAGGAATATAATATTCCGCACGCGACTCTGGGAGGATCGGCTCGAGCTCGGCCAGCAGGCCGCGGGCGAAATCAATCATCGCGTTGCCCTCGGGATCATCCTCGCCCGTCGAGAAGACCTCGATCGTAATCGAGGACCCCCTGGTGGTCCGTCCGTGGCTGCTCCGGCTTGTGATGGGCAAACGTCTCACGTAGTTTTCCAGCCGTCCTTCACCAAAGATGTAGTACCAGAAACCCACGTTTTCGACCAGATCGCCCCGCGCGTAAGCGAGCAGAGTGGCGAGCTGATCGCGGCCCGCGAGCCTGCCCAGCGTGATCACGCGGGTGCGTGATTCGATCTTCGTCCGCCCAGCCGAGGGGAGGCAGATTTCGGGCGTATGCCTTAGGTTGTCGCCTTTCCGAGAATAATTGATCCAGAGCCGCATCTTGCGGCCGCGGAAGCGCGGGCATTCATACACCCGGCTCAGGTAGTCGGTCGCCTGGGAACGCTCGAGAATGTCGGGGTCGACAGTTTCGTCCTGGCCTGACCAGTCGCCGATGGCGAACGGGATGGAGCTAAGCGGGCGTTTGAGCGGCGGCCTCTCGGTTTCGTTCATGCGCCCAAGCACAAGCTGGCAGGCCAGTGCGCTTAGCAACAGCACGCACGCGATCAAGGCTCGGCGGGGAATCGTCTTCATGGGGGTTACTCGCCTTGGTTCCTGTTTATTGCTCGGCCCGAGCGGCTGCTTACGCCGAGCTCACGGCGATCCGCGTGGAATCGCCGGCGGTTGCGACCCTGCGTGTTTCTGGCCTGAGCTGGTCGAGTAAGAAACAGACAACACTCAGGAGTGCGAGGCCCACGCCCATCATGAGCAGCCCCTCGAGCGTGTGGTAGGCGCCGCTGGCGTATTTCGAGCCTGAATAGTGCGTGATGTAGCCGGTCATGACGATGCGGAGGATATTGGCCGAAAGCGCGATCGGCAAGGCCGAGGACAGGATCGCCAACCGGTGCCACCAGGGCCGGCCGCCCATGTAGGCCATGGCCGTGGTCAGCGCCAGGAATCCGGTGAGCTGCCGCATGCCGCTGCATGCCTCGGCCACAAAAAGCTGAACTCCCCCTGGGAGCGTAAGCCGATTACCCTCGCACAGTACGGGCACGCCGGTTGCGTTCATGATACCTGAGGCTGCCTGACTTGCCAGAAGCTGCAACGGCGAAGCAATCCGGGTGTAAAGCGCGATCGGCAACGGGATCATGAACGCCAGAAACAGGATTGCAAACCAGTAGCGTTTCAGCGCGCCTGCCCCACCCAGAAGCGTGAACGCGCCCATCAGCGCAACCAGGAAAGCAAGGTCGCCAAGGAAGGGAATGGGCAGCGGGATTGTGACGAGCATGAGTGCCAGTGCAACCGCGAGCAGAACCGTGCCGAGCGTCACACCGCCCCGAATGGGCGTGGGACCCTGGCGCGCTGCCTGGCGGAGAAAATACAGGCTGATCAGCGGAACCAGAAATCCATGGCTGTAGTTCTCGTCATTGCTCCAAACCTGTACGAAGTGGGCCAGATTATCGCGAAAGACGAGGGCGATGAGTGCAATGGTTGCTGCGATGGCAGCGACGGAAGTGCGTGCCTGGCGATCGCCGAGGGCGTTCTCCATCGCCGCTTCGAGCGAGTCGATCTCGCGGGTTGCAGTTAGGCTTTGCGACACGGGATCACCTCTTGGAAATCAATTCGATCGAAGAGTCGCGGCCTCGCGTTGATTGAGGGCCGAGCCCAGTCGCCGCGCGGCGACAGCCTTGCGTGTGATCGCATCGGCGTCCGCTGTTGCCATCGCCGATTTGAGCGCCCGGTCCCGCTCCGCGCTGTGCTCGAGCTGGAGCTCCACATCGGCAAGATTGAACCAGTACGTCCTGCGAGCCTTGCCCACGGGCTCGGCTTCGATTGCGGCTTGATAGGCGTGTTCCGCCTCAGGAAAGCGCCTCGCGAGAGCGAGCGCCTCGGCGTGCGCGGCCAGCTCGGCGGACGATGCGTTCGGGCCTGGCTTGCTCGCTGCGATGGTTTCGAGCAAACGCATCGCTTCTTCGCGGTCCTGCTCGAGCAGGAGCCGAGCCGCCGCGACCCGCGCCAGCCCCGATTCGGGCAAGAGCTCGATCCATTCCACTGACTTCCAGGAAGTTGCCTGGATCATCTCCTCAAGAACGCGTCGAATCCGGCCTTCGCCCGGAATCAGGAAATGCCCAACGTCCGGGTCCTGGCTGAATTCAGGGGCCTCGTCGCCGGCCCTGTGCGGCTCGGCGGCCATGGCAAGCGCGCTGCGATAAAGGGCCCGCGCCTCGTCGATCTTTCCGGCGTCAAGCAGCCTCCGGGCCGATGTGGCCAGCGCGACCGAATCCCGCGAAAGGGCCAGATCCGCCTCAGCAAGCGCGGGCTCATGGCTCTGTGCCCGGAAGCGCGCTCGCACCAGCCGAGCGACCGGGTCGATGGGGGCGATCGCAAGCGCCTGCTCGAGCGGCTCGAGGGGGTTTGTTTCGGCTTCACGCTGATTCTGAGCGAGTGCGACCGCGTAAGTCGCCAGGTGCCGCGGCGTGGTGGCAACCCAGCTCGTTCCCGCGGGTCGAGCCGTGGGCGGCGGCGGTCCCTTGCGCGCATCAGCCGGCGCCAGCAGCCAGGCTGTGCCCACTCCCGCCGCGCTCGAATCCGCCGCCCAGACAAACGACAGGGCTCCGCCAGCGAATCCGAGTGCGGAGACCATGAGCACCAGCGCCGGCGCTCCCAACCACAGTGGCAATCTCCAGGCATCGGGGGGCGTGGAGACCGTGGGGGAAGGCCGCCTCGCCGTGATCCTGGCCGCGGGACGACGATTCGGACTGGATCGCTCAGGTTTCGCCGCGGGACGCTCGCGTTTGGTCGATCGCTTCCGCCGGGGCGACGGATCCGCCGCCGCCCGGGCCTTGTGTGTCGCCAGCACCTCGCGGACCGACGGCCATTCCGATCGGTCGTGACGCTCGCGAGCAGGGATTCGCTCGCGCACGCTCTGGCGGGGCGGATCCGACGTCGGATCAGCCAGGGTCGCGTCAGCATTCGGACTTTTGATAACGATTTCATCAAACGCATCGAGCACTACCGAGGGATCGATCGACGCCGGCGGCGGTGGCAACTCGGCTGCGCACTCGAGCCTGGGGGTAACGTCCTCGAGCGCACAGCCGCCAGGCTCGTGCGGCTCGGCAGCCGGATCAGGATTTGCTGCATCTCCCATCGCCTCGACCGCCGCGGATGGAGGGCATACACTTTCCGGCGGCCAGGGCTCTTCCGACGGCGGCTCAGCCGGCAACGACGCGACGCCTCGAACCTCGACCGGCCTGGGCTCGACCGGGGAAGGCTCTCGAGGAGAAGCTTCGATCCGAGCAGCCTCGCTCACGATCTCCTCGAGCAATGGGGATTCCAGGATCGAATCGTGCAGCAGTGTTGGTTCCGGCACCGCGGGGTCAGGATTGCAAACCGCGGGCGCAGGCTCGACGGATGGATCAGAAGCAACCGCCTGTTCGAGGGCAAGTCTCGGTTTCGCGCTGGCTTCTACAACCGCCGGGGCGAACGCAACGATCGGAGCCGACTTTCCGATCGGCTCGCGTGGACAGACGGAAGGCTGATTCACGACCTCGGACACGAACCGTTCTGGCCGGCGTAGATGCGGGGCGGTCTTGACTTCGGGAGGGACGCGAGCGGGCTCGAGCTTCGATCCCGCGGTCCCGAGGCGGCGATCGGCGTCGATGGTTCGGCGCGCCTGGGGCGGTCTGGCCTTGGCGTATCGAGCAATCTTCTCGCGTTTATGAGTCCCGGGATTGAATTCTCGCCAGCGGCCAGGTTGAGCATCGGCCGGGCGTGCGGGTTTCGCAACGGGCGGCGGCGCTGAACTTGCCGCCGCGTGCTTGTCACGCGAGACATCATTGGCCTCAAGCGCGGGGATTGCACGGCCATGCATCGCCCAGTCCGGCAGGCTCGCGCGGTCGCGCTTGAGCGTGAGCACACAGGTGCCAATGCGGAAGGGCAAATCGAAGTCGATGAGCGCCCAGCCCGTGATCGACTTACCGCCAACCTCAAGTTCGACATCCGAGCCGAGCGAAACGAGCCGCCATGCCCCCAGCCTGCGCTCAAGGCGGCAGACCTCGGCGGTAAGATTCGGGTCCGGCAGCCGGACCTCGCAGCGCGCGGTGCCGCCAATCCGTGCCGAGAGCCACGGAATCTCCACGACCCGGATCGGTCCCCAGGCTCGATCCTGTATATGGAGACAAGCAGGCTTACTCATCGTGGGATTCGGTCCTCCTTGATTCTCGGCCCGGAGAGGTCGAGGCTACCCACGGTCCACGAAGAGATCGACACCGCCGGCCAGAAATCGATTCCCTGCGCCCAGCAGGGCACTTGCCGAAATCGCCACGGCGGGAAGGTCCACAGTCCATTGCAAGGCCGTCCATAACGTAAATCCCAACCCCGCGCCGAGCAATCCCTGAGCAAGAGTCCAGTCGGTCGCGCCCACCTTGCGCAAGGCCCAGGGCAATCGCCACAGGCACCAGCCCGCCGCCACGGCCAGGATGATCGCCCCCGCAAGCCCTGACTCGAGCAGAAACTGCAGCAGCGTCGCCCGTGGGGCAGCGATGTCGTCCCGCGCTTTGAGATACGGATGGAGCACAGGGAAGCCTCCCAGGCCGACCCCAACGAGTGGGAAATTGCCGAGCACGGCGCGAGCCTCGGGAGCAAGCTCGCGGACTTCGGCCAACGATGCCTGCGGCACGGGCGGCGGCGATCCGGTTAACCTCGACCAGTATCCGGACGACCCCGCGCCCACCAGAATCGCCAGCGTAAGTACCGCTGTGAGCGTGGGGGCGATGAGGCGCGATCCGGGCACAAACGACGACGGCACGCCCACCACCAGCAAGATAGTAATAAAGACCCAGCACAGGCCAGTTCCCGCGGCGAATCCGACCAGATAGCAGGTGGGCACGAGCAACGCGGTGGTAAGAACCACCAGACTGCCGCGCCTCGTCTGCCGGAGGCGGGTCGTGAGGCTTTCGCGGCTGCCACCCGGCGCGATCATGTGCAAGAGCACCGCAAGCGCGACTGGCAGCGCCAGCGATCCGAGCGCCAGGAGAGCGCCGGGACCGCCCATCATGGTGCCGAGCGCCCGCGGACGCTCAGGCGCAAGCACAATGCCAATCCCCGGCTGGTTCGACTCCGTGCTCGTCTCGGGAGTTCGCCAGATCGCCACCGTGGGTGAATCGAGCAGATCGTCGTACGTCGGCGCCCAGATCTGCCCGCCTCCCGCGTGCACGAATCCGAACATCCCCTCGACGCCGCAGGAGAGATTCACAATCCCAACCGCGCCGTTGAGCAAGAATGCGGCGATCACCGAGCCCATCACGAGATAGAGCCTGCGTAAGCGGTCGGTGAAATGGGCAACGCTCCAAAAGACGGCAAGCGCCGCCGCGGCCGCTCCCAGCCAGCGCAGGGTCGCGGAGCGATCAAGCGAGGCAGGCGACCGGCTATAGGCAGGCTCCGCGGCTTCGATGCGAGGGTTGTCCCGCGCGACAAGCTCGGGCACAGCACCCCGGGCGTAAATCGCGTGCGCCCGCGGCGAGATCAGCTCCGCCAACCGAGCAGGCAGGGGAACAAGTTGAAAGAGCGCAAGCGCGAGCGCGGCCAGCCAGCACGCCGCCAGCGGACTTTTGAGCACGAGCACCTGCCCCGTCAACAGGAACCGCGCCGTCTGAATTGCCGCGAGCAGGAACGCGATCACGGTCGCCGCCGGCCGGAACCACCACACCGCGCCGCCGAACGCAGCCACGCCGCCCACAACGAGCAGCGGCACGAGCACGCTCGTCGCCCGGTCTGAAGCCAGTATTGCCTGCTGTTTGATACCCATGATGACTTCCCTTGCAAGCTGCGATCGTGGAGCGTGCTCAGCCCTGCGCTGCCCCCGCCGGCTCCGCCTCACGGGACTCGACCGCGGACCCGAGGGCAAGACCTCCCATCGGCTCGTAACCGTAACTCGCCCAGTCGTCCATCGCGTCGGTCAGGCCATTGAACACCACTCCCGCGATCGATACCCGCGACATCTCGAGCATCGACTTGGCGCGGTGGAGGGTCATCAGCTCGTGCGAGCCGGATCGAACCACCACGACCGCCGCGTCGACCAGCCGGCCCAGCACGCGGCAGTCCGCCAGACCGAGCACCGCCGGCCCGTCGAGAATGACCCGGTCGTAACAGCCCGCGAGCTCGAGCAAGAGCTCCTTGAGCTCAAGTGTGCCCAGGATTTCGATCGGCACATCGCGCGGATCGCCGGCGGGCATGAAGTCGAGGTTCGCGAGATCCGTCGGACGCACCGTGCTGTTCCAGGGCAGATCACCGCGAAGCACGTCCACGAGGCCGTGCACATCCTCGAGCGGCTCGTCGTCGATGAGGGCCTCCGCCAGGCTCGGCCTGCGCAGGTCGACATCGATCAGCAGCGTGCGCTCGCCCGCGCTGGCACAGGCGGCGGCCAGGTTGAGCGAGGTTGTGCTCTTACCCTCGCCGATCTGGGCGCTTGTGACCAGCAAGGTGACGATCGGATCGCGGCGGTCACCCACGCCCAGAAGCCCCGCGCGAATGTTGCGATACGCATCGGCCTCCAGCGAATTTGGCAAGGCACGCGCCCAGAGATGCCCCCCGCGCTGGGTGAGCGCGGTCCTGCGCATCCGGGGCACAACGCCCAGGAGCGGCAAGCCCAGCCCGTGCGTCACGTGCTCGGGCACGCGAACCGTGCGATCCACATGCTCAAGCAGGCACACCAGCCCGACCCCCGTACCCAGGCTCAGAAAGAGCACAAGCGCGATGAACAGCGGCCGGTTCGGCTTCACAGGCGCTGTCGGCTCGGCAACTCCTTCCCGCGGAATCCGCACCGGATCGCCCGCGAGCAGCGATTGCTCCAGAATCTCGAACTCCGTGATCCGCTCCTGCATCCGCGCCACCTGCTTCGCGCGCTCCGCTCGATCCGCGAATAACATCTGCACCTTCTGCAGATCAGGCACCGCTTCCTGCATCTCCCCCAGGAGCTTCTCGTGCTCGTCACGCTCCGCCTCGACCTCGCGCTTGAATTCCTCAACGATCAGATCAGTCGGCGTCGACGCCATCTCGG
Source organism: Planctomycetales bacterium (assembly GCA_027451885.1). GTDB lineage: Bacteria > Planctomycetota > Planctomycetia > Isosphaerales > Isosphaeraceae > JAKBAP01. The sequence goes on from DAIDHX010000157.1 coordinate 40,533, forward strand.
TTTTGACATTTCGTAATGTCTCAATCTCATCCAGCGTCTCGTCAAGCAGCTCCGCCAGCCGCCGAACCGAGCGATCGGAATTGAACTGGCGCACGTTGTGACGCGCGTCTTCGAGCAGATAACGATACCGCCGCGCTTGCGCCTCGAGCTGGGCCAACTTCTCCAGCCGCGGCGAGCCCCCCCCGTCCATGTCGAACTTGGGGAACAATTTGGCGAGCTGCAATTGATACGCCACCTCGCCCAGCCGCGACTGCTTCTGCGCGATCATGTTCGAGCTCATCACGTACCGCTCTTCGGCCAGACTCCGCCCGGTCGCACTGATGAGCTTCGTTTTCTGAAGCGTACCCACAATCTCGTCCTCAAGCTGCTTCTGGCTATCCCGCAGCTTGACCAGATCCTGCTGGGCGTACGACTTCACGGCGGCAAGCTTGTCGCTGATCTCGTCTCGAGTGCGCTTGCGAAACTCCGCAAGCAACTGCTCGAGCAATGTCTTGGTGAGCACGGGGTCGGTCCCTTCCAGCGTCACCTGGAAGGTGGTGGACTTGCCAATCTGAAGCACCGCGAGCGACTTGAAAAGGTCGAAGGCAGGGTTGGCCACATGGCTGACGAGGGGGGAGATCGCAGGGTCTGTGACCACCGCCTGAGCCAGCCAGGCGCTCTTGAGCCAGACCTGGTGATTGGCGACGAACTGGCTGCCCGAACCCGTCTCACGGCCGACATCGCGGCCGACGAGCGTGGAGAGGTGCGGATCAATTTCGGGCGGGCGAATCTCGACCTCGGCCTTGGCCATGTAGACCGCGGGCATCTTGAGCACAAGGATCGAGCCGCCGACGGCGATCGGGACGGCCACGCTCAGGACCATCCAGATTCTGCGTCTGAGGGCCGAGATGTAGTCGCCCGTCGTCTTGGGCACAACGTGGGCGTGGTGCTGCGCGTGCGGTTCGAGCGCCAGGGCGTCGCGTCCCTGCCGGATGGGGGCGGGCGTTGTGGTTCCTCGATGAGCTGGAATGCCGTCCATGGTCGTCTCCACGAGCGATCGCTCGCGTCAGGTTCATACGTGTGTGGCCGGGGCCTCGCGATCGAGCAGGCCGGGGCCGGTTGCCGTTTCCTCGATCACTGGCGCGGGTTGACGATCGACGTCGCGCTCGACCCGCGTTGCCAGCGTTTGAACAAGCCTTTGGGCGTATCGGAACACGATGTCGGCGGCGAAGGGAGCCTGGTCGGGAATCCCCAGGAACACCGCGATCCCCCCGCTCGCGCCGCAATTTGTCCGAAAGATCACCGACGAGCCCTGGCTCACCGCGCCCCACTCGTCTTCGCGCCAGAATTCCCAGGCCGGATCGCCCGGATGGCTCGGCCCCTGAATCGAGACCTGGTCGCAGCCCAGGCGCCGGGCCGAGCTCTCCACAATCTCACGCGCAACCTCCACAGTAGCCGCGACCTCGACCCGTTGAATCGCGTCCCACGCGAGCTTGGCCGCCGCCCGTTCCTGCCGCCCTCGCGTAAGCCGATCATGCAAATCGTCTCTCAGGTTCGCGAGATCGTCACGCCGGCTCGTCACCACCAGCAGGAAGACCAGGCAGCCCGAGACACCCAGCACAGCCGTGAGATATTCATTGCGAAGCGCAACGCCCAGCATCACAGCGCCGCAGAGGAATCCCGAGAAACAGTAAAGCAAGAGCGCGGCCCTGCGCGGGCCAAGCCCCAACCCAATCAGAATATGGTGCACGTGGCGCCTGTCCGCGGCCGAAAGCGGCAAGTTCCGCACCCAACGCCGAAAGATCGCCATCGCCGTGTCGGAAATCGGCAACCCCATCGCCAGGATCGGAAACAGGATCGAGATCGCCGATGGCCCCTCCATCGAACCCTCGACCCCAATCGTCCCAATGAGTAATCCGATCAACATACTCCCGCTGTCACCCAGGAAAATGCACGCCGGATGCCAGTTGTAAAGCAAGAAGCCAGCCAGACTGCCGGCGAGCGCCACCGCCAGGACCGCAACCTCGAAGTTGTCGTTGTGGATCGCCACCAGAGTCAAAGTGCCACTCACCAGCAGCCCGACGCCCGAAGCCAGGCCGTCGAGTCCGTCGATCAGGTTCCAGACGTTCATGCAGCCCAGGAACCAGAACAACGTGGCCACGAGCGTGAGCGGTTCGATCACCACCGGATGACCGAAAAGGTGGAAGTTCAAACTCGCGGCAGCCAGATTGAGATCGAGATGGAACATCTCCACGGCCTGGATTCGGATGCCGCCGGCGTAGAGCAAGAGCACCGCGAGCGCCTGCCCCAGCAGCTTGATTCGGGGCGAGAGTGAGCGGGTATCGTCCACGAATCCGACGATCAAGATCAGCGCGGCCGAGCCAAAAAGCCCAAGTCTGCGCCCGGCTGCCAGGGGATCGATCGACCCCAGCCGCCACGATTCCACAACGACCGGCAAGAGCACGCCAAGGAGCACGCCAAAAGCCAGAGCCAGCCCACCCAGCCGTGGCACCGCACCCTTGTGGATTCGCCGAAACTGGTCCGGCCGATCGATCGCGCCGACCTGATTCGCCAGCCAGGTGACGAACGGTGTCGTCAGCACGCAGCCCGTCATGGCAATCGCGAAGATCGTCAGGTATGCGTTGGTGATCAGCATCACTCCCAGCCTCCCCGAGATGGTGTTTCACGAGCCGCGGCCACAACCGCGACGACGCGGAGTCTCGGCGCGTGCAGGCCGAACATGCGGCCAGGCTCCAGCACAAGCCAGTCAGTCATGGGGGAGAGGAAACACACGCGTTCGAGGAGAACGCGAGCGAAATTGGTCGCGAGATCGAGGCTCTGCGCGAGGTGATCCACGATGAACTCGTCTTCCGTGACTCGAGCGGGCGCGGACCGCGCCGGGACTCCATCCCGGCTAAGATCCCTCAAGGTTGCGGCAGTATGCTCGCTCCCTCGCGCCCGGTCAAGGTAAAATCCCGGCGAGTAGTCGAAGAATCACTCGCGGAAGCGTCAGCCCAACCAGAATCCTCCGCGCATTCGGTTCGAGACGTCAGAAGGTACTTGTCAGCTTGATCATCATTCCTGGCGCGAATCTGGGCAGCCCTGGCTAACTAGAAAAATGCGTCCCGGCGGCATAAACCGCCCAATTGTCAAGGAGCACCTTTCCGGCTCGACGCGCACAGCCGGAAGCCGACTCATGATCGCGTCGCTGCGGCATCTGAATCACACAGTCACTTCCCGCGCGTCTGGTTCGCTCCGCGCGGGCGCAATGGCTTCGGTCCGCGCGGGGGGTCCTGGCATCGCTTTTTCCGCGCAATGGGTTCGGTTCGCGCGGGCGCAATGGCTTCGGTTCGCGCGGGCGCAATGGGTTCGGTTCGCGCGGGCGCAATGGGTTCGGTTCGTAATCGATGTTTCTCCTTTTCTGACTTTATTTTATGACGATCTTGAAATCGGATTTGCGCAGCGGTTGTGGCATCATTTTTTGACACGCCTGGGTTCGATTTCCGGCGCGCTTGGGTTCGCTTCCTCGGCGCGGAAACAACGCCCTCGACCGCGCCCCCGATACGAGCACGCAGCGCGAGCAAGTGCGTGCATTCGTGCCAGGTCGGCCCCTCAACGCCGGCGTACAGCCGGTCACGATACAAACACGAACCGCCGGCCAGGTGCTCAGACCCGCCCCGCATCGGCTTTTCGGATTCATCGACTCGGGAATTGCCGTGGTGCTTCGCGTGAGTCGTGGAAGGTGGAAGACGGAAGGTTCAGACGCCGTTCCTGGTTCTTCTCACCATGAATCTAACGCACATTGGCGTGACTTGAATCAAGAACCTCTGGATTTCTCGTTGGCCCGGTTGGACTGCGCAAGGACTGCGGGTTCTCGCGAACATCCCAATCGTTACGCCCCGTGACGCCTCCCAATGCCCGCGCCTTCTCAGCGCGGCCAGCGGCGTCCATTTCCATCGTCCCAGCGTTCGCGTGCGAGACAGCCACCCAAAGCACCAGGCCGCCGCATGCTACCCGAGAATCAACAGGTTTTCCGCACTGCTGTTTTGAGGCTGACGTGAAGGGCGCAGGAATTGATGTGCACTCTGGCGACAGTCCTAAACCAGCAATGGCGCTGATTAAGGCAAACGCGAAGGCGAGGGCTCAACCGTAAAACGATGCGCTGGCGTATAAACACACAAAGCGCCCGCGGTCAGCCGCGTTGTTACGGCCGACCGGGGCGCTCGAATGGCTGGTTGATCAAGAATTCGTGCTCGGTGAAGCTCAGGAAGCCGTTTGACGCACGTTGGCATTCGCCTGATTCGAATTGGACGAGGCAGGCGGGCGCGCGGTGCGAGTTCCCTCTTCGCGGGCAATTTTCGTGCTCGGAACCCCCAGCGTGACAGCGGGATGCCCCGGGGCGAATGTCGGCGGGACAATGGTCATGAGTTGCTTGGCCGACCACACGCCGTGATTCTCATTGCCCGGAAAAAAGACCAGGGAGTCGAACGTCAAGGGCTCCTTAAGTGCATACCGAGAAGCCAATTGCAGCCCGAACATGGGAAGCGGGAATTCCGATGCCCGTTCCATGTCGCCAAGCCGGATCGGCTTCGAAAGCTCAAGCCCCGCGGAGCGGAATGCCTTCTCGGTCATCTCGACGCAGTAAAGCCCCCGGTCGTCCGGCGAAAGTTCGTAATCGAAAGGCAGTTGCTTCTCGAACACGTCTCGGCAATAGGCGACGACCTTGGGAATCGCGCTGCGGTATTCAGGCTTGAGCCGCTTCACGCCGATCGATCCCACGTTATCGAGGATCCAAACGCAAAACGGCTGCCGCGCCACCCCCGTGCGTGTGGTGTCGTAGACAACCGGGCCTTCTCGCTCAATTGCCACGATGCCGGTATGCGAGAACTTGCTGTTACTGGCGTTCGCCAGAAAGCGGCTCATCGGGAAGTAGCCGTGGCCCACCCGGGCATCCCCCAGGCGAAACAGGATATCCCCCTCACGCAGGACCTTGCGGCCCCAGCGATCCCACTGGGCCATGTATTGCGTCGCCACGATCGGCGACATGCGTCCTTCGTGCCGTGCCTTGGTCGCCTCGGGCCCCCAGAAGTTTCCCTTGAAACCGGCCGGTACCATCTGCTCACTCATCTCGCGCTCCTCCGGAGGATGCAAGACGAGGGCCAGGGCCCATCCCAGGATTCCAGTCATCATCTAAGACGCCTCAACCGTTGATCCCAAGCAAAAAAATCGTACGTCGCGACCTCCCTGTCCCACGGACCGCCGCAACGCGTTCCTCGTGCTTTCATCGGCCGGCGGGTAGCCGATCATAACCGATCACGGCCCCCTTGCCCACCGGCTTCGGCTTCACCACGTGTACAACACATCCCGTGGATGCATCCCGCAAGTTGCGCCCAAACCCGTCCCGATTCTCGCAAGATTCTCCGACAACACTCAACGTCCCGATCTCATCAGGGCGCATGCTCGCACGCAGCACTGCGGCCACAAAACAACCAGAACTCGCTGAAGGCCACGATATCAGTCGACGCAACTCCAGTTGGATTCATTACTAACACATGATTGCCAGGAGTGTTGCGACGTTGTTCACGCGCCTTCCAGAGGAAGCTGTGCGGGTTCATGACGACGTGTTCTAGGATCGAGACGAAGGACGGAGCGCGCGGGGGGCCCTGGCTACCATGCGTGCTAACAAGTGAAACTGCCGCGCTCGGCTCCGCTCCAGGAGGCGGGTGTTGGTTCTTCGAAACACGGCCCTTTCGGTTGCCGAATCAGGCGTTCACTGATGGCCACATCGTTCGCTCAGTCGACGGTCCAACCGCTCATTCTGGAGCTGCTGGGACGCAGGAACTGGTTTGAACCGAAACGGCTGACGGAGATCGAAGAGACGCTCCAGCGCGCCAAGCCGGGGGTGTTGCCAGAGGTCACGCTCATCCGTGCGGGGTTCATCTCGGAACAGGAGGTCGCCAGCGTATACGGGGAAGAGCTCTTCCTCCCAACCATCCTGAACAGCCTGGACGCCGGCATCCTCGACAAAGCCCTGGCGTCGCTGCTCTCCGAGAAGCTCTGTGCGGACAGGTTGATCTGCCCGATCTCCCTGCGTGAAGACACGCTGGACGTGCTCTATCGCTCCAATCGGGAAGCCAAGGGGATCGGAGAGGGATCCGAGAACCTCGACGATCCCGCGGCCGACCTGGCCGTGTATGGGCGGTTGCTGGATTCTCCTCTCGGCAAGATGGCGCAGGGGCTTTTGGGCGATGCTGGGATGAAGAATCTCGCCAATCGAGCCGGCAGAACCCCGCGTGCTAAACCTGCGAAGCCTGGGATCGATTCCAGGCGCAAAAATTGAGGCGCGGGCTGTTCGCGTGGGGCGAACGACGGGCCGCCGCGCCTCATGGCAAAGACGTAGATCAGTGAGCCACTGTGTCTCTGGACCTTAACGTCCGCGAGCGCGGACCTTCGGCTGCGGTTCGTCGATGGATGGTTCAGGAGTCGTCATCTGGTCGATCACGCGCGTTACACCCACGGTGTCGGCAGTGAGGGCGATCGCCCGCTTCCGCGCGGCCTCGTCTGGAACCATGCCGCGAACGGTGATCGCGCCGCCGTCAGCCCGGAGCACAATATTGCTGCTATTCAGCGTCTTATCCCAGTGCAGGCGGCTGTAGACCCGGGCAAGCACGCCCATCCCAAGCACCATGTCGCGGGATCGGGCAAATCCCTCACGCACCGATTCACCGGCGTTTTCAAGCCCACGCCTGACTGCACGGCCGAATTCGTCGAGCTTCTCGGCGGCCTTGCCCGCCACGCCTTCCTGCTGCCCCCGCACCAGAGCACCCGAAAAGACGATCACCACCGCCGCGGCCAGTACCAATCCATGAGACTTCTTCATCGCTTGCACTCCTTCCGGCTAGCGAATGCGGGACTCAAAGGGGTCAATATTCACGGTGAAGGTAGCCGATCATTCCAATTTGATCGAGAGCAAGTTTCCCCGTGCGAAATGAGTAGCTCAAGCGCGATACAGATTCGCTCCTGAGCCCCTCACAACCAGGGCCATGCCTGGGCCGGTGTCCCGAGAACCTAGGGAGCAACAGTGGCTGCCACTGGCGGGGATTCGTCGTCTCCCGCCGGGATCACCATCAAGTGGGCAAGTGCCTCGCGCGGGTCGACCGTGCGCATGGCGTCTGGGATCAGCTCGATCGACGCATGGGAGTAATCCACGCGATCGACCAGGGGCGGGCTGCCAGCAGCCGCGGCCAGCGCCAGCCCAAGCTCCTCGGCGTGATTGATGGACTCGCTCATTCGCCTCAAATGCGTGACCCTGGAAATCTCCCCGCTCTGAAGCCACGATCGGTAGGAAACCGCGTACCAGGCGTCACGCCATCCTCCGCGCTCGAGCTGGGCTTTTAGTTCCGCGTGGGACGTGTTCAACTTGCGACCGGCCTGGCCCCGCGCCAGCTCCCGGAGAATTTGAGGCAACCAGATGACAGCGACCTCGCTTCTCACGACAAGGCCCGAGCCCGACGGCTCTCTGGAAGCCAGGCTCGGCGCGTGAAGGTCCAACCGAATCCCAGCCACCGCCAGGGCCACGATCGCCACAACCAGAACACCCTTCCACAACACACTCGCGGATGTGGCGAGAACCAGCCGCCACGTGATGCGCAGGCGGCGGAACGCAGGCGCGGAGTCATCCGTGGCCCGCAGCCAGGCCAGGCCGTCACGATGCTCATGCTCATGCGGCCCGCGCAAGTTGCGATCCTGGCTCGTGTATGTCATAAGAAGTCTCCTTTCTGAACTTACCTGCAAGCGAGTGGACTTTCGCGCGAGCATACATCGATCATGCTCACGGACCGTCCTCGGCCTGGCGGTCGCAGATCCATGCGATGGCCCGAGGCGCGGACCGCACGGATTCCAGGTTATTTTGTGGCCGGCGCAGGCGGGCCGCTCACTCGGAGCGGAACGCCGGACCACATCGGCGAGGGATCAGTCTGCCCTCGGCTTTCTTCACCGTGCCTCGATCGAGCCTGTTCAGACCCTCCCGAGCCCAGCGCAACCGTGGGCAATCGCTGGAGCGCAAGGCTCACGAGCGATTGTTTAACAGTGGTTGAACAATAACGTTTGAGTGGTGGCTTTGCAAGAGCAGAATGCGGGGATCGAGCCGGCTCGGACAAGGGCGACTTGCTCGACTTGTTCGCCCCCCGAGCCACCAGCATCGGGAACGATTCACCGGGTCGACCGGGGTAGCACCAGCCTGGCGGAGGCCGAGCCCGACCGCGATCGACGCGAACGCGTGGACGTCATTCACCCGTCTTGCAGACTGGTCTGCGATGCAGAACTGGCGACCTTAGAGCACGTTGCGCGAGGGCAATGAACGCAGGCCATTGGCCTCGGCGTCTCCAATGAATTCCTCCTTCACGGGGTCCAGGCGCAGCTTGCGATTGAGCAGCCAGGAAAGCGCAGCGGCGTGGCAGGCGATATGCGACCTGCGCATCACCGACGAGTTCGCCGCCGTGAGCCCGCGCGATTTGATGCAGTCGAAGAAGTTTCGCCCGTGCGCGGCCACGTCGAGCCCGGTCGTCGATTTGAGCTCCAGACCCTTGAGTTCTGATCGCAACGAGTCGGGCTTGACCTCGATTCCGCCGCTGTCGCCGACTTCCACCCAGCCCTCGTCGCCCACGAAGCGCACAGGGCAGGTTCCCAGCGACTGCACCCAGCCAGGACGCTCGCCGAACGGCGTCTTGAGGAAGTCTAACACCAGCTTCACACCGTTCGCGTAGTGTGCGGTGACATTCGTGGCCGAGGGCTCGTATTCGATGGGCATGGTGTCGTCGGCCTTGTTGGCCCACTGGCACAGATCGACGGTGTGCGCGCCCCAGTCGAGCAGGCGGCATCCGGAGTCGAAGTCCCAGTATCCGCGCCAGCCCCCCTTCACGTACGCGGAGTTGTACGGCCGCCAGGGCGCTGCGCCGAGCCAGAGATCCCAGTCGACCACGTCCCGCGCGGGCGCGGGCTCGGCGGGCAACCAGGCCGTCTGCACCCCAGGCGTGTAAACGGACGCATAAAGCGTGTGCACCTTGCCGAGCTTCCCGCTGTGCGCCAGCCGAATCGCCGCCTGGAAGTTCGCCAGGCTCCTGCGCTGGGTGCCGGCCTGGAAGACGCGTTTCGTCGAGCGGATCGTGTCGTCGAGGGCCTGGCACCAGGCGATGGTGAGCCCGCACGGCTTCTCGCTGTAGACGTCCTTGCCTGCGCGTGCGGCGAGGATCGACGCGGGTGCGTGCCAGCGGTCGCCGGTCGCAATGAGCACGGCATCGATGTCGGGGCGGGCCAGCAGCTCGTGGAAGTCGCGATAGGTCGTGCAGTCCGAGTTGCCGTAGGTCCTGTCGACCAGCTTTTTCCCGGCCTCGCGGCGGCTCGCCTGCACATCGCAGAGCGCGACGCACTGCACGTCGGCCTGCTTGAGCATCGCCGGCAGGTCGTAAGAACAGCGCGGGCCGAACCCGATGACGCCCAGCGTAATCCGCTCGGACGCGGCCGCCTTTTCGCCTCGCCCGCGCGCGTTTGCGGGCACAAACCAGGGCACGGCAAGCGCAGGTGCTGCCAATGAGCTCTTCAGCAATCCGCGCCGCGACAGCCGACGATTCACTGTCATGACCGACCTCCCCGCGTTCCGAGAGCCCAATCCCTCGATGATATCCTCGCTGGCCGTTCTTCCTGCCCGGCCATGACCCTTTCGCCTGAGGTTAACCCTCGCCGAAGGCGCTCGCAATGACCCTCCGCGCCGCGATGCAAGAGAACCGCGGCACACGCTCGGCAGCGGAGGACAAGCCGCGATCTTCAAGGAAGCGCCATGAGATCCAGATCACCGCTTCTCTTGATGTGTCACGATGGGGACATAGCCCACTTCGAGGCCGGCAGGCGGGGTAACGATGAGCGCGGGATCGAGGGCGACCAGCTTGCCGCGTGTCGGCGGCGGCATGTACGCGCGATCGATCGGCCAGGCGGCATGCAGCTTCTCCACAATTGCCTGGAGCTTCGCCTTCTTCGCATCGTTCCAGTTGTATTGCTGGAACGACGGTTGATCGACGAAGCGATACCAGGAGTAGGTTACGATCGACCCATCGACAAGTCTGGCTGTGTGCGGCCCGTGCTTCGGGCCTGGCCTGGTCCATGCTCCCATTTGCGGCGAGGTGTACGGCGCACCAGGCTTTGCCAGCCGGAAATCCTGCGCTGGAAGCCTGGTTTCCCGGGGCACCTCGCGTTCGGCAATGGCCACGCGCTCGTTGCCCACGTGCTTGAAGTACCGCGGAAACTGCCCGCGCGGGCTGATCTTGTTCTTACGCCATTCCAGACCCCACACGTTGCCCTCGAAGATTTTGGTGTCGAAGACCTTCTCAACGTCCCGGATCCGCTTGCCCGCCTGGTCATAACGCGTCGTGTGCGCGGTGAGTTTGGGCTTGAAGGCGCCACGCGGATCGAAGCGACCCGAGCACTCCGCCTTGCCATCCCGCCAGGCGCGGAACGCATCCTGGATCGCCGCGCGCGAATAATACGTCACGTCCTGGACCAGGTACGACCGCCCATCCCTGTCCACGGGAAAGCGAATCGCCGGCAGCTTGGAGTAAACCGTGCCGCCTGAGTCGGCCGCGTCGAACCGGGGCACGGTGTTGATCTCCATGGCGCCGCCGCCCATCACCCCAGGCCGCGCATCGAGCCCTCGGCCATAGATAAACGGATAATGGAATAACTTGCCGATCTTGCTCCACGTCTCGGGGATGTAATAGGCGATCGGACCCTTGAAATTGGCCGCGGTCAAGAAGCAGGTCCAGCTCTGATCGCCCGTGGGCGGATCGCCGTTCGACGGATCGGTGAAGGGGAGGGCCATCCAGGCGTAGCCCAGAAACTCGCCGTTGGGATTGCCCTCGAACGGCAAGGCATCCGGGGGTATGAGCAGGCGATTGCTCAACTGGGCGATGCCCAGGCGGTTATCTGGAAGCGCTTCGTTGCTGTAGAAGAACGACCATCCCGGGGAACCCACCTCGTAATCATAACACTGCGGCGTGGCGTTCATGCTGAACTTGGGGGGGCCGTAGCGGAAGTGGTTGCCGGCCCAGTAACCAAGCCCCCCCTCGACCGTCTGGAAAACGCTTTCCCAGGTAGGGCCTCGCTCCGGCCAGCGCCTTGCGAGCGTGCCTTCGGGCGCGAGTGGTTTGTCCTTGTTGTCGGAGTTATCGGGCGTGATCCATGCGCTTGGCAGGCCGACCTGGAAGTCGGCGAGCGGGCGATCCACCAGCGGCCACACGGCTGCGTAGAACCCCATCCCCGCGGTGTAGGCTGGGCTCGTGGGCAGCTTTTCGTGGCTGAAGCCGATGTAGCCGTGCAGTCCCTGGGAATGCTCGGTAACGACGCCGGGTCGATCCGGGGTGGGTCGCGCTTTCGCCGCCGGGTTCTGATCCACCTGGCCGAAGCTGGAGACGGCGAGCAACCCGCTCCCCGGCGCGAGCAAGGCGATGACGACACAGACCAACGCATGCTGTTTCATCGAAACCTTGACTTTCCTGCCGAATCCTGGGGCCCTGGTTCGCGGGGCCCTGGCGCCAAAGCGTTTAGCCAGACCGAGGAACGCTCGCGTCTCCGAGCGCGCCCCGGCTGGCTATCATTCTGCGTCGGCGGTGGGAGTCAGGCAAGTTGCCGGGCCGCGCGACCTGGAATTCTACCTGGCCCCAGGCGACCCTCGGGTCGCACTGGCCAGGCCGGATCCCAAGGTGCGGGCCAACGCCCGCTCAGCGAAAGATGCGCTGGGCGAACAGGTAGAGGTTGTTCTTCCATTCGGTCGGATCATGCGCGTTGCCATCGACGTGCCAGACGTGCGGCACGTTCTTTTCCTTGAGATAGGCATGCACGCCCTGGCTGATATTGATCAGTCCATCCTTATTGCCGCAGGCGACCCAGAGCAGCTTGAGCTTCTCCCTGGCGCCCGCTGGGTCGGGGACGAGCTCCGCGGCGGGTTTGGTGTTCGGCGCGGCGGAGAACGCGCCAACCCACGCAAATGTGTCGAGATGAGCAAGTCCGAAGTTCAATGACTGCCCCCCGCCCATGGAGAGACCCGCCAGGGCGCGGTGCTCCCGATCTGCTTGCACGGAATAGCGCGATTCGATCGTGGGGATCACGTCTTGCAGCAGGTCTTGCTCGAACGCGGCGAAGGCCGGCGCCGAGGCGAAGACGTTGCCTTCGGCGCGATCGTTCTTCTGGGCCCGGCCGTTGGGCATCACCACGATCATGGGCACGGCTTTCCCATCCGCCAGCAGGTTGTCGAGCACGAGGTTGGGCCTGGCGAAACGCTCCCATTCCGTCTCATCGCCGCCGATGCCGTGGAGCAAATAGAGCACCGGATACTTCGTGTCCTTCGAATACCCGGGCGGCGTGTAGACCTGCATCTTGCGAGTGGCGCCAACCGATTTGGAATCGTACGAGATCATCTCCAGTTTGCCGTGGGGCGCATCATCGCGGCGACGCCCGAAGCCCGCGGGCGGATCGGGAAACGCCGGCACGTCGTCGGGGTTGAGGACGATGGGCCGGCGCTGGCCGGGGCCCGGCCTGCGCGCCACGGATGTGGCTGGGAACAGGAGCGGAGCGAACTCGTGCAGGCACCGGCGCCAGGTGAGCCACTCGTGCGAGGTGCCGGGTGATTCATAGTAGACGTGCTTGATTCCGGCCTTCTCGAGCGCCTGGTGATAGTTCTTCACGCTTTCATACATCCGCTGTGGCTCGGTTGTGCCGATACCCAGCCAGAGGACGTGCACCTTCTTGTTGAAGGCGTCCGCGTCCGCCATGACCCCGCCGTGCGCCGTTTTGGCATCAAAGGCAGCGCCGCCGAAACCGCCCCCCGCGCCGCTGAATCCGCCGATATACGAAAACAGATCGAGATGTTTAAGCGTGATCTGGAAGGTCTGCATGCCACCCATGGAGAGACCTGCCATGGCCCTGTGATCGCGGTCGGGGATCGTGCGATAGGTCGCGTCGACCATCGGGATCAGGT
>DAIDHX010000158.1 GCA_027451885.1 Planctomycetales bacterium
ACGCCTCGGTCTACTCCGGCACCTACACCGGCTCGGGCGCGGGCACGATCAACATCGGCACCGGCGAGCTCGAGATCGGCGCGGCAGGCGCGACCTTCAATTTCCCCGCCGGGCTCTTCGACTGGTCGAGCGGCACGCTCAACCTCAACTCCAATACCGTGACCAACACGGGCACGATGACCATCGATGGCGGCTCGGGGCTGTACCTCCAGTCGCAAACGGCGGGCTTTCTCGTCAATAGCGGCACGATCGATCAGACTGGCATTCTGAATCTCTTCTTCAATCCTCAGATCACCAACAACGCGTCGGGGGTCTACGACTTCACCGGCGACAGCAGCATGGTCGCCGTGGATGGCAGCGGTTCGATCGTGAACACAGGCCTGATCGAGAAGACTGGCGGCACGGGCACATCGTCTATCGGCCAGGCCTTCGCCTTGAACCTGGACAACCAGGGTGGAACCATCGCCGCCGCGTCTGGTCTCATCAGTATCGCGGGGGGCGGAACCGACACCGGCGGCACCTACAACGCGAGCGCAGGCGCGACCATCGACCTCTCTGACGGCACCGCCGGCAACGCCTCGGTCTACTCCGGCACCTACACCGGCTCGGGCGCGGGCACGATCAACATCGGCACCGGCGAGCTCGAGATCGGCGCGGCAGGCGCGACCTTCAATTTCCCCGCCGGGCTCTTCAACTGGTCGAGCGGAACCCTCGGGCTCAACTTCAACACCCTCACCAACGCCGGCTCGATGACCATCACGGGCGGATCGGGGCTGCTCTTGAACGGCAGCGACGACGGCTTCGCCTCCACGGGAGGTTCGCTCGTCAATCAGGGGACCATCGATCAGACCGGCTCACTGGTCCTCAACATTATTCCTCAGATCAGCAACGCCGCGACCGGGGTTTACAACTTCACCGGCGACGGCGGCATTGTCGCCGGTGATGGCGGGGGCTCCCTGGTGAGCAGAGGTCTCTTCGAGAAGACTGGCGGCACGGGCACATCGTTCATCGGCAACGGCAATCCCTTCAGTAATCTGGCGGGGACCCTGGCGGCCACGTCCGGCACGCTCAGCTTGCAAGCGAACAGCACGCTCAACGGCGGCAACTATAACGCCACCCCGGGCGCGGAGCTCGACCTGGTGACTCAAGGCTCCGTCACCTGCGAGGGCACGTTCACGGGCTCAGGAGGCGGCACCGTCGCCGTGACCGGGGGAGCGATGAATCTCGGCCCCGGAGGACTCACGCTCAAGCTTTCGAATAGCACATTCCTTTGGAGCGGCGGACATATCTCGGCCGCGCTCGGCAATCTGACCAACTATGGCACGATGGTCCTCGATAGCCCCACCGACCTTGTCTTCGACAACGACGGCACACTCGACAACTTCGGAACCATTCTCCAGACGGGCCTGGGCAACCTGGGCCTGCACAGCGACAGCCGCTTTCCCACCACCCTCCAGATCGAGCCGGGCGCGGTCTATGACATCGAGGCCGACTCGGGGATCGACAACCCCAACAGCCCGTTCGGCGGCACGACCGCGCTCATCAATCTGGGCACGATCGAGAAGACCTCGGGGACGGGCACATCGACTCTGCTGATCAATGGCATGATCACGAACAGCGGGACGCTCCAGTCCGCGTCGGGCACGGTGGCTCTTTCGGGCCAGATCGCGGAGCTATCGGGGCAAAGCCTGACTGGCGGCACATGGAGCGCGACGGCCGGCGCGAGCCTGGCGTTTCCCTCCGGCATGGCAATCACGACCAATCAGGGCAATCTGACTCTGGACGGCGCGGGGGCGAGTATCAGTGGCATCGCCGGTCTGACGTCGAGCAGCGGCGGCCTCGCGGTCACGAACGGCGCCAGTTTCACGACGGCGAGCGATTTCGCGAATACCGGCGTCCTGACCATCGGCGCGGGGGCGACGTTCTCGGTCACGGGCAAGTACACTCAGGCATCGACCGGGAATCTCACGATCGGGATCGCCGGCACACCCGCGAGCGGCCAGTTCGGCCAGCTTCATGTCACAGGCGCGGCCACCCTGGCCGGCGGGATCGGCGGCACCGTGGCGGCTGGCTACAACCTGGTCTCCGGTGAGAGCTACACCGTTGCCACCTATGCCAGCCAGACCGGCGGGTCCAATCTCTCGTTCGCCGGCCTGGCCCAGGGCCGGTTCACGTTTTTCCAGCCGCAAATCACGAGCACAAACATCGTTTTGGGGACCACGACGAACGCCGCCGAGCTGGTGCCCCAGGCGCCTGTCGCTCCCGCCACGGGCACCGTGGGGCAAACCATCACGATCAGCGACACGATCCAGAATACCAGTAGCAACCCCGCCAGCCCGAGCTGGGTCGACTCGTACTATCTCTCGCCAGAGCCCACACTTTCCAGCCGCTCGGTGCTGCTCGGGCGCGTGCAGCAGACGTCCGGCGTCGCGGCGAATTCCTCGTACAGCTCTTCCCTCACCGCCGCGATCCCGCCCGTCGCGCCCGGGAATTACTACGTCGTCGCCGTGGCCGACAGCCAGGGGCTCGTCCCGATGACCAACCGCGCGCAGGACACAACCGCGAGCGCCAGCCCGATTCTCGTGAGCGTGCCCACGCTCGCCGTGAATGGGTCGGTGTCGGGTACGATCGCCGCGGGACAGTCCTTGCTCTACCAGCTCACCCTGCCCGCCCGGCAAAACGTGACGATCACCGCAAACCTGGCCGTCGCCGGGTCGCTCGATCTCTTCGAGCAGTACCAGACGCTCCCCTCGAGTGCCTCATTCGATAAGGAGATCTTCAACGCGGAATCGCCCAACGTGTCGATTCAGCTCCTGAACACCCAGGGCGGGACGTATTACATCTTGCTCGAGGGGACGAGCCTGGCGGGCTCAGGATCAGGCTTCACTCTCTCGGACGCGGTCCAGGGCCTCTCGGTCACGGGCACCAGCCCGAGCGCGATCATACCCGATACTCCCTGGAACCCCTTTGGCCAGGTCACCGCCACGCTCACGATCACGGGGACCGACTTCACTCCCAAAACCACCGTGGAGCTCAAGGGAGGCCAGGATGGGATTCCGGAATTCACGCTCCAGCCGGTGAGCACCACCTTCGTCAACAGCACGACGATCTGGGCGACCTTTGATAACATTCCGGAGTACCCCGCGTACACGCTGTCGGGGGGAAACTGGTTCATAGGGGCCAGGATCGAAGATTCGACGCCGATTTCGTACTATCAGGTGGTCGCGTCCGATTCCGGACAACAGGTCGGGAGCACGAGCGCTCTTGCGGTTTATCCCACTCCAGGGATCGACTCTCCCGGCATCAATATCGTGGGAGAAACAGGGTCGCCCCTGCTGGTGAACGTCGCCGCCCCCACGGCCGTCCGGCCCGGGCAAACTGCCGTCGCTACACTCACCTATACGAACATAAGTACATCTGACATCCCCGCGCCTCTCTTGCTCGTGAGCGCGACCAACGGCGTGCTCAAGCTGCCCGACCAGCCGTCGTTCGGCGGCGGCCTGCTCGAGGTTCTGGCCACGAACCCGAACGGTCCCGCAGGCGTGCTGCCGCCAGGGGTAACGGGCACCATCCAGGTCGATGTCCAGGGGACGACCGCGGGCGGCGGGATCAACTTCGCCGTCTACAACGAAGGAGCCTACGCCGCGGCCAACGACCTGGCCGGCCAGTCCAGCCAGTTCCAGCTTCCCGGTATCCCCACCGCCGCGTGGAATGCCATCTACGCCAACTTCCTCACCCGGGCGGGCGGTAGCACCACATCGTTTCAAAGCATGCTCGACCAGGATGCCACATACCTGAGCCAGCTCGGCATCTACACCAATGACGTCACGCAGATCCTGGGCTTCGAGTTCGCCCTGGACGGCGACTTTGGCGCGATCGCCCAGCGCTACCAAACAGGTTATTTCGGCATCGGGCATTCGACCCTTTTCGATGCCACGGCCGCCACGGATACGAGCGGCGACATCACGATCCTGGACCAGGGCGTTTCGATACCGTTCATCCCCGGGCCCGGTGGAATCTACCAGAACTCCTCCGGTAATGGCGATTCGCTCACGGTGCTCGGAAATGGCGACATCCAGCTCACCGACCCTTATGGCAATGTGACCTCGTTCCTGCCGACAGGGCAGTTCCTCTCGCTCGCGGATCGGAACGGGAACACGCTGACCGCGACGTACACGTCTGGCAAGCTCAGCGGCGTCACCGACTCCGCCGGGGAGACTTACGCGCTGTCGCTCAATGCCCAGGGGCGGATCACCCAGGTGACGAAACCCAACGGGCAAGTGATCGACTACGCCTACGACCCAACCTCGACATTCATGACGTCGATGACCACGGAGGGCCTGACGACGCGCTTCACCTACGTGACCGGCGGCACGCCCCAGCAGAATAACGCGGTGGCCACGATCACAACGCCCAGCGGCACGATCAAATCGTTTACCTATGATCCCCAGGGCCGGCTGATCGGCACCAGCGAGAACAGCGGCGCACTGGCCGAGACTCTCTCTTACAACCTGGGCCAGGTCACGGTGACCGACGCCGTTGGGAACAGTTCCTACGTCTGGCTCAATCAGTTCGGCCAGATCGCCCAGACCGAGGACGCGCTCGGCAATGTGCAGAACTTCAACTACAACGCCGCGGGCCAGCTCACGGCCGCAATCGGCGCATCGGGGGGAACCAGCACATTCGGCTACGACGCCGCGGGCAACGCGACCTCGCTGACCAGCCCCCTGGGTCATCAAACGCAAGGCACGTTTGGCGGACCGGCGGGATCAATCAGCCAGCTCATCGACCCGCTGGGCAACGTGACCCAGTTCACGAATAGCTCGGCGGGTAATCCCACGAGCATCACCTTCGCCGACGGCACCCAGACCACCACCCAGTACAACGCCGCCGGCCAGATTACCTCGAGCACCGCCCGCGACGGCTCCGCCACGGCGTATGTTTATAACGCGCTCGGCCAGCTTACCAGCGAGACCCTCGCCGATGGATCGCAGATCACCTATACGTACGGAACCAATCAGCTCCTGGCCTCGATGACCGACTCGACCGGCACGACCAGCTACACCTACAACGCGAACAATCAGCTCGCGACCACGACCGATCCCGCCGGCACCGTGCTCAGCTATACTTACAACGCGGCCGGCCAGCTCGTCAAGATGGCCGATAGCTCGGGCTACACCGTCCAGTATGCCTATAACATTCTGAACCAGCTCACCGAGCTCGAGGATGCGAGCGGTAAGGTTCTTGTCCAGTACGCTTACGACGCCGCGGGCCGACTCACGAGCGCGACCAACAGCAACGGCACCTCGACAACCTATGCTTACGACGCGAACGGCGACGTGACCAGCGTCACCAACCTGGGTCCGGGTAGCGCAGTGCTTTCGAGCTACGCGTATACCTATAACGCCCTCGGCGAGCGCACGAGCGTGACCACCGCCGCGGGCACGACTCAGTATGCTTATGACCTGAGCGGCCAGCTCACCTCCGCCACGCTGCCCAGCGGCCAGGTGCTGACCTACGAATACGACGCGGGGGGGAACCTGGTCGCCGTGACCAGCTCGACCGGCGGCACCACCGATTACACCACAAACAATCTGAATCAGTACACGACCGTTGGCGGCACAACCTATACGTATAACGCCACCGGCGACCTGATGTCGTCCACGGATTCGAGCGGCACGACCCGCTATGCCTATAACTCTCAGGGCCAGCTCGCGAGCGTGACATCCCCCTCGGGCTCCTGGAGCTATGTCTACAACGGACTGGGCCAGCTTGTGGGGGAGAATGACAACGGCACCCAGGTGACCTTCGAGCGCGACCCCTTGACGGGCGCGATCGTGGGCGAGTTCTCGGCCACGGGCGCGGTGATCTCGCATTTCGTCCAGGGCCTGGGACTGGCCGAGCAGATCGACGCCTCGGGCGCGGTCAACGCCTATGCCTTCGACGGCCAGGGCAACACCGTGGCGCTCACCGGCTCGAACGGCTCGGTGCTCGACCAGTACAGCTATTCACCGTGGGGCCAGGTCACCACGGGGCAGCAATCTGTGAGCAATCCCTTCACGTTCGTGGGGCAGCTTGGGGTAACCTCGAGCGGATCGGGGCTGTCGATCATGGGCCAGCGGGCTTATGATCCCACTCTCGGCCGCTTCATCCAGCCCGATCCCACGGGTTACCTCGGCAATTCCACAAATCTGTATCAGTACGCCGGCAACGATCCTGTCAACCAGGTCGACCCCGCCGGGACCAACCCGGTGCCGATCAACGGTGTCGAGATCCTGAACGAACAGTTCGTGCAGAACCTGCTGAACTCGCTGCGGACGGCGATCACGCCTGCTCCGAACTACGCGAACCTGATGTCGGGCGCTTCGGGTTATGATTTGCCCCAGATGCAGATTTTCATGGGAGTTCCTCCGGGCGGTGAGGAGACTGGGGCATCGCTCGGCACGTTTGGCGACCTGACAGTCTCCGAGGAAGGAAGCGCCTTTCTCACGCCCGTGGGAGGTGGATCGATCGTCGCGCTCTCGGGCCCGACCGTCGTGGCCGGGGTTGGCACCGCGGTGGCGCTCAAGAACCAGCTCAATCAGCTCCAGGGGCTGCCGCAGGTTCCCGGCATCAGCCCCGCGCTCAGCCCGCTGGATAATGCCACTCTCGTGCACAGTCTGAGCTTTTCCCCCTCCTCGAACAATCTTACCCTGCCCCTGGGCAACAGCACCGACATCCCGCCAAACACAATCACATTTCAGAACGGCGTCAATAATCCCACCTACAAGAAGCTTTCCCAGGATCTCTTCAACGACCCCGACATCGGTCCCGAGATCCTCCACGACATGTTCACGAACGACAAGACGTTCGATCAGGCCGTGCAGGACGTGCTGGCGAACGTGCCCAAGGCGCAGACGATTGCAATCCAGGATGTGCTTTCGCAAGATCCGAACGACATCTTCGGACCACAGGGAACGGGTTCGCAGGGTTTTGTCATGCCTGGCCAGCCGCTGCCATACCTGATCGAGTTCACCAACAAGCCCACGGCCACCGCCCCCGCTCAAACTGTCACCGTGACCCAGCAGCTCAGCCCCAACCTCAACTGGTCCACCTTCCAGCTCGGCGCCATCGGCTTTGGCTCGACCGTCATCCACGTCCCGTCAGGACTCAATACCTATCACACGCGGGTCGATGAGACGGCCACGCTGGGTGTTCTGGTCGATATCACGGCCGGGATCAATTTGAAGACGGGGCTCGTGACCTGGACGTTCACCTCGCTCGATCCCAGGACGCTCGACCTGACCGCGAATCCGCTGGCGGGCTTTTTGCCCCCCGACGTGACAGCGCCCGAAGGCGAAGGGTTCGTGAGCTACACGGTCTTGCCCACCGCCGGGGCGACGACCAATCAAGCCATCAGCGCGCAGGCAACCGTTATCTTTGACACCAACGCGCCGATCGCAACCCGCGCGATCCTGAACACGGTCGACAATCAGACTCCGACAAGCACCGCCACCGCATTGCCGGCCACGACGCAGGGGAATGCCATCCATCTGTCGTGGTCGGGCAGCGACCCGGGCGGACCAGGGATCGCCAGTTACACCATCTATTACACCGACAACACGGGTGGACCCTTTCCGCTGCTCACGGACACGACGGCGACCTCCACGACATTCATGGGGCAATTCGGCCACACGTACTCTTTCTTCAGCATCGCCACCGACGCGCTGGGGGTCGCCCAACCGTTGCCGTTTGGTCCCCAGGCGACCACAACAGTGGAGCTCCCCGCGCCCGTGGTCGTCACCGGCGTGCACTGGGAGACGATTCGCGTGCAGATCAAGGCAGGCAAGCATCCCAGATTCAAGCGAGAGACCGTGCTCGGCGTGCAGTTCTCGGGCTCGGTCGCGGGCGCGGGGAATCTGGGAGCGTATCGTCTCTTCACGGCGATTCACAAAAGGGTGAAGCGGAAACCCGTGACGTTGCTCAAGCCGATTCGGCTGAAAATGGTCATACCCGCTTCGAGCCCCGCGACCAGTTCGGTGGAGCTCTTCACGGCCGCCGCACCCAGGATCAATCACTCGGATGAACTGATGATTTTCTCTTCCGATTTGACCGACGCCTACGGCCAGGCGCTCGACGGCACGTACAACGGCCAGCCCGGCGGCAACTTTGTGGAGATCTTCTCCCGCTCGGGGTTTTCGCAGGGGTCCTTCGCGCGGGTGGAGGCGCTCCGCCGGGCGGTCGACGCAGCGCTTGCGGATCTCCCCGGTTCGGGTGCGCACCGCGGTCTTCGCCACCCGCGGTAACGCGCAATTCCGCATCGGCCGGCCCGCGGCTACACTGATCCAGGCGAGAGGGCTCAAGATGCGAAAGCGCGACCTGCCAACCAGGGTCTGTCTTGCGTGCCAGCGCCCGTTCACCTGGCGTAAGAAGTGGGAGCGCGTGTGGGACCAGGTGAAGTACTGTAGCGAGGCTTGCCGGCGCAGGGGTGCAGTCCCCGCGCCGATCAAGAACGGCCAGGCCCGCGATTCTTCCCGCGACTAGCAAAGAGCGCGAGAAGCGCCCGCGCGGCGGAGGCCGAGGCCGAATGGGGGTCCTCACGCGCCCAGTCGGGCAGCTCGATGACTTCAAGCAGGTCTCGGTTGCGGGGTGACAGCCCATCGCCGCGCGCCCGCGGGGTGCGCTGACCTTCGAAATCGGTCCGCGATTGGAACGCCTGGATCAAATGGTCGTAAGCGGCGTCGTAATTCGCGCGTGGTTCGATGTGGATCGTCACGCGGTAGATGCCGCTGGTTGGGTCGTGCATGGGGATGCCGACCCAGATGCCCCGCAGCCTGAGCATCCATCGCGGCACGGTAAACGGCAGCCAACGCCACGGCAGACCGGCTAACCCGTTATGGACCGAATGCACGATCGACTCCGCCCGGGCGCTTTCATACCATAGCCTGCGGTTGCCCCGCGCCAGCCCGAGCAACCTCATTCGCCTGAGGTCGACTGGGAGCCAGGCCTCGTAATCCCGCGCGGGTCCATGATCGAACGGCCGGATCAGCATCACAACGCGTATCACGCGCAGTTCAGGCTCCGCCTCGATTGCGATGGGAATTTCGCCGAGGTACATGCACCGGCGCTCGGGTTGATCAAGCAGCTCGAGACGCTTCCGGGCGGCCATGGGCTGGTCTCCGCCGCGCCTGGTCGTGCGAATTGTTCTCCAAGTGATTAAACTTGATCTTCGGGGGAGTCGACAAGGGTCTGGCCGCGGACGGAGGCGAGGGATTTGAAAGTTCTGGTGATCGGCAAGGGGGGGCGTGAGCACGCGCTTTGCTGGAAGCTCAAGCAGTCGCGGAAGGCGACCGCGGTCTTTTGCGCTCCGGGCAACGCGGGCACGGCTGTGGATGCGCAGAACGTGCCGATCGACGCCTCGGATATTCGGGGCCTGGTGCAGTTCGCCAGGCGAGAGAATATTGGGCTCACGGTGGTCGGGCCCGAGGAGCCGCTGGTACGGGGGATTGTCGACGTTTTTCAGCGCGAGGGGCTCACGGTTTTCGGCCCCAAGCAAGAGGCCGCGGAGCTCGAGGGGAGCAAGGTCTTCGCCAAGGAGCTGATGCGCCAGGCGGGGATTCCGACGGCGGAGTACCGGGTCTTCCAGTCATCGCCCGACGCCGAGAATTACGTGCTTTCGCGTGAGCTGGCGCTGGTGGTGCGGTCGCGCGGGCGGTCAACGATCCGGCACACGCTGCACTGCAAGACGGCGGGCGAAACGCTCGAGGCGATTGACCGGATCATGGACCCGCGCGAGATGCTCGCGCCCGGGGTCCAGGTGGAGCTCGAGGAACGCGGCCGCAGGCGTGTGTTCAACACGCGTGAGGAAGCGCGTGATTTCGTGCTGGGCCGGCCGCTGCCGCTGGTGATCAAGGCCGACGGCCTGGCCGCCGGCAAGGGGGTGCACGTTTGCGACAACGCCCGCCAGGCGCTCGACGCCATCGACCAGATCATGTTCCGCCGCGTCTTCGGCAAGGCCGGCGACCGTGTGATCATTGAGGAGCGGCTCGACGGCCGTGAAACCAGCGTGCTGGCCATCACCGACGGCCGCACGATCATCCCGCTGGAGACCTGCCAGGACCACAAACGCGCCTTCGATCACGACGAAGGGCCGAATACGGGGGGCATGGGTGCGTTTTCTCCCACCGATAGCATCTCGCCGGAGGTCATGGAGCAGGTTGAGCGCGAGATCCTGGTGCCGGCGATTCACTCGCTCAAACGCACGCGGAGGCCATTTCGAGGGGTGCTTTACGCCGGGCTCATGCTCACCAACCAGGGTCCGAGGGTACTCGAGTTCAACGTGCGGTTCGGCGATCCCGAGACGCAGACGCTGCTGGTGCGCTTGAAGAGCGACCTGCTCGAGCTGTTGTACGCGGCGGCCACCGAGCGGCTTGCGGATTTTGAGATCGAATGGGATCCGCGACCGGCGGTCACCGTGGTGATGGCGGCGGCCGGCTACCCGGGCGCGCATGAGCGCGGCCAGGCGATTCATAACATCGAGTTGGCCGATCGAATTCCCGGCGTGAAGGTCTTCCATGCCGGCACCACGCTCCGGGGCGATTCCTCGCGCCCGCGTGAAAGCCGGGTGGTGAGCGACGGCGGCCGAGTGCTCAACGTCTCGGCCGTGGGAGACACCCTTCCCGACGCCCAGTCACGCGCCTATCAGGCGGCTCGTGCAATCTCGTTCGAGGGGGGCTGGTACCGCCACGACATCGGCGGCAAGCCCCCTCGATCCGAGTCTGCTCGCTGACCCCCGCGCGGGCTACTTCTTCTTGGCCGCGAACTGGGGGTTCTGCGGATTCTTGGCAAGCACCGGGTAGTGGTCGATCTTGAACAGCCCCTTGAGCGCCCGCTGGCCAGAGTGATAGACGGTGGGTGCCTTGAAGGGAGCGTACGGCACGTTCGGCGGCAGCACCGGTCCCTTGAAGAGATGCACCGTGCGGGCGAAGAAGGCCTTGTTCGTCGGGACCCCGTTGGCCACGATCGGGCTCGTTGAGTTGTCGATTTGCCCCTCGACCCGGGCGTTGATCACCCCGCGCGGGAGCACCAGATTCGTGGGCGCTCCATACGGGAAACTGGCGGACGTCACGTTCTGATACGTACCCGACGTGTCCACGAACGACGGGCTCAAGGTCGAGGGATTCGGATCGACCGAGGCCGCGAAGACCGAACCCGTCACGTTGCCCGCGATGCGCACGCCCAGGAAACCGCCGTTCTGAGCATAAGGCTCGAGAAGCTGGCTGTTCACATTCGTCTGGCGATCGGTCATGTTCGGCGGCGGATCACCGTAGAACGCGCCAGACCCGCTTGCGAACAGGCTCTGCGGCGGGAAGACGGCGTACGAGAACAGGCTCTGGGCCGCGCCTACGTCCACGTTCGTGTTGGTGACATCACCGCCGATGACCATGTCATTGATCGACCGGCTGACGGTGACGCTCGAATTCGTGGCGTCGCGATTGGCTTGCAGGTGCGTGATCGCCAGGCTATTGATCGTGACCTTGTCCATGCCCAGGCCGAAGTAGACGTCACGCGATCCCGAAGGGGCGATCAGCATGACGTTGTTGGTCTGGCCGCCGACGTAGAAGTTACCGATCTTGGCGTCGAGTTCGCCCTCGGCCGAGATCGCGGCGACGGCGTTCTCCGTGATCAGCGTTGTGAAGTTGGTGGCGGCGCCGCCGACTCGTACGAAGCCGATCTGCCCGGTCACCGGTCCGCCCTGGGAGATCACAAACGTACCGCCCGGTGAGGTCCCCCCCGTCGGCGTCGTGCTCGCAAACTGCGTGGGGGCAAGCGCTGCGTTGCCGTTGATCTGGTTGGCCTGGAACAGGTTCAGCCGGCCC
The DNA here is from genome assembly GCA_027451885.1 of Planctomycetales bacterium. Lineage (GTDB taxonomy): Bacteria > Planctomycetota > Planctomycetia > Isosphaerales > Isosphaeraceae > JAKBAP01. The sequence goes on from DAIDHX010000158.1 coordinate 11,859, forward strand.
GTAACCAGGAACGTTGCGTAGTCCTGAAACGGCGGCGAGGTCGCGGTCGAGTTCGCCTGCGCGTCGGTGGTAACCGTGTTCACGATGATGCTCGTGCCCGTTGTGACCGGCAGTCCCAGGTTGATCTGGAATTCATTGTTCTGGCCGGTCTGGTTGAGCGGAGTACCCCCCGTCGGCGTGAAATCCGCGTTCACGCCGCCGAACCGCAGCGTGATCACACCCCCCGGGATATAGATTTCGCCCGCCGACATGGCTGTGGAGTGAATCTGCGAAGCCGTGCTCGGCTTGCTCGTGCTCGTGTGAGCCATGTAGAAGTTGGGCATGTCGATCGCCAGGATGCCGTCCTGAACGATCCTGTAGTTATTGACCTGCTGCTGGTCGATCTTGGGCAGGTCGCCCGAGGGGGTGACGATCAGATTCTGGAAATAGACGTTGGCATTGCCGTCGGCCGCGGGAGTGACCGTGCCGACGAGCCCTGTCTCCGAGGAGATCGCGCCCCCGACCGTGATCGTGTTGATCAGG
>DAIDHX010000159.1 GCA_027451885.1 Planctomycetales bacterium
CGTCAGGCACCTCGGCTGCGACGGCGGCATCATGATCACCGCCTCGCACAACCCGCCGGCCGACAACGGCTTCAAGTGCTACAGCCGCACGGGCGGGCAGGTGATCCCGCCCGACGACAGGGCGATCATCGAGCGCGTGGCCGCGGTTTCCGACCTGGAGATCCCCGAAACGCCCCTCGGCGACGCCATCAGGGCCGGGCAGGTGGTCTACGTGGGGGACGAGGTCGACCGCGCCTACATCGCCGCCGTGGTCGGCGAATCGGTCTGCCACGCCCGCGACCTCTCGATCGTTTACACCCCCCTGCACGGCGTCGGCGAAACGTCGGTGGCCCGGGCGCTCCGCACCGCGGGCTTTAGCCGGGTCACGCTCGTGCCCTCTCAAAGCACCATGGACGGCGACTTCCCAGGCGTGCCCGGCCATGTCTCAAACCCCGAGATTCCCCGCACGCTCGACGCCGGCATCGCGCTGGCGCAAGAGATCGAGGCGGACCTGGTGATCGCCAGCGATCCCGACGCGGACCGGATTGGCGTGGCCGTGCCGGTTTCCGCCGATCGCAAGGGCGCATGGACCACGCTCGACGGCAACCAGATCGGCGTGTTGCTGGCCGCGTTCGTCATGAAGGAAACGGAGGCCAGGGGGCTGTTGCGGTCCGATCATTACCTGGTCACGACGCTGGTCTCAAGCGCCATGGCCGCCGCGCTTGCGGAACGCGAGGGGGTGCGCGTGGAGAGCGACCTGCTCGTCGGCTTCAAATGGATCGCCGAGCGCATCGACCAGGCCGGGCCGGCGGGGTTCCTCTTTGCCTTCGAGGAATCGCACGGCTACCTGAAAGGCACGCACGCCCGCGATAAAGACGCGGCCGCGGGCGCGCTTCTGTTCGCCGAGCTCGCCGCCGCCGTCCAGGATCGCCGCCAGTCCGTGCTCGAGTATCTCGACGACCTCTACATCGACGTCGGCTGCTTCGGCGAACGCCTGCTGAACAAGGTGTACGAGGGCCGCGCAGGCCTCGCCAAAATCCAGGCGATCATGCACAGCCTGCGCACGCGCCCCCCTGCCTCGGTCGCCGGCCTCAAGCTGGTCGAGGCCCGCGACTACGCCCAGCATGAAATCCGCACGCTCGCCGAGCCTGGACCCGCGACCCCGTTGCCCGCTCCCTCGAGCGATCTTTTGATCTTCCAGACCGAGCGCGCGGGCTGCCGCTTCGCTGCGCGGCCGTCGGGGACGGAGCCCAAGATCAAGTTCTATCTGTTCGCGCGCACCGAGGTCAAAAATCCCGACGCGCTTGCCGCCGCCAGGCGCGAAACCAGGCGCATCCTGGACGAGATGGAGCGTGAAATCGCCGCGCTCGCCGACCAGGCCGCGGCCATGGCGTAGACTCAGCCGGCGGCATTCGATCTCGAGGCCGGCGCGATCCGGCCCGAGACTTACGCCAGGATCGGCTTCACGAGCTTGCCGTGGACGTCGGTCAGGCGGAAGTCCCTGCCCTGGAACTTGTACGTCAACCGCGTGTGATCGACGCCCAGCAGATGCAGGATCGTGGCGTTGAGGTCGTAAACGTCGACGGGGTCGCGGACGATGTTGTAGGAGAAATCGTCGGTCTCGCCCAGTGTCATGCCGGGCTTGATGCCGCCGCCGGCGAGCCAGAGCGAAAAACAGCGCGGGTGGTGGTCGCGGCCGTAATTCGTCTCGGTGAGCTTGCCCTGCGAGTAGATCGTGCGCCCGAACTCGCCCCCCCAGATGACGAGCGTGTCGTCCAGCAACCCGCGCTGGGCCAGGTCGTGAATGAGCGCGGCGGACGGCTGGTCGGTGTCCTTGCACTGCATGCGGATCTGGTTGGGCAGGTCGCTGTGCTGGTCCCAGCCCATGTGATAGAGCTGGATGAACCGCACTCCGCGCTCGGCGAGCCTGCGCGCCAGCAGGCAATTGGCGGCGAAGCTGCCCGGCCTCTCCACGTCCGGGCCGTACAGTTTCTTCACCGACGCGGGCTCGCTCGCCAGGTTGGTAAGCTCAGGCACCGAGGCCTGCATGCGGTATCCCAGCTCATATTGCGCGACGCGGGTCATGATCTCGGGATCGCCGCTTTGCTGGTGATGGAGCTCATCGAGCGCGGCGATGTCGTCGAGCATCCGCCGCCGGGCGTCGCGCGGGCAGCCGTCGGGATTCTCCAGAAACAGGACAGGCGCCTTGCCGCCGCGGAGCTTCACTCCCTGGTAGCGCGTGGGCAAGAAGCCGCTCCCCCAGAGCCGGTCGTAGAGCGGCTGGTCCGTCCGCCCGCGCGAGAGCAAGACCACGAACGCCGGCAGATCCTGGTTCTCGGTGCCCAGGCCGTAGGCGACCCACGCCCCCATGCTGGGCCGGCCGGCGATCTGCGAACCGGTCTGCACGAAGGTCACGGCTGGGTCATGGTTGATCGCCTCGGTCCGCATCGAGCGGATCAGGCAGATCCTGTCCGCGATCGAGGCGGTATGCGGGATCAGCTCCGAGAGCTCCATGCCGCACTGGCCGTGTTTGGCGTACGAAAAGATGCTGGGCGCGACCGGGAAGCTCTTCTGGCCGGAGGTCATCGTGGTGATGCGCTGACCCATCCGCACGGAGTCGGGCAGCTCGATGCCTCTCCGCGCCTGGATCGCCGGCTTGGGATCGAACAGGTCGAGCTGCGAGGGCGCGCCCGACTGGAAGAGATAAATCACCCGCTTCGCCCGGGGTGGGAAATGCGGCAGCCCGGGGAGCGGACCGAACGGCGCCGAGCCGCGGGCGCTTGCCTCCGCCCCGCGGGCGCGATCGCGCTCAAGCAGCGTCTCGAGCGCAAGCGCGCCCAGCGATACCCCCGCGCCTGAGAGAAACAGGCGGCGATTCATCGTCTGGGCGATTCGCAGCGGTTCCATGATTCGTCCTCGGGATTATTCGAGCGTCACCGTCTCGTCGAGATTGAGCACAACCGACGCCGTGGCGGTATAGGCAGCAAGCTCGGCGGGATCGAGCGCGGGGTCGCGGGTCGATTCCCCTTCCTGGATCAACTTGCGCGCGGCCTCGGGGTCGCGGCGGAACCGCGCCTTGCGGCTGGCGAGCCCCTTTTCCAGGATCTCCAGCTCGCGGGGCTCGGGCGCGCGGGCCAGGATGCGGCGGAAAAGCAGCACCAGCCGCGCGCGATCGCTCGCGCCTCGCGCTTCGAGCACCGACTCCGCCAGCTTGCGCGCCGCCTCGACATAGGTGACATCGTTCAGAAGCTGGAGCGCCTGCAGCGGCGTATTGGTCCGCGGCCTGCGCACCTGGCAGATCTCGCGTGAAGGCGCGTCCATGGCGGAAAGCTCGGGATGCGGCACGGTGCGCTTTCGATAGATATACAGCCCGCGGCGATAAAGCGCGGGGCCGTGATCCTGGATGTAAGGCCCCTCCCCCGCGCCGCCGGCCAGCTCTTCCCACAGCCCCGCCGGTTGATACGGCTTGATCGAGGGCCCGCCGATCGTGGGCGTGAGCAGCCCCGCCGCGCCCAGCGCAACATCGTGCACGATCTCCGCCGGCACGCGGAACCGCGGACCCCGGGCGTAGAGCCGGTTCTCTGGGTCCCGCTCCACAAGCGCGCTCGAACACCGCGAGCTCTGGCGGTACGTCGCGCTCGTCACGATCAGCCGGTGGATCGCCTTCGTGTCCCAGCTCTGGCGGTGGAGCTCGCTCGCCAGCCAGTCGAGCAATTCCGGGTGCGACGGCGGATCACCCTGCACGCCGAAGTTCTCGTGCGTCTTCACGAGTCCAACGCCAAAATGCATCTGCCAGATGCGATTCACAGCCACCCGCGCCGTGAGCGGGTTCCCCGCTGCAACCAGCCACCGTGCCAGCCCCAGGCGGTTCCTGGGCGCACCCCCTGGCAACGGCGGCAAAAACCCCGGCGCGTCGGGATGCAGCGCACGCGATGTATCCGGCTGGTCGTACTGCCCACGCTTGAGCACGTAAATCGGCCGCGGTTTGGCCGCGTCTTCCATCACCATCACCGAGGTCATCTTACGCTTGAACTCGTCCCGCTCGCGCGTCAGCCTGTCGATCTCTTCCTTCTTGAGCTTCTTCGCCTGTGCGTCCTTCACCCTGGCCTCGAGCGCGGCGAGCGCCCTTTGCTCGCTCGGCGTCGGCAGCGGGATCAACGGAGGAACATTGCCCCGCGTCTCGGTATAGACCCCCTGCTCGTTGATCGACGCGAAAAAACCCAGGAACTGATAAAAATCGGTCTGCGTGATCGGGTCGAACTTGTGATCATGGCACCGCACGCAGCCCATCGTGAGACCCAGAAACACCGTCGCCGTCGTCTCCACCCGGTCGACCGCGTTCTCGATGCGCCATTCCTCATCGATCGACCCGGCCTCGGTCACGGTGCGATTGTTGCGATTGAAGCCGGTGGCGATGCGCTCTTCCAGCGTGGGACTGGGCAGCAGATCGCCCGCCAGTTGATCGATCAGGAAGCGGTCGTACGGCAGGTTGCGGTTGAAGGCGCGAATGACCCAGTCGCGCCAGGGCCACATGGTGCGGGCGAAGTCGTTCTGGTAGCCGTTCGTATCCGCATACCGAGCGGCGTCGAGCCAGTCGACGGCCATGCGCTCGCCAAAATGCGGCGACGCCAGCAGCCGATCCACCAGCCTGGCGTAGGCCAGGTCATTCGCGTCGGCGAGGTAGGCGTCGACCTCGTCGAGCGTGGGGGGCAGGCCGGCCAGGTCGAGCGTGAGCCTGCGCACGAGCGTGGCCGCCGGCGCGGGGGGGCTGGGCTCGAGTCCCTGGGATTCGAGCTTCGCCAGCACGAAGGCGTCGATTGGGTTCCGGGCGAAGCCCTGGTGCTTCACCGCGGGAACCGGGGGGGGGACGAGCGGCTCATAAGCCCAGTGCCCCTGCCACTTCGCCCCTTGATCGATCCAGCGCCCGAGCGTCTCGACCTGCTTCGCGGTCAGCGAATGTCCGGATTGCGGCGGCGGCATTTTCTCGTCGGGATCGTGGCTCGAGACGCGCTCGTAAACCGCGCTCTCGCCCCGCTTGCCGGCCACGATCACCGGATCGACCGTCCGCAGCGCCTCTTGCTTCTGATCAAGCCGCAGCTTCGCCTTGCGCGCCTTCGCGTCCGGCCCGTGGCAGGCGTAGCAGTTCTCCGCCAGGATCGGCAACACGTCGCGGCGGAAGTCGACCGGGTCATCGGGCCCCCCGGCCAATCCCCGCGCGGACCAGCCAAAACAAAGGGCAAACCCAATCACAAGCGAGCCAGACAGCGAACAGAGCCGAACACAGGCGGGGTGTTTCATGGCGGCTGGGCAGGTACTGCACTGGAACCAGGGTGGGAGCATTGCCTCACAACCTGATTATCGACCAAATCCCGCCCCAGTTCAACCGCCGCCGCGGGATCACGGCAAGACCTCCCTGTAAACGCGCCTCACGGTCTCGCCTCTCTGGAGCCCGCCCGTGATCTGGACCACCCCCGGACCACGTTTTCCAATCTGCACCCCGCGATTCTCAACACCGGCCGGGGTGATCACCTGCACGAGTTCGAAACCAGGCAACGGTCCCTGAGTCGCGAGCGCAGAGGTGGGGACCGAGATCACATTCTCGATCTTGCCAATCTCGATGTCGAATGCCACGGGCAAACCCATCCGCAGATGCTCCGCCAGCCTGTCGATCCGGATCACGACCGGAAAGAGGGCTGCCGATTCGACGAACGGCGACCGCTCCGGCAAATCCCCCACTTCCAGCACCGTCCCCGCCAGTTGCAAGGCGGATCTGCCCACAACGCGCGCGGTCACCCGCTGGCCAGGCCGCAAATCAATCACCTGGGTCGCGGGCATCGACACCCGCACAACCCATGCGCATGTTTTCACGTCCGCAATCGACGCGACCGTCTCGCCGGGATTGATAAATCCCCCCTGCACGTAGAAGTCGTTACTGCCGTGCCTCCTGCGACTGACAACCACTCCGTCGCTGGGCGCGCGGATCACGGAATTCAAGGGCAGTGCGCCAGGCGCGCCAGCCCGCGCTTCGTCTCGCTCGGCCCTTGTCCTGAGCTCCTCGAGCGCGGCCGTCTCGCCCCGTTGCTTTGCCAGGACGGCTAGCAGCTCGGCCTTGCGCCTGGGAATCGTGTACTGTTCCAGGTTGGCAATCGCGAGCTCGCCCAGCTCGATCTGGGCCTGATCATGCTTGACCGCCCGCCGCGCCTGGTCGACGCGGTCGTCGATCTCGATCTCGCCCAGGATCGCCGCCGCGGGCGCGGGCGATTCCTTCTTCGTGCGCAGGAGGCGACCCTGGGCCTCGACCAGGCGCTTGAGCCGGCCCTCGTCCATCGCGAGCGCCAGCCTGGCCGCGTTCGACCGGGATTTCGCCTCGGCGAGCTCGGTCAAGCCGACCCCCTGTTCGCACTCCGCGACCGCCAGCTCGGCGGCTTTCAGGCGTGCAAGCGCTGCCTCATGATCGGACCGCGCCCGCAATGCAGCCTGCCGCATTTCGGAGAACGCGGCTTGCTGTTCCGGGCTCAGCTCGAACTCGGCGACCACGTCCCCCTTCTTCACCCGTGCGCCCTGCGGCAACAGCTTCGTGATCACGCTCTGTTCCGGCATGGCGCAAACCAGGTCGACGGTCCTGTCTGGCTCGAGACGCCCTGTCCCCTGGTACGACAAACGCATGGGGCCAGGAGCGACAAGGATGTTCTCCTGCATGTCGACGGCGCTGACCACGGCGGACGGCGGCACGTGGGTCACAATCGGGGGTTTCTCGGCAGGGGTTGCCTGGACCTGCCGCGGTTTTTCAACCTGGGCGGCCGCGAACGACCACGCCGTGCCCGCGGCCCCCGCGCCTGCCACGGCGAACCCGGCAATCGTCAACATGCGTGAAATCGCCATCGCCATGAGCACTCCTCTCGCAAGCGCGCCAGCGCCGCTGGCGGCCAGGGTTTTAAAGGCGGTCTCCCGAATCGAAACTTCCAACGTGAGCTGAACAAGCGCGCGGGGCACAGCACCCTTCGCCAGCAGCACGGGCAGCGCGCTTTCGCCCCCCTTGCGCTCGCCCAGCCCGCGCTTCACAAGCGCGGCACGCAGCCGCGCCCGCCCGCGCGCCAGCCGGCTCTTCACCGTGCCAGGCGGCACGCCCAGCCGGGCCGCCGCGTCATCCTGCAAGCAGTCTTCAAGATCACAAAGAATGATCACATCACGATACCTGGCCGGCAGCCGTGCAAGCTCCTCGTGCACAAGGGCATGCGCTTCGTCCCGCTCCTCGGCCGGCTCGGCCAGCCGGACCTGCGCGGACGCGCGCTCGAGCCGCCGCCGCCGCGCCCCCGCGGATCGCGCATGCAAGGCCGTCCGCCGCGCGACCTCATAAAGCCACGGGGCCAGGCTGCCGCGGGTCCAGAGCCCCCGCGCCTTGCGAATCAAAATCAGAAACGTCGCCTGAAACGCATCCCACGCGTCGTTCGGATCCTCCAGCACACCCCGGCACGCCGCGTACACAAGCCCACCGTGACGCTCGACCAGCACCTCGAGCAACTGCCGCGCTCGCTCGCCTTCCTCGCTCGCCAGCCGCTCGAGCACCTGGCCGTCGCTCAGGTCACGCACCACCCCAATCCCATATAACCGCTGAAAATCGCGCAGTATCGACCCGTCGTTCGCTCGCGACACAGCTCCCGTCCTCTCAGGGGACCACGCCCATCAGCCCACATAACCAAACCGCCAGCGCTGCCTCAGTTACGATTTCCCTCGGCTTTCCCCTCATCATGCCGCGCGGGTGCCAAAAGGTTCCATTTTCTCCAACCGTTTTTTTACGACCGAGAGCGTGGCCATGCGCCCACGTGCGCCCAGGGACCTACCTTGACTTGCACCGCCGCCGCAGGCCACCATTCGTTCAAGGCCGCTCGAGCGCCCCTTCAACCCAGGAGATGCACCCATGGCCGGTAAGGTCGCCACCGCTGCGCCGAAGGTCAAGATTCGGCACACCAGGCTGTTCATCGATAATGAGTGGGTCGACCCGGTCGACGGCGATTCGCTTGAGACGCTGAATCCCGCCACGGGCGAGGTCATCGGCTCGGTCGCGGCCGCGGGCGTGAAGGACGTCGACAGAGCGGTCAAGGCGGCCCGCCGCGCCCTCGAACAGGGACCGTGGAACACCATGGACGCCGCCGATCGCGGCCGCCTGTTGCTCAACCTGGCCGATCTGGTCGAGAAGCACGCGCACGACCTGGCCACGCTCGAATCGCTCAATTGCGGCAAAACGATCGGTGATTCGAAGGGAGACGTGCAGGGCGTGGCCAACACGCTCCGCTACTATGGCGGCTGGGCCGACAAGATCGAGGGGCGCACGATCCCGGTGCGGGGCAATTTCCTGTCGTACACGCTCCGCCAGCCGGTGGGCGTGGTCGGCCAGATCATTCCCTGGAACTTCCCCCTGCTCATGCTGGCCTGGAAGTGGGGCCCTGCCCTGGCCTGCGGCAACACCGTGGTGATGAAGCCCGCCGAGCAAACCCCGCTCACCGCGCTTGTGATGGCGGAGCTCGCCGCCGAGGCCGGCTTCCCCAGGGGTGTGGTGAACATTCTGAACGGCATGGGCGAAACCACGGGCGCGGCCATGGTCGCGCACCCGGAGATCGACAAGATCGCCTTCACCGGCCACGTCGACACCGCGAAGATCATTCAGAAGGCCGCGGCCGACACCCTCAAGCGCACCACGTTTGAGCTCGGCGGCAAGAGCCCTAACGTGATCTTCGCCGACGCCGATCTCGATTCCGCCGTCGCGGGTGCTTTCCACGCCATTTACTTCCACGGCGGCCAGTGCTGCACCGCGGGCAGCCGGTTGTTCGTCGAGGCGAAAATCCACGACGAGTTCGTGGAGCGGCTGGCGGAAAAGGCCAAGGAACGCAAGGTCGGCGACCCGCTCGACCCGGCCACCGAGCAAGGGCCGCAGGTCTCCAGGGAGCAGCTCGACAAGATCCTCCACTATGTCGAGCTGGGCGAAAAGCAGGGCGCCCGGCTCATCACCGGCGGCGAACGCGTGGGGAGCAAGGGCTTCTACGTCGCCCCCACCATCTTCGACAAGGTGAAGGACGACATGGCCATCGCCCGCGACGAGATCTTCGGACCCGTCGTCTCGGTGCTCCCCTTCCAGGGCGTCGATGAGGTCGTCGAGCGCGCCAACCGCACCCAGTACGGCCTGGCCGCCGCGGTCTGGACCCGCGATATCGACAAGGCCCATCTCTTCGCCCGCCAGGTCCGCGCGGGCACGGTCTGGGTCAACTGCTATCACGTGGTCGACGCCACGACCCCCTTCGGCGGCTTCAAGCTCTCCGGCCAGGGCCGCGAAAACGGCGAGGCCGCGCTCGAGCATTACACCGAGCTCAAAACCGTCACCGTCAAGCTGGGCTAGCCGCTTCTGCGCCAGCGAAAGGGAATTTCCGTGCCCGAATCGAGCACGCATCGCCTGGCCGCGGTCCAGATGGAACCGCGGCTGGGCAAGATCGACGACAACCTGGGGACAATCCTCAAGCTCACCGGCGAGGCCGCGGGCTCAGGCGCCCAGATCGTCGTCTTTCCCGAATGCGCCCTCTCGGGCTACGGCTTCTCAAGCCGGGAGGAAGGGCTCGCCCACGCCGTGCCGCTCGATGGACCCGAGCTCGCGCGCCTGGCCGAAACCTGCCGCAACCACCACTGCCACGTCATCCTCGGCCTGCTCGAAAAGGCCGGCGAACGCCTCTATAACGCCTGCGCGCTCGTGGGGCCCGGCGGCGTCGTGGGCAGCTATCGCAAAATCCACCTCCCCTACCTCGGCGTCGACATGTTCGTCGATCCCGGCGACCGACCGTTCGCCGTGCACGACGCCGCGGGCGCCCGCGTCGGCATGCATATCTGCTACGACGGCGGCTTCCCCGAATCGTCTCGCGTGCTCACCTTGCTGGGCGCGGACCTGCTCGCCCTCCCCACCAACTGGCCCACCCATTCCGAATGCGCGGCCGAGCACATGATCCCCACCCGCGCCATGGAAAACGTGGCCTACTTCGCGGCCGTCAACCGCGTGGGCGAGGAAAGCGGCTTCCGCTTCATCGGCCGCAGCTCGATCGTCGACCCCGCCGGGCGCGTGCTGGCCAAGGCAGGACCCGACGAGGAATGCATCCTCCACGCCGAGATCGACGTCGCCCTCGCACGCAAAAAAAAGCTCGTCCGCGTCCCCGGCCGCCACGAAATCGATCGCATCGCCGACCGCCGGCCCGCCTTCTACGGCCCCCTGCTCGACCCCAGCATCAAGCCAGGACGCTAGGTCTCGCGCCTGCCGCCCCACTCCAGTCGCATCACACCCGTGCCCCCCTCGGATTCGCGCGGTCCTGGCCCTGGGAAGGATCGATCGGAAAGCGGAAAGGGATGATCTTGTATTCAATCAACCGCGCAACGATTTCCGCCAACGTATGCCGCGCCCGCTCAAGCCCGACGTCCGCAGGAATCGTTGGGTCCTTGGTGTAAGAATCCGACGTGACATCCCATGATTCCAGCCCTTCGCAGTCGACGTAACGCGATCGGCAGGCAATGTGGAACTCCCCCCCAACTCGCTCCCAGAAGTCGGATTCACTGCACGGAAACGCCTGATGAATCCTGACCAGGTCATAAAGATCCTTGGCACGGATCGATACATCCTGCTTGTTGATCTTCCGCTTGTACGCGGGCAACGAGCTGAGAAAAGCCCTCAGCTTCTCGCCAGCAATCCGCTCCAGCGTATAGGCATTAAGCGAATGCCCGTCAATTGTGAGCGGGGAAACCGAGGAACTCAGTAATTCCTCTGGAGCCGCCAGATCAATCTCGATACCGGGCAATCCCCTTGTCCCAGACCTCGCCAGGTCGATGACGGTCAACCGTGCTCTGAATCCATGCCACCCCAGCGGATGCGATTGTGGCGGCCGAGGATCGATGCCAACCCGCTTGAGTTCGAACCGGACCGGGTCCCGTCTCTCGAATTGGCGTGACAGCGCACGCTGCAAGAACAATTCGAGATATTGCCTTTGCTCCCCCCGATCCGGCCTGCCTTCAACAAATTCCTTTGTCATGTTCGAATCGAGATCCAGCGACTGCCTCCCCGCTCCCAATCCCAGGCGTGCGTTCAGAATCCTCGCCGCCTTGAATACCAGGCACTTCGGAGTACCAGAATCAGCGGCAAGCGCCACGAGGATTTCGTCCAGCACCTCGGATTTCCAGCGCTCGGATTCACTGGGATTCATGGCAGATTGACCAGCCATTCTTCGTCGAGACTACTGTAACCAAATCCAGGCAGAAGTGAGATTCGGGCATGGCGCCCCTCGGGCTTCATACGCCCCTTCGTTGCGTTCAGGCAATCTTGAAGGCGCGCCCCGGGCTCGTGGCCCACCAGCTTCAACATCGCCCCCACCCGCCGGCTCGTGGACGGGTAATCCATCGATTCGAGGTAGCCGGCAAGCCGCTCCTCGTCTAGCCGGCCAGAGCCCGTCGCTTCTACCCAGGCTTCCACCACCACGGCAGGGCCCCCGCAGCTCTGAGGCCTGCAAAGCGCATCAAGCAGCGATTGTTCCAATGTCGTGATCCGCAGCCAACCACGTGGCCCCCGGATTCTGGTCTGCACGCCCGGCACCAGGCGCCTCGCGCGACGGGTAAGATAGTAAGCCGTCCCCCCGTAAGAAAAAATGTGCCTTCCATACGGACTTGCCCTCACCGCCTCCCGGCCTGCTTGCTCGAGATGCTTACTCTCCCTTTCGACCTGGTCGCCATCCTGGCCCGAAGCAGCGCCACTCTGCCCGCCATTCGGATCGCGACCAACACGGTCAATCAGCTCGGCCACGTGATGATGACTCGGAACTTGCGATGTGAGCGAGTGAAAGGCCAGGGCGCTGAAATAGCAAACCACTCCCCCTGGTTGATACGCCATGATCAGTTCCAGAGGATCGATCTCCGACCTCGGCCCCGCGCCGATTTCAAGCAAGTAAAACGTCACAGGATCCGCCTCGATCCTCCAGGCCAGCCCAATCCCCTGCATCCACGCGAGCATCGCGGCGTTCGACAGGGGCGGCTTCGATCGCCCAAGCCCACGCTTGACTTCCCGAAACACGCGATCCAAAGTGGTTCTGGTGCAAAGCCGTAAACCTGGAACTTCCGGGGCAGGCTTGGCGACATAAGCGCACAAGGACGCCAGAAAGGCTTCCTTGTATCGACATTGCTGCTCGAAAACTGATTCGCGCCGTGCGGGGGTATTCACTTGTTGTCCAGGATAAGCTTTGCTAGCAAAGCTTATCCTGGACAACAAGTGAAGTCAAGACTAACGTGTCGAAACGGAGCGGCCTCCACAAGCCTGGGGCCCCCTCGCATCGATCAGGGCCGCCACGGGGACTGCGCCTCGGAAACGACCCGCGCGGGAGCCGTTGTCAGCCACGGCATGCCCCTTGTAGGATTGAGTTTCTCGGACTGGATGCATTGGGCGTGGAAACAGAAACGCTCCAGGACGGACAATCATCGACGTGGGAGGATCCTGCAGGTGAGAACAGTCGTCACGGGCGGGGCGGGCTTCATCGGGTCGCACCTCTGCGAGCGATTCATCGCCATGGGGCACGACGTCATTTGCGTCGACAACCTGCTCACTGGCAGCAGACGCAATCTGGAAGCACTCGAGGGCAATCCCCGATTCCAGTTCGTCGAGCACAACGTCTCCGAGCCCATCGAAATCGACGGCCCCGTCGACAACGTGCTCCACTTCGCCAGCCCGGCCAGCCCCGTCGATTATCTCACCCACCCGATCCCCACACTCAAGGTGGGCTCGCTCGGCACCCATAACGCGCTCGGGCTGGCCAAGGCGAAGGACGCGCGGTTCCTGCTCGCGAGCACGTCCGAGGTCTACGGCGACCCCGACGTGCATCCTCAGCGCGAGGATTACTGGGGCAACGTCAACCCCATCGGCCCCCGCGGCTGCTACGACGAGGCCAAACGCTTTGCCGAGGCCATCACCATGGCCTATCACCGCTATCACGGCGTCAAAACCCACATCGTGCGGATCTTCAACACCTACGGCCCGCGCATGCGGCTCAACGATGGCCGCGTGCTCCCCAATTTCATGAAGCAAGCCCTCCGCGGCGAGCCGATCACCATCTACGGAAACGGAGATCAAACCCGCAGCTTTTGCTATGTCTCAGACCTGGTCGAGGGAATCGTGCGCCTGCTCGCCGCCGATTTCGCCGAGCCCGTCAACCTGGGCAACCCCGCCGAGATCACCGTCATGCAGCTCGCCGAGGAAATCATCGCGCTCGTCGCCGGCACGGCCAGCAAGATCGTCCACGAGCCCCTGCCCCAGGATGATCCCCGCCGCCGCCGGCCCGATATCAGCCGCGCCCAGTCCCTGCTCGGCTGGAATCCCACGATCGAACGCGCAGAGGGGCTCAAACTCAGTCTCGAATACTTCCGCAAGGCAGTCTAAACGGAACCACGCTCGCCGCCCGCGGTTCCATGGTAAGAGGCGTATTCGGCCCCGTCCCGCGCACATTCGACCCGATCAAGGCGGGTACAGCACCCGCCAGGTGAGACGTCTACCCTCATGGTTCGCTACATCATTTCGTGGAGCCTGCACAACCGCCTGGTTGTGCTCCTCGCCGTCGCGGGACTGATCGGCCTGGGCGTCCACTCCGCCCAGGGGCTCAATGTCGAAGCCTATCCCGACCCCACGCCCCCGCTCGTTGAAGTGATCACCCAGAACCCAGGCGCAAGCCCGGAAGAAATGGAACGCCTGGTCGGCATCCCCATCGAGACCGTGCTCCACGGCATGAGCGGCCTCAAGTACATGCGCAGCACCTCGCTCGCCGGCCTCAACGATATCAAGTGCATCTTCGAATACGGCACCGATTACTGGGCCGCCCGGCAGGAGGTGATCAACCGGCTCGGGTTCGTGGGAAACCTGCCCCAGGGCGTCCAGCCGGGAATCTCCCCCTGGAGCCCCACAGGCGAAATCGTGCGCTACGTCCTCGAAGGGCCCAGATACACCCTCTATCAGATCAAGGCCGTGCAGGACTGGGTGCTCACCCGCCAGCTCAAGCAGGTCCCAGGCGTGATCGACGTCACCGGCTTCGGCGGCACCGTCAAGGAATACCAGGTCCTGCTCGAACCCCGCCTCATGCGCCAGTATGGCATCACCATGAAGCAGGTCGAGGACGCCGTCGAGGGCGCCAATGCCAACGTCGGCGGCAACCAGCTCGCGCTCGGCGGCCAGGCCCATAACGTTCGCGCCATCGGCCTCTTCGGCGAGGGCAAGGATTCGCTCGAGCCGGCGCTCGCCTCCCAGTCGCTCCTGATCGAGGCCGGGAAGCTGGAGGACATCAACCGCGTCGTCGTCGCCACACTCTCCGACGGCGCGCCCATCTTCGTCAAAAACGTCGCCCGCGTGCTCGTGGGCAACCACCCCCGCCTGGGCATGGTCGGACGCACCACCCTCGACGAAAAAACCCACGACGTTAACCGCGACGAGGACGACGTCGTCGAAGGCATCGTCCTCATGCGCAAGTACGAACAATCCCTGCCAACCTCCGAACGCGTGCTCGAAAAGCTCAAGGAAATCGACGAGGAACATCTCCTGCCCGAAGGAATGAAGATCAAGATCTTCAACCAGCGCACCGAGCTCGTCCACGTCACCCGCCATAACGTGATCCATAACCTCGTCGTCGGCATGCTGCTCGTCGTCGCGGTGCTCTTCATCTTCCTGGGCAACCTCACAAGCGCGGGGATCGTCGCCGTCATGATCCCCCTCGCCCTGCTCTTCTCCATCAGCGTGCTCTTCAACCGCGGCGAGTCCGCCAACCTCCTCTCCATCGGCGCAGTCGACTTCGGCATCATCGTCGATAGCTCCGTGATCATCGTCGAGAACGTCTACCGCCACATCGCCTCGCCAGGCGCGGATCGCTCCCGACCCCTCATCGACCGCATCGCCGAAGCCTCCCACGAAATCGAACGCGCTCTCTTCTTCTCAACCGCCATCATCGTCTGCGCCTTCATCCCCCTCTTTTCCATGTCCGGACCCGAAGGCGCGCTCTTCGGCCCCATGGCCAAAACCTACGCCTTCGCACTCGGAGGCGCACTCTGCCTGGCCCTTACCCTGGCCCCCGTGCTCTGTTCTTACCTCTTCCATGACGGCCTGCGCGAAAAAGACACCATCGTCGACCGCCTCATGAAACGCAGCTATCTGCGCAACCTCGACCGCGTGCTCCGCTTCCGCGGCATCACCCTCCTCTTCATGGGCGCACTTACCGTCTGGTCCATGTTCCTCATCCCACACCTGGGGGGCGAATTCATGCCCCAGCTCGAGGAAGGCAACCTCTGGATCCGCGCTGTCCTGCCACGCACCACCTCCCTCGAACAGGCCGCCCGTATCGCACCCCGAATCCGCTCCGTCATCGCCTCCATCCCCGAGGTCAAAGGCGTCATGTCCCAGATCGGACGCCCCGACGACGGCACCGACGTCACAGGCTTCTTCAACGTCGAATTCAACGTCCCACTCAAACCCATGGAAGACTGGCGCAAAAACGAATGGGGCTGGCCCATCACCCGCGAGCAAATCCAGCGCGAGCTCTCCGAGAAATTCGCCCGCTTCCCCGGCGTCAACTTCAACTTCTCCCAGCTCATCCGCGACAACGTCGAGGAAGCACTCTCCGGCGTCAAAGGCGCAAACTCCGTCAAACTCGTCGGCAATGACCTCACACAGCTCGAAGATTACGGCCAACGCGTGATCAAGATCCTCTCCGCCGTGCGCGGAATCGAAAACGCCGGCCTGTTCCACATCATGGGCCAGCCCAACCTCGAAATCCGCATCAATCGCGAAGAATGCGCCCGCTACGGCGTCAATGTCTCCGACGTCGAATCCGCCGTCCAGGTCGCCATCGGCGGCCGCGCCTTCTCCCAGATGGTCGAGGGCGAAAAACTCTTCGATATCGTGCTCAGACTCCCCTACGACATGCGCGACGATCCCGAGGTCATCCGCGCCATTCCCGTCGATACTCCAGGCGTCGGCGACCAGCCCGGCATGCGCATCCCTCTCTCCCAGCTCGCCGTCATCGAGCCCCACAAGACAGGCGCTTCTTACATCTACCGCGAGAACTCCCAACGCTATATCCCAATCAAGTTCAGCGTTCAGGGCCGCGACCTCGCCTCCACCATCGCCGAGGCCAAACAAAAAGTCGAGGACCCCCAGACCGGCGTCAAGCTCCCCCGCAATTACCGCATCATCTGGTCCGGCGAATTCGCCCAGATGCAACAGGCCAACGCCAGGCTCATCTGGATCGGACCCGTCTCGATCATCCTCATCATGGTCCTGCTCTATAGCGCGTTTGGAAATCTCAAGGACGCGCTTCTGGTCATGGTCAATGTGATCGAGGCGTGCATGGGGGGCATCTGGGCGCTTTATCTTACCGGTACCCCATTTAGCATCTCGGCCGCGGTCGGCTTCATCTCGATCTTCGGCGTGGCCGTGCAGGACGGCGTGCTCTTGATTTCTTACTTCAACCAGATGCGCGCAGCGGGCCGAGGGGTGCGTGAGTCGGTGCTCCGAGGCGCAGAGCTGCGGGTGCGCCCCGTGGTCATGACATCGCTTACCGCGGCGCTCGGGCTCTTCCCCGCCGCCATCGCCACCTCCATCGGCTCGCAAGCTCAGCGCCCGCTGGCGATCGTCGTCGTGGGCGGCATGCTCGTTACGCTCGCGCTCACACGCTACGTCATGCCCGTGCTCTATAGCCTCTTCCCAGGGCCAAGAGGCGAAGCAGGACACGACTCGCTCGTCGAAGGCTCACACTACGCTGACGAGATGCTGGCCGAACCCTCGCCGCTCGACTGACCACGTCACACGACCCGCGATCACCCCCGTCAACCCAGGCGCACCTCGAACGCCTGGTTCCCGGGCACGCACGGCCCGGGGACTTGACGCCCCCAGCAATCGTTGTCATAACGCAACCGTTCGCAACATTCCGATCGTTGCATGGCAGGAGATTACCGATGCCTCTCGTGAACG
>DAIDHX010000160.1 GCA_027451885.1 Planctomycetales bacterium
TGGGCCTCTCGCAGGCGAATGGCCTCGGCCCGTTCGAGGTGAGGCCTGGCCTCATCGATCCGCTGGCGCCGGACCAATGCCTGGCCGAGACGGTAATGGCCCTCGCGATCCTGTGGGTCAACTTCCAACGCCTTCCGCCAGTTCGCCAGGGCGTCTTCCGCGTGCCCTTTCGCCTCCTCGATCTCGCCCCGAAGGAGCCACGACCGGCTCAAACCCGAGGCATCCGTCTGGGACGCAAGCACTCGTTCGGACGCTGTGAGATCACCGAGTGCGAACAGACAATCCGCCAGCGCTGAAGTGCCGGCCGGGTCATCCTCCATCACGCGGGCCGCGGACTCGAGGTATGGCTTCGCCTGCGCGGGCCTGCCCACGCGGAGCAAACGAAGTCCTCGGGCGCGCTGGAGCCAGGGATCGTCCGGGGACGCCTGGAGAAACGCCTGGAGCTCCGCGTCGAGATCGGGACCGTTCGGGTCGGTCGCAGCCGAGAGCCCAACGAGGGTCACGAGCATGTGCAGGTCGCGGGTCAGTCGATAGGTCTCCCAAAGAAAGCCTCGCGCCTCGGGGCCTCGTTCTTCGAGCGTGAGCAAGAAGACCAACCGCCGCCGAGGGTCCACCGCGCGCGGGTCGCGCGCCGCGGCATTGCGAAAGGCGCGCTCGGCCGGTCCCGGCTGTCGCCGTTTCATCCAGATCTCGCCGGCCTGCACTTGCGCCACTGGCCAGGCCGGTTCTTGTTCGTCGACCTTAAGAAACGCTTCCAGCGCGGAGTCGTCCTTCCCCTGCATTGCCCGCACCGCACCCATCTTCAACCACGCCTGGCCATCGCGCGGAAACCGCCGCAACCAAAGCGCGAGCCGTGCTTCGGCGTCGGCCCAGCGCTGGGCTGCGATAGAGCTCTCGACGGCCGCCCACGCTCGCTCCGGCGACACCGACCTGGCCCACAAGAGGGCCACGCAGAGAACGCTCGCCGCAAGAAGACCGAGCGCAAGCCACGCGCGCGTGCGTTTCCGGGTGTGTGAGGTAACAGTCGTCATACGGCGTATCTCGAATAATGGCTTGCGCGGCAATAGCCTTTATAAGGCTGACGGCAGCCTATGGACGAGGACACAACTGATTCTTAGCATCCTCTTCGTTACCTTCGTTCCCTTCTGTTCCTGTCCCAGAGCAACGCCATGCACGCGCTATTTGCCAAGGCGGACAGTCTCTCCAGTGAGGTCATCGGCGCCGCCATCGAAGTCCACCGGATCATGGGGCCAGGATTGCTGGAGAGCATCTACGAACGATGCCTGCTCCGTGAGCTCGAGCTACGCGGCATTTCGGCTCTGACTCAGAAAGAGGTCGTCATTGAGTACAAGGAAACGGTCTTCAAGGAGATACTGAGATTCGATTTGCTTGTCGAGCATTGCCTGCTGATTGAGGTCAAAGCGATCCAGGATGTGCTGCCGATCCACAAAGCACAGTTGCTGAGCTACATGAAACTGCTGAACTTGCCGCTAGGGTTACTCTTTAACTTCCACGAGCTTAAACTCGTTGACGGCATGTCAAGGCTTGTCCTGCCCCGTGCAAATCAGTCTTGAACAGAAGGAAACGAAGGGAACGAAGAGCAGTCTAAGACGCTTGCAGGAATAGTTGATAATCAAGTTATAAAGGTTTTTGCTGCGCACGTCCTCACAGTCCACCCGCCGCCTTCGCGGGCTCCGCCCCACGATGTCCGTGCCCACTGAACCAGCCACAGATTCAAGTAAATTTCATCATGAATTCCTTCGTTCCCTTCGTTTCCTTCTGTTCAATTCTGCTTTGCGCCCAGCAGCAAAAGTCTTGAACAGAAGGAAACGAACAGCAGTCCAAGACGCTTATCGGGATAGTTGATAATCAAGTTATAAAGGTTTTTGCTGCGCACGTCTTCACAGTCCACCCGCCGTCTTTGCAGATTCAACGCCGCGATGTCCACGCCCACTTAGCGAACCACAGATTCAAGAAAGCTTTTTTATGAATTCCTTCGTTCCCTTCGTTTCCTTCTGTTCAATTCTGCTTTGCGCCCAGTTATAAACGTCTTTAATGCACATGCCCTTAGATCCCACGTGGAGTGTTCGCAGGTTCGACCCCACGATGCCCACGCCCGCGGAACGGGTCGAACTGACGCCGCTCGCGTTTGAGCGCCTCGAACGCTTCAAGCCGCGGCCTCAGGCATTCGAGGATCTCGGGCAGCGACCAGACGCGATAGTCGTGTCCGTCCAGTCCGACGTCCAGGGCGGGCCATGCCTCCGCCTGCTTCAGGGGGCTCGATTCCGGATCCTTGAGGTAGATCGCGTGGACATGACCATACAGGTGAATATTGGGTTCGGCCACCGACGCGTGGTGCTGGCCGTTCCATGTGAGCATCGGGTAGTGGTTCAGCGTGATGCGCACGCCGTCGACCCGGATCTGAAGCTGCTCGTGAACTTCATGAAACAGTTCGCGGATCCCGCGCTCGTCGTGGTTGCCCCATAACAGGTTCACCGTCCGACACTGAATCTGGTCCCGGAACCAGCGCGCGTTGCGGTAGTATTCGCCCCCTTTGCCCCAGGCCCAGTCGCCGAGACACCAAAGAACGTCGCTCGGCCCCACGCGCGCGTTGATGTTCGCGGCGAGCCCTCGGTTCATGTTGTCGACCGACTCTTCGCTCACGCGGAACGATCGGATGTCGCCGTCGCCCGCCTCCAGCTCCAGGAACGCGGCGCGGTCCGTGTCGGTCATGAACGCCAGCCGCCGGCAGAACTTGATGATGTTGCCGTGAAATGCGTGCGGATCACTCGTAAAAAAGACTGCCATCGGAACGTCTCTCTCCCGGCCCCATTGCCGGGTTGGGGGTGTTTCCCTTGATCATTTACGTGGAAGACATACTAACAACTCAGACGGTTCGCACTCCAGCCCCTTACCCGCCGAATCGTTCTCGAGCTCCCCC
>DAIDHX010000161.1 GCA_027451885.1 Planctomycetales bacterium
GCCGGGAAGAGGTTGCGCTCGTCGACCGCGCCGTAAGCCTCGGCAAGCGCGAGCGTGGCGAAGCCATGGTGGTACATGCTCGGACCGATGATCCCGGTGTTGGCGTCCTGAGCCTTGAGAACGCTGCGAAGCGCTCTGCGAATGTGGTTCGAATAGGGGCCGAAGTTGGGATCCTCTCCCGAGGCCAGAAAGACCATGAGAGCAAGCCCGGTGCAACCGGGCCCTTGCTCGCCGCCGCCCCCTTGCCACTCGCCGTTTTCGCCCTGGGTTGTGGCCAGGTAATTGAGCCCCCGGTCGTACATTTCGCGCACGTCGCGGGGTACAACCTCGCCAAAGCGCTGCGTGGGAACTTGCGCCCTTGCGGCCGGCATCACGGCCAGGAGACCGGCCGCGACCATGAAAACCAGGGGGAGTTTGCTCTTCCAGCTCATGCGATCGATCCTCTCGTGTCGCGCTTGCCCAGCGGGTGCCGCGATCGACGGTTCATATCTGGATCAGTCTGCCTGCTTCTTGGTTTGGGCGTCGGACTTCTTTTGATCCCTGGCCCGGGCGACCTCCCTGGCGTCAGCCTTCGCCTGGCCGGCCTTGCGGTCCTCTTCGCGAACCGCGGGCTCCGCTGGCTTTAAAAGCATCATCGGGGCAACCTGGGCTTTCTTGACCTCAGCCTTTTTCTGGGGCGGCGGATCGTCCTCGACGACCCCCTGATTCTTGAGCCACTGGAGCATGCCCTTGCCTTGCTGGATCTGCTGGCTGAGCGCCTTCCACTGCTGCTCCGAAAAGATCGGCCTGAGGTCGTTTTCGTCGATCCTGGAAACCTGGTAGATCATGTAGTAATAATCGCTCTGGCCGAAGCGCTTCGGCGGGCGCGTCTTCGCGCGGATGAGCGCCAGGAATTTGTCGCTCTGTTCGTGGCTGAAGCCCATCCCCTTATCAAGGTGCACGACGAACCAGGCGGTCATCGAATCGTAATGTTCCCGCCGCCTGCGCAGGGCCAGCTCGTCATACTGGCTGGATTGCTCGGAGGTGAGCATTCCATGGAGCGCCTTCGTGAACAGCGAGTCCTGATCGAAGATTCCCGATGTGAGCCGCGTTTGCAGCGGTTGGACGTCGTTCCAGATGTTGCCGTTGTTGTCCTGGATCTTCGCCCATTTGCGTTTCTGTTCGTCGATGGTGTTGAAGAAACGCTTGACATCGCCGCGGCCGGCGAGCTCCAGCTTCTTGCGCTGGACCGGCGAGAGGCGGCAAAAGCGCTCGAGATCGTCCAGTTTGAGGCTCAAGAGCGAGTCGAGCCGGTTGTGCGCCTGGCCGGGCCCGCCCACTTGATTGAAGACCCACTGGTCGAACATCTCGGCATTATTTTGATTGTTCATGATCACGACGTTCTGCATCATGCCGTTGTCGACCGCGGCGTCCTCGGGAACGTCGAAATCATCTTGCGCACGCGCTCTACCGGCGGCCAGGCCGAGCCAGGCGAGGGCCAGAAACGCACTCACACGCAGCGGGCGAACGCCAGGTGCAGTTGGGCGGATTTGTTTCATGTTCTCGAGCTTCCGGCTGGGTGCGGCTCAGCCAGGCGAGCCGCGTTCTTCTCAATTTTGCTGGTTTTTTACCGCGGGTGGACCGCTGCCGGTGGCTCTGGCCGCGGCGGGTTTCTCGGGCGCTGCGCGTTTTTCGGTTTCCGGCTCCGCGTCCTCCTCCAGGTATCCGAGCCGGACAAGCTGCTTCGATCGAGCCACCCCCGCTTGCAGAAAACTCTGAAACGCGAGCCATTGCACCTCGTCAAAGATCGGCTGGAGCGCGTGCTCATCCATCTTGCCAACCTGGAGCATCAGGTAGTAGTACAAATAAGTAGTTTTGTTGCGCGGCAAGTGAATCCGGTCATTCAGGAGCCGTGCGAGCGCTTCTTCCTGCTCCTGAGTCAGCGCCAGGCCGCGGCCCATGTTTCGCGCGAACCAATCAATGGTGTTGGATTGCAACCTGCCCTGGCGATCCGCCACCTTCGAGGATTCTGGCTTTGGCGTGTCTCGGGAGATGTTGCGGAGGGTGCCGGCAAAGAGCGACCCCTCGTTCAGAACCCCGTCCAGGACGCGTGCCCTGAGCTGCCGCGCCTGGAGGAGGACCGAGCGAATTCCTGGGTCGCGGGTGGGCTGGGGGCGTGTGAGCGCATCGGCTTCCTTGTAGAACCGCTCGATATCGCCGTGGCCAGCCAGCCTGAGTTTTCGCTCCTGGATGGGGCTTAGGGCGAATTCGCGTTCGACGGTTTCAAGCCGCAGATCGAGCTGGGCTTCGAGCCGTTCGCGCAGTTTTTCCCGGCCGCCGAAGGTGTTGAAAACCTGCTGGTCGATCGTGCGCGCGATGGCTTGCTGCTGATCGACCTGCTGGACGACGCGCACCATCGCGCCCTGCTGCACTTCCGCGGATTGTTCGGGGACGTCAAAGTCATCCTGCGCGCGCGCCTGGCCGGCCTCGCCCATGGCGAGAACGAGTGCGTACAGGCAGGCCCGGCGAACTCCACGCGACAACCCGCTCGAGCTTCCGAGATGTGTCATGGGTGCGGGGTCCAGGAGGTTCAAGGAGGATCTCGCCCGGCTCATTTGGGCCTGGCTTGAGCTTTCTTGGATTCGGCCGGGGCGAACACGTCGCGCGGCAGGTCGGCGGATTCGCCTTCCAGATAGGAGGTAAACGGCGACTCGTTCCCCTGGAACATCCAGATGCCGCCAAAGCCCCAGAAGCCGCTCACGCGCTGGGTGGTCCCCCAGACGGTCTTTTGGGTCTTTGTGAGCGTGGGCGTGACGAACTTATCGATCTCGTTGGGGAAGAAGCGGTTGCCGTAGAGCAGGTAATCGACGTAAATGACCCAGCGATCGTCCCAGTTTTTGAGAATCGCGTCGCTGATTCTGGTGCGTTGATCGTCCGAGAGATAGAGCTCGCGATCGATCGCGTCAACCATGAAGCGGGCGGCGGCCTTGCGCTGGTCGGCGATGCGCAGGGCCGACTGGGCTTCGTATCGCCGGTATTGATCGTCGCTGACGTGTTTTTTGAGGACTTCCGCGATTTTTTTTCGCAGCTCCTGCATGGCGTCGGGCTGGTTATTCGCCTGGTTCATGCGCTCTGCGAGCGTCTTTGCCACTTCCTCGAGTGCCTTCCTGGCTTCGGGATACATGCGGCGCAGGTTGGCGCGATCGAGGCCGCAGACCTTGCCGGCGAAGATGAGCTCGGCGAGCATCATCGGCTGGCCCTGCTGAATGTACTGCTGGATCATTGGGTTGACGTTGGCGTTGCGGATCACGACGCGCTTGGCGGCGACGGCCTTGCGCGCCACGACCGTTTTCTTGGCGACCGCCTTTTTCGACTCAGCCTTCTTGGCTTGCGGGTTCTTGCCGTCCGCAACCCTGGCCTTTGCGGCGGGGCCAGCGCCGTCATCGGCCGGCACGGCCTTGACCACGACCTGCTTGGTCGTGACCACGGCCTGCTTTTCCTGGTCTTGCTCGTCCGCGAGCGGTTCCGCGCCCGCGCCTGCAAGGCCGGCGGTGGTCAACACCGCGGCAGCGGCAATGGCGGCCAGGCGGCGGCGCCAGGAGTTGCCAGGCGGGTTTGCATCCATCGCCGATTCTGGAGCAGGCTTATCGAGACGCATCACGCGAGGTCGCTCCGGATTGATCGCCTGAGTGTTCGCTCTGTTCAAGGCCGCAAGCGCCGAGGCCCGCCTCGAGCCCCGGCGCCGGCTTGCCTCTAACGCGTGCCTCCGGCGGACCTGTCGAGCCGGTTGAAGTACTCGTCGAGCCCCGCCCGGTATTCTTCCGGCAGCCCTGCGCCGGATTCACCAGTTGCCTGGGAGATGCCGTGATCCTCACGGACTTCCTTTTCGTTGACGCCGCTGCCTAGAAGCGCGAGCGCGGAGTCGACGGTCGAGCCGTGGCCGCCGCCGCCCGGGTTCGGTCCGCCGCCGCCGCCCCCCCTGGGATTGATCCGCTTCGACTGCAAGAAAAGCTCAATGGCCTCGGTCTCGGCCGCGATGGCCGGCGGGCCGGTGTCCGGCCGCGCCAGGATCTCGGTCGCGTCCCCCATCGCCTCGGAGATCTTGCCCAGAAGCGCGATCTCGTAGCCGAATTCCTTCTCGCCGTCCTCGAGCTCCCGGATCTTTTGCTGGAGCGTGAGCACACGTTCGTCGAGCGTCTTCTGGGTGGTCGAAAGCTCGCTGGCGCGCTTCTCGTAAGCCTTGGTCTCGGTCGCGGCCCTGGCCTGCTGGGTGATGCGCGTATCCTCGCGGAGGTTGATCTCGCCCTCGAGGATGAGCATGGCCTCGAGCACATACGAAGGGGGCAGGCTCGAGCGCGACTTCGCCTTGCAGGTGCCCGACCCCGCGGCGTCGACCAGGTCCTCCGCCCAGCGGTCGAGCGTGTCGGACCAGTACTCGCAAAGCGACATCGACACGCCGTTTTCCTTCTTGACGTCGTCGCCAAGCTGCCGCAGGCCGCCCACGACGTCCTGCTCGCGCATCTCGTCGAGCACGGTCTTGAGCTTCATGAGCCTGCGCCGCTCGAAGAACGACGCCATGTCGTCCATGATGTAGGAGACACTCTGGCTGGCCCTGGCTTCCTGCTCGGCGAGCTCGCCGAGGAGCTTGCCGGTCGGGGCGTCGTTCGTGGCGAGCGCACCGAATGTCCTGGTGATCACGTCGGCAATCCGGCCGCCGACCTTGGTTTGCTTGCGTGCCTCGGCCTTGAGCCGCTTGACGAGCGTGCTGCCTTCGAGATTGGCGAGCACGCGATTGAGCTCGTCGGCGATTTTTTCGAACTCGGCGAGCAGGTCGCGCTGGCGGTTGATCGCCTCGTCGACCTTTTGCTCGGCCGGAGTCTCGGGTGGCGGCTGGCTTTCACTCGGCTTGCCCGGCAGCGTGGTGACCGGGAAGCCGAGCCGGGGCGCCTTGGGCTTGCTGGGTGCGCCTGGCTTCGTGCTGGCTTTCTCGTCGGGAGGCTGCTGCGACGATTCCGCGTCCGCGAGCTGGGGTGCGTTCGGCAGCGGCTTCGTGGCCGGAGGCGTGGCCTTGCTCCCCGAGCCGGCGGGGTTGGACTTCACCTGGCCGGCGAGCGCGGTCTTGCCCCCCTTCTGGGCCTGCGCCAACCTGGGCGCCGCAGCCGCTTCCTTGAGCATATCCGCCACCGAGGGCATGCGATTGCCCGCGATGTCCTTCAAAATCTGGAGCATCTCAGCCCATTTCTCGAGGCTGGCGATGGCGAACTCGGGGTTGCGCATCGCCTGTTTGACCAGATCCTCGCCGGAGACCACAAGCGACGACAGCCTGCGGCCGTTGGCGAGCTCCGCGGCGGCCTGATTCTCGATCTTGCGCCTGACCTCAGGCTTGTCGAGCTCGCTGGAAGCGAGCGCCCGGATCTGCTTGTTTGTCTCATAGAGCTTGAGCTCGCGGTCGCGGACCTCGAGCGACTGGCGGTGCCATTTGCTGAGCTGCTCGGTGAGCCAGATGGCGTGCTGTTCGGCGTTCAGCACATAGAAGGTGTAAACCGGCGAATAGACGCGGGGGCGGCCGGGGAAATAGTCCTCGGCGAAGAGCCGGACCTCGACGGCCTGGGGCTCGATGCCCAGCGTTTTGGCCGTGAACGAGCCGGGGCACTGCACCGAATCCTGGGTCGGCCCGCCGGCGTAGAAAATTCGCTCCCCCTTCGCCGGGGTCTTCACGGTGGGGTCCTCGACCCCTTGCCATTCGATGCCGATTTGCTTGACGCCGAAATCGTCCGACGCGCGGATCTTGAAGGCGAGGGCCTCGATGTCGAGCAGCACCTTTTGCCGGGGCATGTCCTCGACGGCGATGCTGGGCGATTCGTCGTCGCGGGCGGTTACGGCGAGAGTGAAAGGAGCCGCCGATTCGAGCCCAAGCACATCCTGCCAGGCGAAGACGACGCTCCGCGAAGCATCGATCGAGGTCGCGGGGCTTGTGACCTTCGCTCCCTCGGGCTGGCGCTCCTGGCCGTCGACGGAGGCCTTCGCCAGGTCGCGGCTCACGGTCGCGGTGAAGGTGGCCTTGCCCCCCTTGACGACCGTGACCGCGCCGCCGCGGACGTCCTTCTTGAGCGGCTCGGTGCGGCGCAGATAGGCGGGGAGCTGGACCACGGCCGAGGCGTGCAACAGCTCAGGCCGCAGCGTGGGCTCGACGCGGGAATGGATCCGGGCGTCGCCGACCTTGATCTCCAGCGGGGCGGAATCGAGCTGGGGCGGGAACTCGAGCTTGTAGCCGTTCTCGGTGCCAAGCGCGGCGGCCACGGGGGTCTGCGCGCCGAGCTGGGCGACGGCCTTGTTGGGATGCCATTCGCTTTCCGGCCTGAGTTTAAGCGCCACGTCAAACGCCTCGCCGTGGGGCACGACGAGCCGGTCGGGCACCGTTTCGAGGCTCGCGAACGTGTACCGCGGCGTGGGTAGCCAGGGCATGAGCAGGCGCTGCCAGGTGTTGGTCGCGGCCGCGGGATAGACCACCAGCAAAAGCGCGGCGACCGCCGCCGGGATGGCCGCGGCGATCGTGAAGCCCACGTGGCGGGGATTGGGCACGGCGGAGCGAAAGTCGCGGCCGCGCGCGTCCTGGGCCACGTTCTCGATCGCCGCCTGGACGAGCTGGGGCGAACGCGCCTGCTCGAACTCGTTGTGCTCGAGCTCGATGATTCCCAGGAGCTGGTCCCCCACCGCCGGCAGCTTCTTCGCCAGCAGCCGCGCAAGCTGCTCGAGCTTGCGGTTGCGATAGACCCAGCGGTGCAAGGCGCGGGGAATGTTCGCCGCCGCGACCGCCACCACGCAGAACAGCCCAAGCCGCGCCCACCCCGGGGTTTCGAAGAGCCGGTCGAGCCCGAACAGGGCGAGCTGGGCGATCGAGATCCCCAGCACGGCCGCCGCGATCGCCTCGACGAGCTTGATCGTCCAGACGCGGCGGCGGAACGCGAGTAGCTGCGCCCGTAGCGTGTCGGGCAAACGCAGACGATCCGGCGCACTGGCGAGACTCATGCCCACCCTCCCCGGGTTGACCGATTGGAAACCGCACTGACACCACTGACGTTAGTCGGATTATACAAGACCCACCACCTTGCGTCCTACCCAAAATACCCCAAGCAAGGTGATGATTGCGGCCGCCACGGCCGGATGGCACCACAGCGGGATGCGCCGGGTGAGCGGCGAGGGCTCGGGCAGCTCGGAAAGCAGCCGCGCGACCTGATCGATCTTGTCGACATCGAAGACCTTGCCGTTGGTCACCCGGGCAAGCTCCTCGAGCACTTCCGGCCGCGCGGGCCGGCCGACCGGCTCCGCCGCCGCACCCTGCACAAAAAACGACGTCTCCAGCCTGGCGCCCGTCTCCTTGCAGACGAGCACGACCTTGCACGATCCCGCCTCGTTTGCCGTGTACTGGCCCGAGAATTCGCCCCACTCCTCACCCGTGGCCTGGAGATGCACGAGCTCGGTCTTACCCGTCGGAGTGGTGATCCGCGCACTGACGTCGCCGCGATGCAGCGGCTCCCCCGAGCGCTCCATGACATTGGCCCTGAGCGCGAGCGTTTGATTCATCTTGGGCTGGTCGGGGGTGTAATAGAGCCGCATCGACTCTCCCTTGGCCATGTTCCGCTGGTAGGCCATCCAGCGCACCACCTGGCCCCAGAATCGATAATGGTACTTGTCCTCAACCCCCTTGCGCCAGCGCCAGGCGCCGTCGGTACCCATGAAGAGCACCTTCCCCGCGCCGAAGGTCCGCGTGGCCAGAAGCGGAATCCGGCCGTCCTCGTTCGACGCGTCCTTGTGCACGGCCAGCACGTCCGCGCCGGGCTTGGCGCGGAGCACGGGGGCGTACCACTGGAAGCCCGGAAGGTTTTCCCAGACCTCGGTATTGTCGTCCTGGGTGTCGGCCAGCTTGGTCAGCAAGCTGCGGCGGCCGAGCTCGGTGAGCTCGAAGTGGTTGGGCGTGCGCGAACCCCAGCCGCCGGGCTGGGTGGGGTCGAGCGCGACCGGCATCAGGTCCGCGAGCTCGGTCTCGAGCAGTGAGAATTCCCGCCCCTGGACCCCCGGCATGAATACCAGTCCGCTCGCCTGGTGCTCCACAAGCCCCTTCAGCAGCCGGCATTGCTCGGCCGTGAGCTGCCCGTCCTCGAGCCCCACGTCCCCCAGAAAGACCACGTCGTATTTCGAGAGCTCGTCGAGCCCGCCGGGGAACTGCTTGATATAGTCCTTGTTGCCCCCGCCGACCTTGGAAAGCCCCGGGTGGAACAAAAGGCAGGAGACATCGACCCCAGGATCGCGCGAAAGCGCATTGCGCAGGTAGCGGTATTCCCAGCGCGGGTAGCTTTCAATCACGAGTACACGCAGCTTCTCCTCGCGAATTGAGATCGGCGCGGAGAGCTTGTTGTCGTCGGGAATGGTTTCTTCGCTGCTGCGCGGCACCTCGAGCGAGACGGTGAAGTCGCCGGTGGTCCGCGGCCGCCAGACCACGGCGTCGCTGGTGCGCCCCATGGCGGCGATGCGC
Organism: Planctomycetales bacterium; assembly: GCA_027451885.1. Taxonomy (GTDB): domain Bacteria; phylum Planctomycetota; class Planctomycetia; order Isosphaerales; family Isosphaeraceae; genus JAKBAP01. The sequence goes on from DAIDHX010000161.1 coordinate 8,513, forward strand.
ACCTCGCGCGTGACCTCGTCGCCGTCGGACGACTTGAGGGTGACGATCGTGGTGAGGTCGCGGGGAAGCGAGCTGGCGATCGTGAACGGCACCCGCACGGATTTGCCCGCGACGCCGAAGGTGGGCAGGTCGAGCGAGAGCAGCTCGAGGTTGGGAAGCTGCACGCGGCTGCCGACCGGCACCGCCATGAGCGGCACGCCCTTCAGCCGCAGCCGCGCGGCGGTTTGAACCGGGGGCGTGCCCTCGTTCCAGTCGCCGTCGGAGACGAGCACCACCCCGCGCAGGTTGGGTGTGCGATCAATCGCCTGACCCAGCGGCGAGGCGAGATCGGTGCCGTGGCCCGAGCTGGGGGACGCGATCGATTGCACGACCACGTTCATCCGCTTGCGGAGCTCGGCCCAGGTGTTGTCCTGGCGGGCGGCCGCGACCGCCTCGCGGCGGGTGGCCGCGCTTGCGCTCGGCTTGCCCGCGGAGACCACGTCGCGGGTGTCCATGCTCGCCGAATCGTCGACCAGAACGGCAATCGCCGGCCGCTCCTCGGGGCGGTATTCCTCGACCCACTCCGGCTGGTTGAGCAGCAGGACAGCAGCGATGGTGAGCAGAACCCGAAGCGCCTCGAGGCAGGCCACCGAACGCGACCGGCCGCAGCGCAGCCAGGTGGCCACGGCGAAGCCGGAGACCACCGCGATGGCGATCACCCCCAGCACGATGGTCCAGGGCGTCCAGAGAAAGACAAGGGTGCGTGAGACGTTCATGCCGCGGCCCCCCGCGCGGGCCTGGCCCGGTTGGGCAAGCACAGGACCGCCTCGGCGGTCATGGCGCCGATCATTGAAACCAGGAACATGCGCCAGATTTCCTCGATCAGGGAGCCGAGCCGGCCAGCTTGCTCATCCACGCGTGAGAAATCGAGCCCCTGAAACAGCTCGCTCAGCCGGGAGTCGGCGATCAGGCGCGTGGAATCCTCGGGGAGCGAGCGGTTGACGGCGTAGAGCAGGTCCCCCGCGCCGTAGACGCCGGCCTGGTTGCGAAAGTCGGTGGAGAGCGCATCGTTGCCGCCGGCGATGCGATTCCACTCGCTGGAATCGACCGCGCCCACACCGGCCACAAGCTGCCGCGCGCCTCCCTGCGCCCGCGCCCCCTGTTCGATGGCGCGCTGCACGAGCACGTAGAGCACGACGCCGCCGGAGCCCAGGGTCGAATCCGACGGGGTGGGAGTGGTCGCGAGAAAATACGCGGCCCCGGCGGCAGTCGCCGGCCGCGCGAGCAGCGCTGCGCCCCCCTTGAGACTCGCCAGGGGAGTGAACTCACCCGTGAGAGTGCGGTAGCGTTTGACGACGAGCTCGCCGACGGGCAGTGACCGGCCGCTCTGACTGGCGGCGAGCAGGTCCTCGTCGCCACGCCAGCTCTCCACCGCGATCTCGCCCGGCCTGTCGCTCCAGGGCCCGTACTTCACGCCCAAAAACGCCCCCCCCTCGCCACCCGCGGGGGGCAAGAAAATCGCGGTCCCGCCCCGACCCAGGAACGCCTCGATCAGCCTGGCCGTTTCCCCCTCCGGCACAGGCGCGCTCCAGACCAGCAGGGAAAGCGTGCTCCAGTCCACGGAAGCGAGCTGAGCGGGAGGGATGACCTCGGACTCGAGCACGACCCCGGGGTCTGGCGAGATCGAGGCGGCAAGCGCGAGCGGGCGCGTGCCGACCGGGTCGTCCGAGACCACCACGGTCCGCCTGGTCGGCGCCTTTTCAAACGTAAAGTAATACTCGTTGTCGGCGGGATTGGAGTCGGCGGGGATCGCCACTCGGCCCCAGCCCCGGTCTCGCCCCTTCTCGAGCGGGATCGCGTGATCCTTGAGCTCGCTCGCGGTCCCCTCGAGCTCGAGCGTGGCCTGCGAACGCGCCCCTTCGATCTCAAATTGCACGGGGACCGCGCGCTTCCCCTCGGTCGCCCGGTCGCGCTCCACCTTGATCGACACGAGCAGCTCCGAGCCGTCCCCCGCCTTGCGCCTGCGCACGCTCTGAACGCGAAGCCGCAGATTCTCGGGATCGCCCTCCGTATAAGCGAGCAGATGGAACCGCACCGCCTGGCCGCGCTGGGCGAACGCTTCGCGGAGCGCCCGCCAGCGCCCACTGTCGGAATTCCAGTCGTTCTCGCGCAGGTCGGAGAGAATCCAGAGTTCAGTGCGGCCAAGCTGGTTCGTGGTCACGTAGTCATAAGCCGCCTGGAGCAAGGCCGGCAGGTCGGCCGACGCGCTCGAGGGACCGACCTCCGGCATGCGCGCCAGGTCGGCCGGCTTTTCGAAGGGACGAGGCGACCGGGTGTCGCTGTCGATGAGCACGTAGCGGGTTGAGCCCAGGGTCTCGAGCGTGGGGATCAGGCGGGCGACCGCGGTGTCGAGCTTGCCGCGCTCGCGGCCGGCGGGGGCGTCGCGCATGCTGGGCGAGCGGTCGAGAATCACGATCGTCGCGTCCGCCTTGCCCCCCGCGGCCACGCCCAGCCAGCCCCCGGCGAGCGGGCGGCTGATCGCGAAGATCAGGGCGGCGATGGCCAGGATCCGCATGACCATGATCAGAATCTGCCGCAGCCGGGCGTAGCCGCGGTACATCCGGTTCGCTTCGAGCAGGAACATCATCGCGCCCCAGCGGACCGTCTGATAACGACGCTGGTTGATGAGGTGGATGATGAATGGCAGCGACGCGAGGGGCAACGCCGCCAGCATGATCGGCTCGAGAAAGCTCATCGCACTCCCCTCGTCCGGGTTCGCCCGATGAGGAACCGGACCAGAACCTGCTCGTAATCCTCGTCGATGGCCACCTTGTGGTAGTCGACCGCCGATTCGAGCAGGACCTGCTTGAGTCCTGACAGATAGCGTTCGAGCGAGGCGTGGTAGCGTTCCGCGATCTCGCTCGGATCGGCAAAGAGCGCGGGTCCACCTTCCATATCCAGGAACCGCATCGGGCGGCGAAAGTCGAACGCCAGCTCCTGCGGATCCAGCAGATGAAAGACCGCCACGTCATGCTTGCGGAACCGCAGGTGCTGGAAGCCGCTGCTCAGGAGCTCGGGCTCGATGAAGAGATCGGACACGATCACCACGAGCGCCCGCTGCGAGAGCGTCTCGGCAAGCTCGTGCAGCACGTCCGGGATCTGGGAAGGGCCGCTCGGCACGATCCCTTCCAGGACGTCGAATACGTTCATGAGATGCGAGGGATTGCGCCGGGGGGGTATGTCGCGAACGATTCCCCTGGCCATGCAGGCCAGTCCCACCGCGTCTCCTTGCTGGATCGCCAGGTAACCGAGCGCCGCCGCGATCTTGCGCGCGTATTCGAGCTTGGTGGTCCCCTTCGATCCGTAATCCATCGAGCCGGAGGTGTCGACCACGAGGCAGAGCCTGAGATTGGTATCGGCCTCAAATTCCTTGACGAAATGGCGGTCGGACCGGCCGTAGGCGCGCCAGTCGATGCGCCTGGGGTCGTCGCCGGGGACGTATTTGCGATATTCCGCGAACTCGATGGAGGAGCCGCGGTGTGGGCTGGGATGCCGCCCCGACACGGTGCCCTGCATCGGCCGCCGCGCATAGAGCGGGAAGCCGGAGAGCCGCGAAAGCACGGCGGTATCAAGAAAGCTGCGCTGGCGGCTCTCGGTGAACATGGCTGGGCGATCGTCTCCGTGACGCGCTCGGACTGGCAACGCCACGCCCGGCCGGTGAGAGGACCAGCGCGGGCGGGGCGTGAAGGGATGAGCCGGGCGTTAGACGTCCGGCGTGGTCTCCTCGATCAGGCGGCGCACGATTTTCTTGGCGTCAATTCCTTCCGCCTGGGCCGCGAACGTCGTGATGATCCGGTGCGTAAGCACCGGCGCGGCGGCCTCCTGGACATCCTCGAGCCGGACCATGTAACTGCCATGAAGCGCGGCACGGGCCTTGGCGCCCAGGATCAAATACTGCACAGCGCGTGGCCCCGCGCCCCAGGAAACAAGAGGCTTGAGCCACGCCGGAGCGCTCGAACCGTCCGGGCGGGTCTTCCGCGCCAGCCTGGCCGCGAACGCGTAAATATGGTCCGGCACCGGCACCCGCCGAATCAGCGCCTGGTGCTTCACAACCTCTTCCGGCGTCATCAGCCGGTCGAGCCGAGGCAGCGATTCTCCCGTCGTCGTCCGGGCGATCTGAATCTCCTCGGCCTCCGACGGGTAATCGAGCTCGATCAGGAACATGAACCGGTCGAGCTGCGCCTCGGGCAGCGGGTACGTCCCCTCCTGCTCGATCGGATTCTGCGTGGCCAGCACCAGGAAAGGCGGATCCAGATGGAACACCTTTCCCATCACGGTCACGTTCTGCTCCTGCATCGCCTCGAGCATCGCCGCCTGTGTCTTCGGTGGGGCGCGGTTGATTTCGTCGGCCAGGACGATGTTGGCGAAGACCGGGCCGGGTACAAACTCAAACTCGCGCCGGCCGTCCGCCGTCTCTTGCAGGATGTCCGTACCCGTGATGTCCATCGGCATCAGGTCGGGCGTGAACTGGATCCGGCTGAACTTGAGCTCGAGCGTCTCGGCAAGCTTGTTGACCATGAGCGTCTTGGCCAGCCCTGGCACGCCCATCAGGAGCGCATGGCCGCGGGCGAACAGGCAAATCGACAGCCGTTCGATCACCGCGTCCTGGCCCACGATGACCTTGGCGAGCTCGCGCTTGAGCCTGGTGTGGGCCTCGCGCAGCCGGTCGATCGCCTCGACGTCGCTGCCGCTCAGGCGGTCCGCGACTCTCTCGTTCGGATCAGCCATTCCGTGCTCCCTGATGCTCGTTCTACCTGCGCCGTCCTTTGAAACGGCCGCCCTGAGAGTTGCCGCCCGGCTTCACCTCTGACAAGGATCAGACGAATGTAACCGGCTTTTTGTTCCCAAGAAAAGCCCCCGCATCAAAAAAACGCGGAAGCTCAGGATGTGTTCGCAACCGCGGGTTGAATCTTGTACCAGAATTGGGCTCATGCGGCGTTCGCCGCGGCCTTGGTGAGGGCGTCGACCAGTTGATCCGCCGTGGTGCTCGCCGCGTGCACGCAGTCGGGAATACCCACGCCGTCGTACGCGACTCCCGCCAGGTAGAGCCGATTGTAGCGGGAGAGGCAGCGGCGGATCGCGGCCACGCGGTCGAGATGGCCCAGATTGTATTGCGGCATCGCGCGGGGATGGCGGCTGATGCGGCAAAAGAGCGGCTCGCCCGTAGCACCCAGGAGCTCAGCCAGTTCGCGCTCGACAATGCCCTTGACGGCGTCGTCGTCGAGGTCGATCTTGCCCGGGTCCATTGCGCCCCCCAGGAACACGCGGATGCACACGGTTCCGGCCGGGGCTCGGCTGGGGAATTTCACGCTCAGGAACGAGGCCGCCAGGATTGAGCGCCCTTCGACCGCGGGCACCACCACGCCGAAGCCGTCGAGCGGGTGGCTGATCTGGTCGCGGCGGTAGCCGACGTTCACGATCACGGACGACGCGTATGGGATCGCGCGGAGCTGATGGGCGAGCGCGGGATCCTGGGCGTCGAGCAGTCTCGCGGCCACGTGTGCCTCGGTGGCGAGCACGACCGCGTCGGCCTCGATCGCAGGCCCGTCGAGCAGCTCCACGAGCCAGTTGGAATCGGGCTCGTTGCGGCTCACCCTGCGCACGGCCGTCTCAAGCTGGACCGATCCTTCCGGGAGCGCTGCCGCAAGCGCATTCGGCAACGCGTCCATGCCGGGCGCCAGCGACACGAACATGCCGTACCGCGCGCCTGAGGCGCGAAGCTCAAGCGCCCGCGGCCCCTTCCTGCGCGACTCGCGCCAGCCCGCCAGGATCAAGCTGCGGTGCTCGCGCTCCATCGCCAGAAACTGCGGCAAGGTCGCCTTCAGGCTCAGGTCGTTGGGATCCGCGGTGTAAATCCCCGCCACCAGCGGCTGAACCAGCCGATCGAGCGCTTCACGCCCCAGTCTGCGCCTGACGAACGACGCCAGGCTCTCCTCGCCGTCGTCGTCGCGGCGGGGGATCAGAAGGTCCATGAGAAAGCGGATTCGTCCCCGCCAGGAGAGGATCGGACTCGTCAGGATCGGCGATAACCGGTGGGGCGCCATGAGCACGAAGCCCTCGGGCACCGGCGCAAGCTTGCCCCCGCGGACCACAAACGAACGCCTGCGCCCCGCATCGGTCTCGATTAACTGGTCGCCCAGACCAAGCTGATGGCACAGGTCAAGCGCCCACGGCTTGTTCGTGATAAACGAATCCGGCCCGCACTCAACCGTGAAGCCGTCGAACCGGTCGGTCCAGATCACACCCCCCACGCGGTCCCTGGCCTCCAGGACCAGAAGCTCCACAGGCCGTCTCAGGGCGCGAAACCGCTCCATCACGCGGCGGCCGGCCGTCAATCCCGACAGCCCCGCTCCGATGATCACCACGCGCGCCGGCCTTGACTGATCCCCGCCGCGTTCCACGGGATAAATCCTCTCCGTTGCTCTCCCTCTAAACTGCCATTACTAACCGGGAATGAACGCCACGTCGAGAGAACGCAACGAAAAACTCGCTAACCGTGAATGCGTGCGGGCGTGGCTGCTGCCAGGTTCCACACGTTTCACCACGCCCTGCATTCACCCTCTTCGCGGGCAGTCTCTGCTTCCCCAGAGCGCTTCCTGCCCGGGCGCTCCGATCGCTGGCTTTATGGGATATTTCGCCGCGATTCATTATGGACCAGGTCGACGAGGCGGAGCACGTTATCGACCGGGGTTTGGGGCAAGATGCCGTGGCCAAGGTTGAAGATGTGGCCTGGCCGGCCGCCTGCCTGATCGAGGACGCGCCTGGCCATGCGTTCAAGCTCTTCCCAGGGTGCCAGCAGTGCGACGGGGTCGAGATTGCCCTGGACGGCGACCTCGGGGCCGAGACGGTACCAGGCCTCGTCGAGGTCGACGCGCCAGTCGAGCCCGATGACCGAACCCCCGGCGTCGCGCTGAAGCTCGATGAGCTGGCCGGTGCCCGTGCCGAAGTGGATCACCGGGGTATGCGGGTCGAGCAGGCGGAAGAGTCTGGCCATGTGGGGCTGGACATAGCGGGTGTAATCGCCGGGACTGAGTGTTCCCACCCAGCTATCGAAGAGCTGGACGACCTGTGCCCCGGCCTGGATCTGTTCGTTCAGGTAGACCGCGGTCGCGTCGGCGAGCCGTTCCATGAGCGTGTGCCAGGCGCCTGGGTCTCGGTACATGAAGGTCTTGGCGTGATCGTAGTGCCGGGATCCCTTGCCCTCGATGGCGTAGCAGGCGAGCGTGAAGGGCGCTCCTGCGAAGCCGATCAAGGGGATGGCCGGCTCGAGCGCGCGGCGGATCAGGCGCACGGCCTCGAGCACGAAGCCCAGCGGCTCTGCGCTTGCGAACGGCGCCAGGCGGTCGATGTCCTCCGCGCTCCGGATCGGGTTATGAATCACCGGCCCGTCTCCCCTGGCGAATTCGAGCTGGAAGCCGAGCGGCTCGAGGATCAGCAGGATATCGGCGAAGAGGATCGCGGCGTCGACCCCCAGTCGCTTCGCGGCGGTGACCGTGACCTCCGTGGCGAGGTCCGGCCGTTTGCAAAGCTCGAGAAAGCCCACGCGGTCTCGAATCGCCCGGTATTCCTCCATGTAGCGGCCAGCCTGCCGCATCAGCCAGATGGGCGTCACGGAGGCAGGCTGCCGCAGGCAGGCGCGGAGGAAGGGGCTCGATTCGAACGGGTTGGCCGGGCTGGGCGCTGGGGTGGGAGCGTGGTTCATGAACATCCGAGGGCTAGGTGCGGGTTGTAACCAGGATTATTTTCCGCGATTTCGCTCCGTTCGTCGATTTCTTGCAACCATTTCGTGCTGCCGAGCGAATGGATTGGTGTGTGCATAGGCATTGCGCCTATGCGGGGTTTACGTGGCTCCCTAGAATTCTGGGGTGCGAGGCAACATTGGATCAAACCTGGCGGTCCAGGGTTGGGCGCGGGTTTGTGGAAATCCCGTGAGGGGAGGTTTACTTCGATGGATCGAGACGCGGAACGCGAGCCCGCGAATGGTCACGCGGGGGCGGATCGAGAGCCTGCCAGATCGCAAGCCTCTCGCTCTGTGAATGGGAATGGGACCCGGGGTGGAATGGGGAGCATGCGGGCGCGGCGGGTAAGGCTGACCGAGGACGAGCGGATGCTTGACCGGCCGATGCCGGCCGACCCGACGCCGCGGGTTGAGGAACTGGGCAAGTTCACGCACACGGATACCTGGCGCATCCACCGGATCACGGGGGAGTTCGTGGCTGGGATCGACGCTCTCGCGGAAGTCGGCGCGGGGGTGAGCGTCTTCGGCTCCGCCCGCTTCGGCCCGACTCATCCCATGTATGCCGAGGCGAGAAAGCTCGGCGAGCTGCTCGCCAGGGCAGGATTCGCCGTGATCACAGGCGGCGGCCCCGGCATCATGGAGGCCGCAAACCTGGGCGCCAAGGAAGCGGGCGGGTTGTCGATCGGGCTCAATATCGAGCTCCCCTTCGAGCAGATGAGCAACCCGCACACGAATCTCAAGGTCGACTTCCGCTACTTCTTCGTCCGCAAGACGATGTTCGTCAAGTACTCGAACGGGTTCGTGATCTTTCCAGGCGGCTTTGGCACGCTCGACGAGCTGTTTGAGGCCCTCACGTTGGTTCAGACCCACAAGATCAACCGGTTCCCGATCATCATGTTCAACCGGGAATACTGGCACGGTCTCATGGAGTGGATCGAGAAAACCCAGATCGAACAGGGTGCGGTGTCGCCGGAGGATCTGAACCTGCTGATGATGACGGACTCGGTTGAGGAGGCGCGGGACATGCTGGTGGATTGTTATCATGCGCGGTGCTGGGCAACGTGGAAGCGGTCGGTGGGTGCGCGGCTTGATGCCGACCCGCCGGGCGCGCCTTTGTCCGCGATTGATCCCACCAAATCGGGCGGCGAGTAACACTCCCGTCCGGCCTGTCCCTTGCGAGAGGAAGCCGAGCCTTGAAGCCACCCGCATCCGCCTGCGTTCAGGCGCCCGAAGCAGAGGCTGAGATCACCCGGATCGACCAGGCGCTTGAGACAGGCGGGCCGGGCGCGGCGATCGACGCCGCGATCGAGCTGCTCGAAGCGGCCGATGATCATCGCGGCCTGCTTGATGCCCTTGTGCTGAAGGCAAGGCTCGAGCTGGGGCTGCCGCTGGTTGCGCCTGGGCCCTCGAGCGCGATCCCCGAGCCGACTCGTACCGAATTCGAGGATCGCTACATTGCGGCGATCAGGCGCGTGGGCGAGCGCTGTCTCGCCGCCGGCGACATCCCCGCGGGCTGGACGTACCTGCGCGTGATCAGCGAGCTCGAGCCGGTCGCGGCCGCCATTCGCGCCTATCAGCCGCGGGATGACGAGATCACCGGCCAGGTGATCGAAATCGCATTTCACCACGGAGTCGAGCCGGTGCGCGGCTTCGAGCTCTTGCTCGAGTACCACGGCGCGTGTCCCGCGATTTCCGCACTCGAGCAATCGCCGCCGCGCGAGGAATCGGCCCGCGTGGCCTGCGTGGAGCGCCTGATCGCGCGGCTCCATCGCGACCTCCGCGCGAGCATCGTGGCGGAGATCACCGAGCGCGAGCAATCCACCCCCGCGGCAGCCGACAGTATTTCTCAGCTTATCACGGAGCGTGGCTGGCTTTTCGGCGAGGATTCGTACCATATCGACGTCTCGCACCTGCTGGCCGCGGTACGCTATTCGGTCCTCGCGAAGGCGCCCGCGGCGATCGCGCACGCCATCGACCTGGCCGACTACGGCAAGCGCCTGGCAGCGCGATTCCGCTACGACTGCCCTGCTCCGTTCCAGGATTCCTATGCCGATTACCATGCCTACTTGACCGGTCTCGCCGGCCGATCCGTGGACGAGGCAGCGCGGCTTTTCGAGGCCAAGCTGGCCGAGGCTGTGCGGGAGGGTGACGACGCGCCCGCGTGTGCCATGGCGCTTGTCAATTTGCTTGAACGAAACGGCCGCCTTCTAGCGGCTGTGGATGTGGCCTCGCGGCATCTGGCGGAGATTCCCGAGGCAGCGCTTTCCTGCCCCACGATCGCTCAGCTTTGCACCCGCGCGGGCCGGCTCGATGTGCTTGCGGACCTGGCCCGCGGCAAGCGAGATCTGGCGGCGTACGCCGCGGCTCGGATCGGGCTCGCGCGGACGCGCAGCACGCCCGGATGATCAGATCCACGGGCCAGGACCGGCCGGCCGGCTTGCACTTGCCGAGCGCGGCCGAAGCTGCCACTGGCCGTTGCCGCGATCTTCCCAGAAATAGCCCGCCGGCGCGGATGTGAGCGGGTCAAACGTACCGCCGAAGATACGCCTGCGCTCCTCGAAATAAACCTGCGACTCCTCCGCGCGCGACGCCAGGAAGATGAAGATGGCAAGCGCGATGTGCAGCAGCGACTGCGTTACAAACACCCCCACAAGCCCGAACACAACCGCCAGCAACCGGCCCAGGCCCGCGGCAAACGCCGTGGCGCGCGCCCGCCCAAACGGCATCGACAGAAACGCACGCAGCACACGCCCGCCGTCCATCGGAAACGCCGGAATCAGGTTGAAAAGCCCCAGCCCAAGATTCACCAGACCCAGCTCGGTGAAAAACGAATCCTCCCCGAAGCCCAGGTCGAACGTTTTAAATGAAAACAGGCCGAACAGCCACAAAAGCCCCACAATGACGAAGTTCACCGCCGGACCCGCGAGCGCGATCACAAGCTCCGCCCCGGGCGCGCGTGGCAATCGCTTCAGCCGCGCAACACCGCCGATCGGATAAAGCGTGATGTCCAGCGTGTCGATCCCAAACCGACGCGCAGTGAGCGCATGACCATATTCATGCAAGAGCACGCACCCAAAAAGCGCAAGGATGAGCGGTAACGAGTCGAGCTCCCCAAAGATCCCCGGCAAAAGAACGAGCAGGAACGTCGCGTGGATGAACACGTCGATCCCCGCGAACCGCCCCAGCTTCCAGGAAAGTCGCATGATCGATCCCTTTTCTGAGAGGTTCTGGCCTCTCTTCCTTTCACTCATTGTAGTTCGAATCCCTGCTGGGGAAAGTTCGAATCGCCGCCTGCATCCATCGCGGCCGTGCTGTCCTCGTGTGCCATTCCGCGCTTGTCTGAAACGGTGGATCTGTGTATTTCGAACCCCTGGGCCGTTAATAACGCAAGCTCTCGGACGAAATCTTGCTCAGGATCTCCCCTCGGCCGGCTCGACTTCAGGCGCGGTGGACTGGGCTTCCGCGTGTGCTGGATCGAAGCGAGTCGGTTTTCGTGGGAATGGGGCTTGAAGATGAAAGCCGCTGCCAAACGCGTTCTGCTCGCCGCCGCGATCGTGCTCGCTGCTCTCCTGGCGCCGGTGTGCGCACTCATGTTCCTGTTGCCCAAATACTGGATCTGGCAGCAGGAGCAAGACGGCAGGGCTGAGCTTGCGAAGGCCACGTTTTCGCGGCAGATCGCGGTTCAGGAGGCAAATGCCAAACTCGAAGCGGCCAGGAGCCTCGCCCAGGCTGAGATTGAACGGGCGAAAGGGGTCGCGGAGGCCAATCGCATCATTGGCGATTCACTCAAAGACAACGAGGCGTACCTTCGCTACCTCTGGATTCACAATCTGGAAGCGGGTCAACACGACGTGATTTATGTTCCAACCGAGGCCGGCTTGCCAATCCTCGAGGCGGCAAGGTTGAACCAGGGAAAATCACCGTGACCATGACACGCACGGTTCAGCCCATGACACGCACGGTTCAGCCGGGCGGCATCAACGCTCCAGAATTCCCGGCCGGGGGATCACGAACCCTTTCACGGCCACGTCGATTTGCGGCCAGTCCTGGGCCGCGGTCACGATCTCGTACCCACGCGCGTCGACCACCACGGTATCTTCCGACGACGCGCCTCCCACGCTCGGCCGCCAGGCGATGGGCATGTTCGATTCGAGCTTCATTTTCGAGTCCGGGCGCAGGCAAATCTCGCGCGGAGAGTACCCAATCACAAACCCCTGGTAGTCATGCGTCCATGCGTGGGGATGGCTGAATTTTTCATAGAGCCGTTTGGAGCGGCGGAAGACCTCGGTGACAAGCTCGCCGGGCCTGGAGAAGAAGATCGAGGAGCCGTCGACCATCGCGGCCACATTGTGGCAAGACCTGAGCTCGTCCGAGGCCCTTCCAAAGGCGATGGTCCTTGAGGCACAGGCGCACAGGCCGTGGCGGCGGCCGACGGCCTTGATGGTCGCGTGGCGCGCGATGGGATTCGATTTGGAGGGCGCCTGGCGGTAGCGTTCCATGCGCTCGTCGCCGGTCACGCGGATGTCGACGGGAGTGATGCCCTCGCGCAACAAGCGGTGTGCCAGGTGGCCGGCGACGTCGGATTCGCGCTCGCCCCGATCGAAGTTGCGGCAGGTCGCTTCGAGCGCGACCGCAAGTGCCCGGCCGAGCTCGCGGAGCCGCTGCCGTTCCAGGCTGGTCAGGCAGCGTCGGAGGACGCGAATCGGTCCTGGTGCAAGCCGCTCGGGGTTCAGTGATCCGACCAGCACGTCGCTTGTCACACGCTTGCTGCCGGTGAGCTCGCTCACCACCTGCTCCGGGTCGTCGTACCAGGGCCGTTCCTTGAGCTGAAACCCCAGCCCCGCAAGCTCTTCCTCAAATACGCGGCAGCTTTGCACATTGTCGCAAACCACGGCCCGCGAGGTCCGGTTGACGAACAGAAAGATCGACGCCGCCTCGCCGTTGAGACTGATGCCAAGCTCTCCGCCGGATGTAAACCACGCCACCGAGTCGGCGGTACCGAGCACGACCGCGTCCAGGCCGCTGTCGTCGAGGTATTTGCGCACGCGATCGTGCTTCTCCTCGACGTCGGCCCTGCGCTTGCGCAGCTCGAGATCACTGTGGTCGGCTGCCGGGTCGCTCATCACCGGCAGGCTGGCGGGGTCAGGCCGCTCCGCGGCCGTGATCAGGACCCGGTCAAACTCCCCAGAGAGATCGAGCGCGCCCGGTATCGACAAAAGCAGGCCGCTCGCCTGGGTTTGGCTCGACACGGCGCGTCCTCCTGCTTACCGGTCCGGTCCGCAAGCGGCGGAGATCTGGTGTAATCACGTGGAGTTGAACAGCTTATCTAACTATTCCATACTGCTTTAAGAAAATCAAGAATCTGTGGTATGAGATCGGCATCGTGAATGGGAAAGTCGAGCTTATGGCCTCCTGGGACAATCACAAGCCGGTTCGGCACGCCGGCTGCGGCCAGGGCGTGGCCAAGCAACACGGATTGGGACGAGGGGACGAGCGGATCCTGGCCGCCATGGACGAGAAACATGGGGGCATCGCCGGGCGCGACATGATCGAGCGGCGAGGCAGCCGCGTACTCACCGGGAATCTGGCCAGGCGTGCCGCCCAGGAATTGCTTCTCAGCCAGGCCCGCCAGCGGGCTCTGAGAATAAAGCCGCGTGAGGTCCGTTGGACTCGAGAATCCAATCACCGCGCTGACCTGGGGCGGAACGGGAACTCCCGCGGGCTCGGTCGTGACTCCCAGGAGCGTGGCCAGGTTGCCCCCGGCTGATTCACCAATGGCCACGATCCTGCGCGAATTCACTCCCAGTGAAGAGGCATTGTCACGAATCCAGGCGACCGCGGCCTGAACGTCTTCCAGGTTCGTGGGCCACGAGGATCGATCGTGGGCGGAAAGCTGGTAGTTGGGCGCAACCACCACAAACCCGCGCGGCACAAATCCGCGGGCGATCCGGGGACCGTACTCGTCTTTGCTGAAGCGTCTCCAGCCGCCGCCGTGGATGGCCAGCATGACGGGCCAACCCCCTGGCGGTGGTGTGCCGGCCGGCGAATAAACGTTGAGCTGCTCACTGGGACCGGACGGCGTGGGGTAAGTGATATTCACCGCCGCGTGGATCCGGTCGCGCGCGATGCGATTCGAGTCAATCACGGCGGGTGGACGGGCGAGATCAGCCGAGCACAGCGTGCGCGGTTCCAGCGCTCCATCGCAGCTTGGAAGCAAACGCCTGGGTCGACGGCGAAGATTGGTCCGAATCCGTGTCATGGCTGTCGACCTGGGGCTGGGCGAAAGTCGAGGGAATCCTTTCGGAGAGCCTATCGAGCATTCCACACGGATTGCAGAAAGGCAAGAATCGCGGGCAAAAGGTCGATCGAGATCGGATACTCCACACCCGCCTCAAACCCGTGCCGCGCGCCCTCGACCTCGATCAACCGAGAACCCGCGCCCAGCCGCTCGGCAAGAAGGCGCGATTGTTCGATGGGAACCCAGCGATCCTCCGTCCCATGCAGGATCAGATGCGGAGGATCGTCGGACGAGGCGTATGCAACGGGCGACGCGCTGGAAGGATCCGCCGGCCCCAGAAAAAGATCCACCGGCTCCCGAAACAGCTTGCGCTCGGCCTTGAGCGATTTCAGATCGGCTGGGCCATAGAAGTCGATCACCACGCTGGGCCGGGTGGATTCCAGGGGACGAGCCCCGGCTTCTGGCATCGTTCCCAGCAGGCTGGCGAGGTGCCCCCCCGCCGAAAAGCCAATGACCCCCAGGCGTTCTGGATCGACTCCGAGCGAATCCGCGTTTGCTTGCATCCAGCGCAAGGCGGACCTGGCGTCCTCCAGCGCCCGGGGCCAACCAGGCGCACCAGGTCGCGCCAGGGTGTATTCAACTCCAACGATCACGATTCCGGTCTCGCAGAGCCGGACCACGGTGCTTTTTCGTCCGAGTGTTGTCAGGTCGGTCGACCCGCCGCGCCAGCTTCCGCCATGCAGATACAGAAGCGCGGGCCTCTTCCGCTTCCAGAGATCCGGCCGGTCTGTTTCGCCAGGTTTCAAGATGGATAGCAGGATCTCGCGGCCGTCGGCTGACGAAATGCGTTCAAGGGTCGTCTCTGGCGTGGCCTGGCCAGGTGCGATCGATCCCCGCGTGGCAATCAGCAGGCTGACGGTGCAAAGCGCGAGCAGCCCCCAGGCCGCGATGATCCAGAACCCCGGCGCGCTTGTGGAACGTTGCCAACGCATCTCGCGGAAGGGCTCCAGCGCCGGGCGGATCGATGACCTGGCGGACGCAACGGCGTATAACAGAGTATATCTGAGTTCTGGAGGCAACCGACCATGGCCGACCAACCCGTCAAGCTACCACTTCTCGCCCAGCGCGAGCTCGAAGCGAGGATTGTCGGCCCGCTGGTTCGTGCCTTCGCCGACGAGATTGGTGATGAGCGGGCGCTCGAAATCGTCCGCGGTGTGATTGCCAGGCTGGCTTGCCAGGCGGGCGATGACCTTGCGAATCGGCTCGGCGATCGCTCGCTCGAAGCCTTCGTTTCCGCTCTCGGAAGCTGGAGCGAAGGTGGTGCACTCGAGCTCAAAATCCTCGAACAATCCTCGGATCGGCTGAGCTTCAACGTCACGCGCTGCCGCTATGCCGAAATGTACCGGGCACTTGGCTTGCAAGACCTGGGCGCAAGCCTCTCCTGCTCGCGCGACCTGCATCTGATCGCCGGCTTCAACCCCGGTATTACCCTCGAGCGCACCCAGACGATCATGGAAGGCGCGGAGTTCTGCGACTTCCGGTTTCACAACCGAGCGCCCGCCGAGCCGTAATCGTGATCATGGCCGGGGCGCGGATTTCGCCGCGGCGGGGGTGTTTGCCACGGGTTTGGGGAGCGGAACTGGTGCCGCGGCGGGGGTGTTTGCCACGGGTTTGGGGAGCGGAGCCGGCCCCGCGGCCGGCGTGGGGGGCGCGACCTTGCTCGTAGCAGCGCTGTTCGCAACCGGCGGAGGCGGAGGCGCAATGGTGAAACGGCAGGGCGGGCCGATCAGCCGGGACCACACGGCACGCTGTTTGTCGTTCAGCACGCCATGTGCCTTTTTCAGCAACGCCGTTTGATCCGCGATGCTCCAGAATTGATTCTGCTGAAGTGCGTGCCTGCGCGTTTCCGCGAGCCGAATGAGCGCGGTTTTCTGGGCTGGTTCAAGCCTCAGCGATTCCTGGATCATCGGGCGGGAGAGCATCGCCGTCACACCTTCCCATTGCAGATCAACCTGCGTGAGCCGGTCGAGCTGGCTCGACGAAAGGTGCGTGGTGAGCCATTGCGTTTGCTCCTCGTCGATCGCCCGCCGCGCGGCCACAATCGCCGGACCAGCCTTCCCCTTGAGTCCAAGCGCCTGGCGATAAAGTGCTTCACCGGCGTGGAGCGCCTCCGACTTCTGGTCAGAGTCGAAGCCCAGCTCATTTTGAACGTCAAGCCGCATCAACAGCAGGATGGGCGCAGCACGGATACCGAAGCGGTCGTCGAGGAAATCCTCTGCACGAGCCGCATGAGACAGGAGAACGCTGGCCAGGGCCAGCAACGCGATTCCGCGAAGGGTCAATCCGTGACGCACTGGTCAGCTCCTGGTCGGAACGCTGGCGGATCGCGATCAGGATCGCACGGTTCGAGCTCTGCGCTCAAAACACAATCGGCCGAAGCTTCCACCGCATCTATACGCGGAGAAGCCCCGGCCGAGAAGATCAAATTGGAAATCGAAGACCGCTTCAGCCCATCCTGGCGTGGGCACGGCCTGGGCCGTAATGGCCTCAAATATCAGGAGTTCGAGCCCGAGCTGCTCCCCCGAATCTCACGGAGGCTCTTGCGTTTGGGCTTGGCGGCGGCAGGCTTCTGGCTAGTCGGCGTCGATCCGGCGGAACTCGTGTTCGCGGTTGAGCTGCTCGAGCCCGTCGAGGTCCTGGCGGTTGCGTTCGCGGCTGGACCGCCAAACGGCCCACCAGGCCCGCCCCACGGCCCGCGCCCGCCCATCTTCGTGCGATCGAAGGGCGCCCCCAGCATCTTGGCGTAAATCCCCCGCTGCCGCTTCGAAAGCCGGCCCAGAATCGCGCGGGAGGCAAGCTCCCGGATCTCGTCTTGCTTGCCCTGGAGGGACTTCATCCGCTCCTGAACCTCGGGCGCTGCCATCGCCTTCTTCATGAGCTCCGGATTGAAGCGGCGATTCCCCCGGTTCCCATTCGCGTTATTCGCGTTGTTGCCCGCGGCACCAGCCTGACCCTGGTTTCCCGTCGAATTGCCCGAAGCCTGGTCCTCCGCCTGGACCTTCTTCATGACGTCGCGGAAGAAGTTGCGCTGGGCGTTGCCGACTTCACGCTGTGCGGCCCGTTCTTCCGTCAGCGCCTGCTGGATGTCGGCCACCGTGAATTCATCCATATTGAGCTTCTCGATCATGTCCGGGCGAATCAGGGCGCGAGGACCCTCGAGCTGGAGCTGGATCTGGCGGAGGCGGGCGATCTGGCCCTTGTTCAGAATGTCGGAGAGCGAGGCATCGCTTTCCTGGCGGAGCTGGTCCATGGCTTGCCTCATCTGAGCAAAACGCTGGAGCTGGGCAGGATCCAGCATCGGTTGCTGACCCCGATTGCCCCGCCCGCCGCCGGGCGCAGCACCGCCGGGGCCAAACCCACCGGGACCGAATCCGCCGCCCGCCGCGCCTCCAC
Source organism: Planctomycetales bacterium (assembly GCA_027451885.1). Taxonomy (GTDB): domain Bacteria; phylum Planctomycetota; class Planctomycetia; order Isosphaerales; family Isosphaeraceae; genus JAKBAP01. The sequence continues at coordinate 25,981 of DAIDHX010000161.1, forward strand.
CGCCAGGACCAAAGCCACCCCCAGCGCCGCCTGCTCCGCCAGGGCCGAAACCACCGGGAGCAAATCCGCCCCCAGGCGCTCCCCCGACAACTCCATTCGCACCGCCGCCGCCCTGGTTTGCACCACCCGCACCACCCGGGCCAGCGGCTCCCCGATTCGCACCGCCAGGTCCGCCCCCTGGTCGACCGAACCCAAGATCATTGAACATTTGACGCCGCCGGGTGTTCAACTTCTCGTTCAGGGCGGTTAGCTCTTTTTTCTGAGCATCCGACGGCTTGTAATCTTCCTGGACGCCGGCATTCATCGCCAGGCCGAGCAGGCCGCCGCCAAAACCACCAAAACCCCCTCGGCCCCCGCGACCACCGCCGCCAGGGCCGCCAGGGCCGCCCCCGGGTGCTTGCGCCTGCTGTGCCTGGGCCGTTACGGCGGATAGCGACAGGAGCGCAAGAAGCCCCGTCGCGTAAAAGGTGCGAAGAGCTCGATTCATGGTGGGAACCTCGAAACGGTTGGCTGGCGGGTCCTTGCGGCGGTCAACCGATGGACGGCGAACGCATGGCAACACCTTATCTTAGCGACGTACCCACCCTCCCTGGCCGTCCCGGATTGATGAAAAAAACTTCATCGGCAGGAGTGGACGCCAGATCACAAGATTCGTCGCAAGCCCCAGCAAATCCTGGCCTTGCCGGAGCTAGTGGACCAGCCCAGGCGGCCACACCAGCCAGATCCCCAGACCACAGGCCACGCCGAGAGTGCCAAGGCGGACCAGCCAGCGATAATGGCTGAACCTACGGCCAAGCACAACCTCTTCCGCCGTATTGAGATCTGCGCGAGCTGCCTGGTGTGAGGAACGCTCCAGAGCGGCGATGGCGTTCATCCCCACGAGATGAACGAGCCAGAGAATCAGGAACCCCACCCCTTGCTCGGCCCAGGCTTGCCAGGGTACCGCACGCGAGGAAGCAGCCCACGAAAGGAGCGTCGGTTCGGGCTCGGCCACGAGCACGCTAATTCGGGCCGTCGAGCTCGCACTGCCGGTTCGATCGGTCACCCTGACAACGAAGGGCTCAGCGGAAGAGTCTGCCTTGTCTGGGGTTCCGTGAAGCTGCCCGGTCTCCTCATCGAGCTCGAGCCAGGCGGGATGGTCACCCAGGAGCGACCACCTCGGCTTGCCTGTTGTCCCCACGGCTGCGAGTGCAAGTGTGTATGGACGCCCGGCAACAGCATCTGGGAGTTGCCCGGGTGTCGTGATGGCCAGTTGGGGCTTTTCCTGGTCACGTGCGCCCGAGGTCGCCTGGCCGACTTCGACCGCCTTGGGAATGAGCGCCATGATCACCATGGTCAGCAGCAATATGAACAGAAGTGCACCGGTGAGCTTGGTCACCACGACGGCGACGAAGGAGTCTTCACCCGAGCTACCGAATTCCGGGCTGCTCCCGGCGCGACGTGAACGACGCATTGGCTGGTCCCATCCCTGGACTGCGGGCGCGGATCACGCCACACGGATCGAATCGCCGCGACTCGATCCTTGATCGGGTCGCTCGTCGAACAGCTTTTTGACAATGCTGCGGTAGAGGGCGTTGCTTTGCTCCATGGAGACATTGAGCAGGTCGAGCGCATCCCTCAGGCTGGTGAGGCTTCTCGCGAGCTGTTCCTGGGTGGCGCGGCTGGATTTCTCGTACGCGCTCGACCAGGATCCGGCGAGCGAGTCGATCGAATTCCCTGCGCGGTCGACTCCGCGTTTGAGTTCTTCCCAGTGATTGGTGTTTGCCTGGGATTCGACCAGGAATGTTTCGATTCGTGCAAGGCTGCCCGTCCCGCGTTTCACGGCCTCGCCGGCCGCGGCGAGCGACTCGAGCTCGTTGCCCAGCCGGCCGATTTCGATCGCCCCTTTTTCGAAGGAGCCGAGCGACCTGGGCAAGCGCTCAACGGCCTCTGCAAACCGGGCGACCGGCTCGGCCAGCCGGCCGGCGAGCGCCTCGGCCTGGGCCTCGAGCGCCTCTGTGGCGGGTGCGATCGCACGCTCCAGGGTCGCGCCCAGCGCATCGAGCCTGGGCCCAAGCACGGCCGCGAGTTGCTCCGCCTGCGAATCCACGGCCGACACGCTGGGTAAAACGTGTTCCACAACCCAGCGATCCACTCGAGCCAGAAGATCCTCCGAAAGTCGCTGCAGCACCGTCTGCACAAGCATGAGCGCTGCACTCAGGAAGAGCGCAAGCAACGTGCTGTCAAATGCGATCTGAAGGGCGGCGGTAACCGAGGTCAAATTGCCCAGAAACGCGTCCAGGTCACGCACCAGCGGTAACACCTTGCTGATGTTCATGAGGGCCTTCGAGATGCCCTCGACCGTTCCGATAAAGCCAATCACGGGCAAAAGATAGAGAATGTACCGGGTGAGCGTGAAGCGGCCGGCCATCTGCTCCTGGTCGAGGCCCGAGCTCTCCCGGTTGACCTCCATGACCTGGCTAACGGTGGGTGTGCGGCTTTCCTTCAAAAAGCCCGCAAGTTGACGCACCCGCCGGCCCAGAATCAGCCGGGTCTCTGGCTCCTGGGCTGGGATTTCGTCTCCCGCCGTCGTCGCCCGCTGGAGCAGCTTGAGCAATCGCCCCGAGCTCGCGAAGCCAGTCTCGTCCCGCCAGAGTCGAAAGAGCTCTCGGGCCAGCGTCAGCACCGCCCAGAAATAGATCGCCGTGCCAACGTATTGTTCCCAGCCGCGCTCGAACATGAGCGTGGGATTCGTCACCATGAGCCCGATGGGAAAGAGCGCGGCGAGTGCGAGCATGGCCGCTGCTCCGACGTAACTCATTGTCTGGCGAGATTCTCGGTCTTGAGCCACCGGCCGAATCCTTTCTGGCCTGGGGAAGCGTTGCCGCGCGCGGGAGCAATCCTGCGCGGGGCGGATCGTTGATATCGCCGGGTTTGCCCGCTTCGTCAAGATCAGCGCGGGGGCGGACCTGACAAATCCCCTCCCCAGGCGCGAGGCCCTGGGCTTGCGCCTGGGCGCTCAAACGGGTCGTGAGGTTCGCTGGTTCGATCAGGGGCGCGGCGACTGAAGTGCGGTCGCCGCGGGTTTCGCCCTGGTGCCGCCATGGTCCTGGCGGTAGATCACAACGCGATCGTGAATGATGAGCACCAGATCGTCGCGGTGGTCGTTGTCGACGTCGCCGGTCACCATTTCCCTGGGCTCGATCAGGCCGGCCATGTTGCGGTAGCTCTTGTGCTCGAAGATCTTGAAGGTGAGGGCGGGCATGAGTGTCTTTTCGCCGGTGTAGGTGGCGATTTCGAGCGACTGCTCGGCAATGTCGCTGAAGACCACGTCGGGCAGGCCGTCGCCGTTCAGGTCGCCGGCGGCAAGATCACCGAGCCTGGCCTTGGAGCGTTTGGATTCGAATTCGGCGATCAGCTTGAGCCTTGGCCCGGTTCCACCGGTGTGCAGGACGCCGAAGCGGTCGGTGCCGGCGATGAGCAGGTCGTCGCGATGATCGCCATCGAAATCCGCCGTGAAGAAGCCGTCGAAGTTGATCGAACCGACCGGAACCCGCCCGGCCGGGCGATATACCCCATCCTTGCGTTCGAGCACGATGATGGATTTTGAGGGCTTGTCGAACGCCACCACTTCCTTGTGGCCGTCGCCGTCAACGTCGAGCGCGGTGGCAGCCTGCAAGGTCGCGCCCGATCGGCCGGCGTTGTACTGATCCTTGACCATCCACTGATCCTTGGCGTCGAGGACGATGCGGCGGGCAAAGGCGCCCTGGGCGAGAAGGATCGCCTTGCCGTCAAGTTCAGTGGCCACGAGTCCGGTGGCCGTGGCACTCGAAAACGGCCCGAGAGCAGCCAGCCGCCGGGGCGCTGCGTCCGCCCGGCTGACGAGCACGATCGGCGGTCCGTAGCTTGCAAACAGCACGATATCCAGCCGGCCATCGAGATTGAGATCAATCAACTTCATGGCCGTGGGCGCATTGGAGACCCCGGCCAGGTCGAATGTCGAGGTGCTGCCGAATCGCCCGGCTTCAAACTCGCCGTTCGATTTCCCCGTGAGCCACCGCAGGGCGTATCGATCCTTGCCCGGCTCGATCCGAGCGATATAGACGACATCCGCCAATCTGTCGTTGTTCAGGTCCCCCACATCCATGGCGACCGGGTCGCCCTCGATTCCCAGCGGTGTCGGAAAACTGAGCCGGTTGTCCGTGAGCATCGAGACGCCGATCTGCTTCTCGGTGTCGGAAAGCACGAAGACCGCGTCGCCCTTGTGGCCTGGTCGAGGAGCAAGCCGAATTGTCCTGGCGCCTGAGAGGCCAGGGAAAGAGCGGCCGACGGAAAGTCCAACCTTCGCGGTCTGGGTGTAGCTCCAGACCTGGGCGTTCGCGGGATCGGTCACGAGCACATCCGCGCGGCCATCGCCGTCCAGATCTCCCACGGCGATCGAGCGCCCGCGTTCGCCGCCGGCCGGCAGTGCAAAGAACGAGAGCCGGCCGAACTTCTCGGTCTCATCCCGGGCGGCTTCCTCGAGCGACATCACCCGCGCCCGACTGGTGCGGCCGTCGAGCGCCAGGATCTCATCACCCCCCTTGCCGTCAATTTGACCGAACGTGACAGCGCGGGGCGCCTCGCCCGCCAGTCGAATCTCGGGACCCAGCCGCTTCTCGACCGTCGCCAGCCTCAGGTGGTACGCGTGATCTCCCTCGGTCTCGATCGTGATCAGATCCTTGGCCTTGTCGCCATTGAGATCGATTGCCTTCATGATCCACGGGCTCGAGGCCACATGCGGCACTCGCTCCGGCTCCGACAGCCCGCCCGCCGCCGTTTGATAGACGAAGATCAGCTCCTTCTCCGAGAGGAGCACCACATCCTCGCGCCCGTCCTGGTTGAAGTCGCCGATTGCGATCGCGCCCGGCCGCTCGAGCGCGTCGCCGCAGGCAATCTTCTTGGGCAGGCTGAACGCCCCCTGCCCTTCGTTGTAAAGCACCTGGAGCTCGGCCGGGGAACCGTAAAACGCCAGATCGGCCTTGCCGTCGCCATTCAGATCGCCTGCCGCGAGCGCGTGCACCTGCCGGTTCACCGCAATGCTCACAAGCCGCATCCGCCGGTCGTATTCAAGATCGTTGGACTCCGGCTTGGACGGCCGGGCCACGGCTTCCACCGCCGGTTTCTTGCCACTGAGAAGCAGGTCGATCCGGGAGCGGCGATTGTTCGCCACGATCACGTCGCTCGCGCCGTCGCCGTCCAGATCCTTGAGCGCGAGATTCGCAATCCCGATGTCGAGCTTGTAAATCTCGAGCGGCAGGAACCCGAAGTAATCGGAAAGACGCTCCTGCGGAGGATCGGCCTGCGCGGTACTCGCAGTGAGAACACAGGCAGTAAGAACAACCGCGGCAAGAAGCTGGACGCGGGGCATAGTCAGGCTCGAAATGGCCGCCATTCGGAATCCAGTACAACGTCACTCAGAGTACGAGGCATGAGCCCGCTCGACAAGAGCACCATGCACTCCGGGCGCGCGCGCTGGATTCCGGCGCGCGGCGTTCAGCGCGTGGTGGCTCAGGTTCGCAGCACTGTGAGCGCGGGAATATCGAGCAGCTTGAATTCCTGAACGCGGCTGGCGATTGTTTCGCCGCGCTGTGCAATGTGGCGCTCGGAGATCGGCCCAAGCTTGCCGGACGCACCCACAAGATACGGCACGCGCCAGGGGTTGAACCCCATCAGCCGGGTGCAGGTGGCGTCGACCGCGGGGAGATTGGTGCCAAGCACAAGTGCGCCCAGCCGGCGTGGCTCCCCCATGAGCGGACCGTCCCCTTCCATGCCCACGATCGCGTCCACGATCGCAAGATGCGGCTTCACGGCCGCCACAATATCCAGGATCGATTCATTGATCCCGGCAAAATGAAGCACATTCTTGGGCCAACCGTAAACCACCCCCGGCATCACCCCGAAGAAGTTCTTCATCGCGAGGGTGACGCCAACCCAGTGGTGCGTTTTGAGCTTCGGGACCGAGACGATCAGGTCGGCGGCAAGCAGCGAGACCGGCAAGGAGAGCTCGCCCAGGGTGGTTGCTCGGAATGGATTGGGGGCAGGCGCGACGTCGTCGTTGTTGAGGTCCACGAATGGCAAGCGGGATTCCTTGAGGATCGGGTACAGCCCCGACTGGTCCACCACGAGCAGGGCGTCTCGGCAATGGCCGGGCCCTTCTCCGACCGCGACCGATCTTGCTCCCCAGGAGCGAAATGTCTCGGCGGCGGCCCGAATCACCAGCGGGTGGGTGTTAATCTGCGGCCGCCCAAGGCTCGTTTCCACCAGGTTTGGCTTGAGCAATACCCGCTTGCCCTTGCACCAGGCTGGCCCCAGCCCAAGCTCGCCAAGACCACGCTTGAGAATCGATTCGAGATCAACCTCATACGAGGGAGCATCGACGATCATCACGTCCGCGCGGCGATTCCATTCGTTCCAGTCGCCAACCTCCTTGCCCGCCATTCCCAGGGCGACCGTCGCCCCCGCGCTCGTCAAGAACGCGCGACGGCCAAGATAGGCAGGATGGGGCGGATTCATCGTGAAAGTCCTCCAACCTCAAGACCGCGCTTCAGGGCCGATTCCGACAGGAAGAAGCCGAGGGAGCCGTTCGAGCCGGCCAGCAAGAGCAGCGCCAGGCCCATGGTTGTCTCGCTGCGCTCGAGGGCAAGTGCCGAGGCGTCTTCCAGCTTGCGCTCGAGCCCGTCGATCGGGACCTGATGGGCCTGCAGGGCGAGGATCGACCACCCCAGCGAGGCCGCCGCGCGGGTGTCGTCCAGGGCGCTCGTGAGCCATTCAACCCCCTTTTTGACCACGGCGGGCCGGTCGCCGCGCGACGCCAGCGCCAGCAGCGCCAGGGCGGTCGATGTGGCCTGGGGCCGCAGCTCACGATCAAACACGCGGGAATTGCCCGCATTCCATCCGCCGTGTTCGATCGCCCGTTCCAGCAGAACTCCAATCCCCTCCACAACACGCGGGTGCTCGCGCTCGCCGCACCTGGAAAGCGCCAGGATCGCAAGCGCGGTGGGCTCGACCCAGGTGAAGGTCCCCTCGACCCACGGCCATCCACCGGGCGGGGGATCGATCGCTTCGCCAACGTACCGTGCCCCACGCGAACGGTCATGGCCGAGCAGCCAGTCGCACGCCCGTTCCATCGATTTCGGCTCAGACTCGGTTCCGCTCCAGTACAGAATCGCGCACGCCGTGGACCAGCTTGATGCGTCCAGTCCTTCAGAAAGCGGTAGAGCCCCAGTCGGACGCTGTTGCCGCGTGACCCAGCCACCCACCTCACCGGCGATCGACTTCACGGCCGGATCGTGCGCCAGGCACGCAAGCGCAGCGAGGGTCGTTGGCTCGACGCGCAGTCTGCTGCCCGCGTAGGCCCCCCATACGCCCGCCCGCTTGTCCTTCCGGCTGAGTAATTCCTCGAACAATCGCCGACGCCAGTCCACGACTGAATTCCCTCCCGTTCCATGCAAGAACTGAATACGCATCAGGGAATAACCACGGGATGTTGCCTCCGCGCACGAAAGCTTAGCTCACAAGTCACACGTCCACCGGGAAAAACAGATTCGCCGGCCGCGATGTCCTGTGGATTCAACACCCGGCAATCGCAGGCCGGAATCTCCTCTCGCGCCCACTCGCATCCGCTGGACGTGTCCTACTGTTGGATTGAGCTTGGCGACCACCGCAAACGGGCTTACCAGCAACGATGCGGCGGACTGACGATTGACTCGCCAGCCGAGGAGCATGTTGGCTTCGCCTCGACTTCACTGACATTCACCCCCCCTTGAGGAGAGCAAGGTCATGACCACTTATCTGTCTCGCGCTCAGCGCTTCATCGTGTCCGAGGACGGTCCGACCGCGGTTGAATACGCTGTCATGGTCGGCCTGATCGTGGTTGCGATCGTGGCCGTCGTGAGGAGCCTCGCTAGCAGCATCTCGACCACGTTCTCGCAGGTCTCGAGCACGCTGAGCTGACGTTCGCACGAGTCCAGAAGTTCCGGGAGGGAGCGCACTGGAAGCCCCATCCAAAATGCGACAACCGAGTTCGAGCCAGGGCGGGACGGACCCCGCGCCTGGTTCTGCTTGATTCCTGTCGGGATTGAGTTGAGCAACGCGGTTCCAGTCAGCCTTACCCATCTTCATCAAGTATCCACGGCGGCAAGCGATGCATCTCCCGACCCGCCTCACGCGGTTCCTTGAATCAGAGGAAGGCCCGACGGCGGCTGAATACGCGCTCATGATTGGCGTGATCGTCATTGTCATCGCCGGGGCCGTCAGCGGCCTGGGGCAGGCGGTCAGCGGCTGGTTTAGCAGCGTGTCGAGCGCAATGAATTAGCCAGGCCTCGGGCGGCTTATCTCCCGATTTCTAACGCGAGGCGGTCGCTTGTGTCCTAGGTTGGGACGTACCGTCGTTTTGCGGTACGTTTCACCCTGGAGGTTCCCATGTCAAGCTTCGCGCGACTTCGCCAGTTTCTTGAATCCGAGGATGGTCCCACCGCCGTGGAATATGCGGTCATGGTCGGGCTGATTGTGGTTGCGATCATCGCGGTTGTTCGCTCCATGAGCCAGAGCACCAGTCGTACGTTCAGTTCCGTCTCAAGCACGCTGAGCTGAATCGACCCCGATACAGGGAGAGAGACTTCTCAGGGACCTTGCGAATCCTGGCTCGAACACGAGAAGCCACGATTTGACAGGTCCCTGGACTCGACCCAAGTTTCTGAAGACAGGCCGCGTGGAACCGTTCCGCGCGGCGACGAAAGAGCCAGGGCTGATTGCGGGGATGTGGAGGAGTTTCATGCCGGCGGTATCGCGAGAAGTCGCATGGCTTGTGACCGTGATCTTGATCGAGGCCGCGGTGATCGACGGCAAAAAGCTCAAGGTCCCGAACTGGCTCACGTTCCACTTCCTGGCGGGAGGGTTGCTCTTCGCGCTCTGGAAGGGAGGATGGCCGCTCGCCGCGTGGTCCGCGGCAGGCGCTGTGACCGGACTGCTGACGCTCCTGCCGCTCTACGCCATCGGCGGCATGGGTGCGGGCGATGTCAAATTGATGGCGGGCATGGGCGCCTGGATCGGTCCCCTGTGCACGCTCTGGGCCTTCGCGGCCACGGCGATCACGGGAGCCGCCATGGCGCTAGTGATGATGGGGCTCTCGGGCGCAATCTTTCATCATGTCGGCATGATTCAAACCATCGGACGCGAGATCATGGTCGTCCGCGATCCGGTGGCTCTCTCGGCCCGCGCGGCCGAACGTAAACCGTCGATGACGCTCTTGCCCTACGGCATCCCGATCGCCGTCGGCTCGATCGCTTACCTGGCCTGGGCGGGGCTGCTCTATTAACCCTGCACGCACCTTCGCGTTTGAGGCTTCTCCATGAACGGTAAATCACTCGTCATCCTGGGGCTCGCGATCGTCTTCGGCCTGGGGGCGATGATTCTCACACGCTCGCTCCTGGGGCCATCACAGGTCAAAAAAGAAGAAGAAACCCAGGAAGTTCTGGTGGCCGCGCGCGACATGAAGGAAGAAGAGCTCCTCAAGTCCGATATGCTCAAGGTCGTGCGGATGGTCAAATCCGCCGTGCCCGCAGGCGCCTTTTCCTCGATGAAAGACGTCGAGGACCGCTGGGTGAAGACCGCCCTGCTCGAAGGCGACATCCTGATCGAAAAGAAGCTCGGCCCCAAGGGAATGCCCCCCGGTCTCGTGGCCAACATCCCCAAGGGCATGCGCGCGTTCGCAATCGACGTCACCGAGCAGTCGAGCGTGTCGGGATTCATTCTTCCCGGCCATCATGTCGATGTCGTCAAGTTTGATAACTCCGATCCCAAGCAGCAGCACGGCGAAACGATCCTTCAGGACGTGCTCGTGCTGGCCGCGGGGCAAGTCTTCACTCGGCCCGAGGAGCGGGCGCTCCAGACGCGCACAGTCACGCTCGCGCTTTCGGTTGAGGACGTGCACGTGATTGTGGCAGCGCGGGCCAAGGGATCGCTCTCGCTCTCGCTCCGGGGGGTGAACGACCACAATATCGTGGCCAGACCCAAGCCCACGATCGACCCCGAACACGAGGCCAGGTTCAAGCTCGAGTCCGAGAAACGGCAGCAGCTCGAGAAAGAGCTCGCCGAGCTCAAGCTGGCCATCGCGCGCAAGGCGGCCGAGCCGCCCCCCGCGCCCAGGCCGCCGCCCCACAAAATTGCCACGATTTATCGCGGGATCGGCAATGTCCAGCGTATCAACCTGACGCGCCCGGGCGCGTCCGAGCTCCCCCCAAGCGGCGTCTCGGTCGCCGCGGCCCCCGCGAAGCCGGGCACGCTCGCTCCGACCGCGAATCTCGACGGGGATGGGTTGCTCGACGAGGACGAAGGGCCCTGATCGCCTCATTCCCAGGGCGCTTCTCGCCCACGGCAACATGGTGGAATACCCTTGTATCTTATGCGTGAACAAGTGCGATCTGATTGAACTCTTCGCGTAGCACGAACCATGCTGGATCTGATTCGAGTCGTCCTGATCGATCCCAGCGAGCCCACACGCGAGCCGCTCAAGCGTCTCCTGGGCGGCATGAGCCGGGTCTGGCTCGCCGAGTCGCTGACCGACTACCAGGACGCCGCGCGCCAGATGAAGGATCTGGCGGTCCAGGCCGCTCTCGTTGTGCTCGACCACGATCCCGGCCGGGCGATCGAGCTGATCGCCACGCTCACTCAGGCCGATCCAGAGCTCGTCGTCGTCCCGGCCAGCAGCAAGAGCGACGGTTCGCTGATCATCAAATCGGTCCGGGCGGGAGCGCGCGAATTCGTCACCCTCCCCGCGGAACCGGCCGAGCTGCTCGAAACCTTCTCCCGCCTGGTCAAACCGCGGGGAAACCTCACCTCCGGTGGGAACTCCGGCCCGCGCGTGATCACGGTGACAGGCGCATCGGGGGGGATTGGCTGCACCTCGGTGGCCGTCAACCTCGCCGCCACGATCGCCAGCCTGAAACAACACGAGAGTCTACTCCTCGATCTCGATCTGGCCTTCGGCTCGGTCGACGCCGGGCTCGATGTCGCCGGCGACTACACCCTCACCCAGGTGCTCCAGTGCTTCGATCGCCTCGACCTCACCTTGTTGAAACGGTCAATGACGCGGCACCAGTCGGGGCTTTACGTCCTCCCCAGGCCGGTCGATATCCACGAGGCAGCAACCGTTGATCCCGAGGTGTTCCGCCGCCTGCTCGGCCTGCTCCGCGCCGCTTACGGCACCGTGATCATCGACGCCAGCAAGGGCTTGCAGGCCACGGACTTCGTCGCCTACGAGATGTCGGACGTCATCCTCGTGGTTACCCAGCTCGATCTGATCTGCCTGCGCAACACCACCAGGCTGGTTCAGCTCCTCAGGCAGTTCGATGGTCTCGGCGATCGGATCAAGATCATCGAGAACCGCGCGGGCCTGTTCGATGGGGAGATTTCCCGGGCCAGGGCCGAGGAGACCCTCAAACTGCCGATCTCCTGGCAAATACCCGACGCGGTGAAGCCATTCCAGGCCGCGAGGACCCAGGGCTCTCCCATCGCCGATGTCGCCAAGGGAAGCCGCGCACACCAGGTGTTTCTCGAGGCGGCAAGGGCGCTTTGGCCCCAGCTCGAGGAGGATTCCAACAAGCCGCGCAGAGGGCTTTTCGCGGCCTTCTTCTAGGGCGGAGCGGGCATCGTCGACCCCTACCTGTGAGCTGTTCTGGACGCGACCTGTCATCCGGATCCGAAGTGGCGAGAGCACTTCGAGGGAGCAAAAGGAATGTTACGAGGAATCGGACTCGGGGCGTTTGGACCCAGGCAAGGAACGAATGGCGCGGCGAACACCGGCTCCACGCTGGAGCCCCCTGCCGCCAAGCAGCCGATCGAGCCGGACTCCCCAGCCGCCGCCAGGCCGGCTCCGGAACCCGCGCCCGCACCACCACAACCCCCCCCCGCGCCCGAGCTGCCTCCCCAGGGACGCAGGGAAGTCAAGGTCGATCCCGCCCAGGAACAGTACGACGCCCTCAAACGCACGATCCACCTGCGGCTCGTCGACCGGCTCGATATGAACCGGGTCGGCGAGATGGACCCCAAGAACCTCCGGAACGAAATCCGCGGCGTCGTCGAGCAACTGTGCGACGTCGAAAACCCCCTCCTCAATCGCAACGAACGCCAGCGGCTGATCAGCGAGATCCTCGACGAAACATTCGGCTACGGCCCGCTCGAGCTCCTGCTCAAGGATGATAAAATTGGCGATATCATGATCAATGGACCCAAGCAAATCTTCATCGAAAAAGGAGGTCGGATCGCACGCTCCGAGGTCACATTCCGCGACAATGAGCACCTGCTCCAGATCATCGACCGCATCGTTTCCCGCGTCGGCCGCCGCGTCGATGAAACGTCCCCCATGGTCGACGCCCGCCTGCCCGACGGCTCCCGCTTCAATGCGATCATCCCGCCCCTCGCGCTCGACGGGCCCGTCGTCACCATTCGTATGTTCGGCTCAAAGCCGCTCTCGAAGGACGACCTGCTCCGCTTCAAGGCCTTCACGCCGGAAATGATCGCGCTTATGGAAGGTGCTATGAAAGCGCGTTTGAATATCATTATCTCGGGAGGCACCGGCTCTGGTAAAACCACGCTTCTCAACACGCTCTCCCGCTTCATTCAGGCGGATCACCGCGTGATCACGATCGAGGACGCGGCTGAGCTCCAGCTCCAGCAAGAGCACGTTGTTCGCCTTGAGACGCGCCCTCCCAACATCGAAGGCCGAGGCGCCGTCACCGCCACGGATCTTGTCAAAAACGCCCTCCGTATGCGGCCTGACCGGATCATCATCGGCGAGTGCCG
>DAIDHX010000162.1 GCA_027451885.1 Planctomycetales bacterium
AGCCACAACGGAGGCCCCCGCACAGCTCAGGCCGCCGGCCTCGAACGCACGCGCGGCCGTCGGACCCGAACTGGCGCGGATCCATGCCATGGTCGAAGCACTCTCGCAATCCGGCCGGCTTGACCACCTGATTCCCGATATCCCAGCAGGACTCGCGCCCGCCTATGCCGCCTTGCTCGAATCCGACGCACCCGAGATCCTCGCTCGCCGGCTCGTTCGCCTGGCCGCCGAACGACTCGACCCCGACCAGCTCGACGACCCCATCGCCATCGCGGTTACCATCCGCGAGTCACTCGCCGAGATGATCCCTGTCGCTCCTCCGATCCCGATCGGCGGCGGACGCAGGGTCGTCGCCCTCGTCGGACCAACGGGCGTGGGTAAAACAACCACCGTTGCCAAGCTGGCCGCCAATCTCAAGCTAGGCTCGTCCGCCCGCGTGGGGCTTGTCACCGTTGACACCTATCGAATCGCGGCGGTCGAACAGCTCCGTACCTATGCCGAGATCATCGACATCCCACTCGCCGTGGCCGACGAACCCCGCGCCATGAAACGCGCCCTCGAGGAAGTCGGCGACGTCGATCTGGTGTTCATCGACACCGCCGGGCGCAGCCCCAAGGACGAGCTCAAGATCCGCGAACTGGCGGAGTTCCTCGACCAGGCTCAGCCCGACCAGGTTCATCTCGTGCTCTCGGCCGCGCAGTCAGCCAAGGGTATCCGAGCGGCGGCGGAACGCTTCGCGCCCGCCGCGGTGAACCGGCTCATCTTGACCAAGCTCGACGAGGTCGAAAGCCCAGGCGCCCTCCTGGGGGCTGTCGCGCTTTCCACCCGGCCCCTGAGCTACATCACCACTGGACAAAATGTTCCCGACGACATCGAGCCTGTCGACCGCGACCGGCTCGCCCGTTTCATTCTCGGCCAGGCCACACTGGCCCAAACCCCATGATCCAAGGAGCATCGCGCGATGCCAGACCAGGCGGAAGCCCTGAGGCGCAAGGTCGAGATCGCCCGCGCACTTTCTCGGAGCGAGCCAATCGATCCGTTCGCGGGACCGATCGCGCCCACTGCCGTGTCTGCGGCGGTCGCCGAGCCACGATTTCCCAGGTCCCCCTTTCGCTCATTTCGCAAACCCAGGAAACCACGGAACATGAAGCTTAAATAGGCCATCTTGGCGGTGCGGCCGGTCGGATTTTTCCGAATCGCGCGATCGCACGGCTCAAGCTGATCGAGTCGATTATCCGATACTGAATGATGGTGGGAGTTCCTTGAACCGCGGGGGAGAACGGGTTCGAGAGCGGGTTAGCGGCGTACCGGCGGTTGTGGGCCTCGCGGCCTGCTTGAGCGATGCGGCGCCTGCCGGCGCGGGGTCCGTTTTCGAATTCCGAGCACAAGAGGTGCGTTCCCTCGCGTAGCGGACATGGAGGTCAGGATGACGGCAAAAGTGGATGTGGATGTCACGGAACTCTGGCGGGAGTTCAAGGACCACCCCACCACCGAGATGCGGAACCTCTTGGTCGAACGGTATTTGCCCCTGGTGAAATACAACGCGGAGCGGATCTGGCAGCGTCTGCCCGAGGGGGTGGATCTGGACGATTTGATCTCCGCGGGTGTGTTCGGGCTCATGGACGCGATTGATGCGTTCGACCTGACTCGCGGCGTGAAATTTGAAACGTATTGCGTCCCCCGCATCCGAGGCGCAATGCTCGACGAGCTCCGCACCATGGATTGGGTACCCCGGCTTGTCCGATCCAAGGCCTCGAAGGTTGAGGAAGCGCGCAAGGAGCTTGAGGCCAGGCACGGCCGCCCACCCACAGACGTCGAGCTCGCTGAGAAAATGGGTCTCCCGCTCGCTGAGTACGAAAAGCTCGCGATGGACGCAAGCGCCGTCGGTCTCATCTCGCTGAACAAGAAATGGTATGAGACCGACAGTTATAAAGATGTCCGCGAGATCGACATCCTTGAAGACAAGAAGGGTGAGGACCCCACACGCCGGCTCCAGCGCAAGGATCTGATGCGCATGGTGACGAAGGGGCTCTCACGCAATGAGCGTCTCATCATCATTCTGTATTATTATGAAGAGCTCACGATGAAAGAGATCGGCGCCACGCTCGACCTGTCTGAGTCGCGCGTGTCGCAGATGCACTCGTCGATCATCCAGCGGCTGCAATCGCAGCTTGCCTCACGCAGGCCGGAATTTGGAACGTAAGGCTTTTGCGGGCCGAATCTGCTCCTGGGCGCGCGAATGCCATTGACCGATCTCGGGAATTGATCCAGAATCCCTCGGATGGATTCCTGTCTTTCGAGGCGATCACGGCCTGGGCTCTTCGGCCCAGGCGCTGGATCCCAGGGCGCGTGAAGATGGACGCTCGGCATGTGCCGGTCCTGGCCGCGCCCGTGACCTTCTGGCTTGCCGACCGCGCACGCGACAGCCTGATCCTCGTCGACGGTACTGTTGGCGCGGGGGGCCATGCTCGCGAGCTTGCGGAAAGGGTTGGCACAGCCGGGCGCGTCATCGGGCTCGATCGCGATCCGAACATGCTCAGGCTCGCCCGCGAGCGCACCGCCGGCTTGCCGGTCTCGCTCTTCCACGCCTCGTATTCCCAGATTCGCGAGGTGCTCGATGAGCTTGGGATCGCGCGTGTCGATGGCATCTTGCTCGATCTTGGCCTTTCCTCCGACCAGCTCGGCTGGGCCGACCGTGGCTTCTCCTTTGCCATGGATGGCCCGCTCGACATGCGCTTCGACCCAGAATCAGCCGGCCCCACGGCGGCCGACATTGTTGCGCGCGCAAGCGAGTCCGAGCTCGCGCGGATCTTTTACGAATATGGCGAGGAACGCTTTAGCCGCCGCATCGCCAGGCGCATCGCGGAATCGCGCCGGCAGGCACCCATCCGCACCACGGCCGAGCTCGCCAGGCTTGTGCGCAGAACCGTCCCCCGGGCGAAGCATCCCGGCGCCATCGATCCAGCGACCCGAGTCTTCCAGGCGCTTCGGATCGCCGTTAACGACGAGCTTGGGGAGATCGAACGGACGCTCAAGGGTATTCCTGACCTGCTCGACCCAGGCGGCCGCCTGGTCGTGATCAGCTTCCATTCGCTCGAGGATCGCCTGGTCAAATGGGCCTATCGCGACGACCCTCGAATGACCACGCTCACCAAAAAGCCGTTAACGGCGACCGAGGACGAAAAGGCCAGTAATCCCCGCGCACGGAGCGCCAAGTTGAGGGTGATGGAACGATGCCCGAACCAATCATCGTCTCCGGTGGGTCGCTAACTTCGCCGCCGGCGCTGGAGCCGGAGCCGGAGCTTCCGCATCCCGCAACCGAGGCCATCGACGGTAAAGCGCCCACTGTAACGGCCAGCTCGGCAACCGAGGCCGCGCCGGTGCCGTCGTCCCCAGGCGCGCGGGCCGAGGCGATGCGTGCAGTCGCCGCTGTCGTGCTCAGTTTGCTCCGCCAGGGATTTTGGCTGGCCTTCGCTGTGCTCAAAGGTCTGGTCCGTCTCCTTGCGGAGGTTTCCAGGCGCTATCCGCGGCATGCACTCGCCGTCGGCCTGTCGCTCGTACTACTCGCCGGCATTGCGTTCGTGCAGAAGCGCGACAGCCACTCTTCTCCCGACAAAAAGACTGAAATCACGCAGAAACCGCCCCGGACCGGAAAAGGCTCAGAGCCCGAACAAATCGCGCGGAACTCGGTCGACCCAGCGCGGGATCCTGAACTGCCGCCCGTAACGCCAGTCCAGCCGCCCGACCACGCTCAACCGGTCCAGAATCCGGTCGTGCTTACCTCCGCTGAACCTCCGCCTCCGATCGAAACGGCCGCAAACCCGCGGCAAAACGACGAGCCGGTCCTGCCCCCACCGCCAACGGCCGAGATCAAGCCCAGCCCGGAAATCACCCCGCTGCCGCCGCCGTCGCCCGCGACCGTTGCACACAACGATCCGCAGGCCGACCACAGCCTGGAAAACCCTGGGCTCCCCCCCGCGCCATCGCTCGAAACGATCGAAAAGCCCAAACCACTGCCTATCGCCGCGGCCGAAGCTTCCCCGCTGCCTCCTCCAGGACCATCGAAGGAGGATCCAGGGTCTCCACCTGGCGGTACCGAGCTGGCCATGGCGTTGCCCAATCCGCTCAAGAGCGACGAGCCAAAACCAGAGCCTCCCAGGACACCCGAGCCCAGGCTCGACCCAACGAAATCCGACCCTCTGCCGCTCGAGCCGGTTAAAAACCCGCTCGAATCCGCTCCCGGGAAGCTGGACACGCTACCCCAGCCCACCAAGCCCGAGCCAGTCAACGCACAAGAACCGAAGCCTGAGCCGGCGAAGGTGCCTGAGACCAAACCCGAGGCAACGAAGGTCGAGCCGCCGAAGTCTGAGCCGGCGAAGGTGCCTGAGACCAAACCCGAGGCAACGAAGGTCGAGCCGCCGAAGCCTGAGCCGGCGAAGGTG
>DAIDHX010000163.1 GCA_027451885.1 Planctomycetales bacterium
GTTGACCGCGTGGGCGAGCCGGTCGATCGTGCCGGCGATCGCTTCGGGATGGGTGGGAGCAAGCGCTTTACGGTCGCGCTCCAGCTCCGTGATCACGCTCGAGAACGGGGCGAACTCCGCGCCCGTCCTGAGCTCGGCCTGGCGGCGCTCCCTACCCGCGCGCTCGTGCTTCAGGTGATTCTTGAGCAGCAAGTAATCCACCTGAGCCACACGGTCGAGGGAGGAGAAGTCCACGCTCTCCAGGTCGCCGAGCCAGCCGTCGGTGAACGCGGCCAGTTTCCGGTCGTGCTCGGGATCGACGCGGGGCGGGAGCGAGCGTGTGAGGCTTCCCTGGTCGGACCAGTAGCGTTCGATGGCATGCTGGAGTCCGGGCGCCACCGGCCGCCAGATGTCGGCATCGAGCACGCGCTTGACCTTGGCGGCGGAGGCCGCGGCGACCACGCCGCGATCAAGCCGCGCAGGCGCAGCGGCCAGCGGCGTGCCCTGCCCCTGGGCGCTGGGTTGTCCAATGAGCGAGCGCACGAAGAACTCGCGCATCTTGCGTGCGCCGAAGGACCCTCCCATGCCGTGCCCCGCCCCCGGTACGACCACCAGCTCGAAATCCTTGTTGGCCCGGATGAGCGCATCCGCCAGGCGATAGGTCGATTCCGGCGGCACGTTGTCGTCCATCTCGCCGACGATGAGCAGCAGCTTGCCGCCGAGCTTGGCGGCGTTCTCGATATTCGAGCTGGCGGCGTACCACGGCCCGACGGGATATCCCATCCACTGCTCGTTCCATGATGCCTTGTCCATGCGATTATCGTGGCAGCCGCAGGCCGCGGCGGCGGCCTTGTAGAGCTCGGGGTGGAAGATCACGCCTCCGGCGGCGTTCTGGCCGCCGGCCGAGACACCCACGAGCCCCACGCGCGCCAGGTCGTAATACGGATATTTCCGCGCGGCCGCCTGGTGCCAGAGGATGCGGTCGGGGAAGCCGGCGTCCTTGAGGTTGTGCCAGCAGACGTCATGGAACGCCTTGGAGCGGTTGGCGGTGCCCATGCCGTCCATCTGCACGACGATGAAACCCAGGCTCGTCAGATCCTCGAAACGATTAAACGCGCTAAAGCGCCTGGGTGTGAACGAGCCCTGCGGGCCGGCGTAGATTTGTTCGATCACCGGATACTTGCGCGAGGGGTCGAACGCGCGCGGGCGGCAGATGATGCCCCAGATGTCGGTCTTGCCGTCGCGTCCTTTTGCAACGAAGACCTCGGGCGCTTTCCAACCGGAGGCGACGAGCCGCGTGATGTCCGCCTCCTCGAGCTTGAGCACGAGCCCGCCGTCGCTGGTGCGCCTGAGGCTGTGGACGGGGGGCGCATCGACGCGGCTATAAGTGTCGATCACGAAGCGGGCGTCTGGTGAAGCCTGGAGCGTATGGTCGCCGTTGCCGTCGCTGAGGCGGACCAGGTTTTTGCCGTCGAGGCCGACGCGATAATAGTGCACGAAGTAGGGATCCTGGCCGGGCTCGAGTCCGCTGGCGTGGAACCAGACCTGCCTGGTCACGGGGTCGTAGCGGTCGAGACCGCGGACGACGCAGGCCGGTGGTGTGATGGGATGCTCGATTTTGCCCGCGTCCAGATCGACGAGGTAAAGCCTGCGCCAGCCGTCGCGCTCGGAGGCGTAGATGGCGGCGTGATCGGTGATCCAGGAGACGGTGTCGAGCTCGACGGCCTCGCGGTGCGCGGACCAGATGAAGGTCGCGCTGCGTTCGTCGATCAGGTTGCGTGATGCGCCCGTTTCGGCATCGACCTCGATCAGGCGGAACCGCTGGTGGCCGCGATCGACCTTTTGGTAAGTGAAGTGGCGGCCGTCCGCGCGGGGGAGGAGATGCATGCCCCACTGGTCGACGGGCTCGAGCTCGGCCGGCACGGGGCGCTGCGCGACGGTGTCCAGAATGACCACCTGCTGGGCTTCGAGCCTGTCGCCGGGGAGGTCGTAGGGCCGGGTGAGGAGCTCAGCGCGGCCGCCTTTTGGCGGCGACGATCGCACCAGGTAGACGGGTTTGCGATCGCCGGCCTCCGCGCGGATTGCCACGACGTGGCGGGAGTCGCTCGACCAGAACGGCGAGTGGTAAGAGCGGCCTTCGCGGCCGTCGCGGGTGAGGGCGGCCGGTTCGGGCGCACCCTCGGCGTTCTTGATCCAGACGTTATGCTCCTGGATGAAGACGATCTTCTTACCATCGGGCGAGCGGGTGGGGATCTGTCTCGGGGCGAGCAGGCCGTTCTGGGCGAAGAGCCTGGATGCGCGGCGAAATCGCCTCCCCTGGCGCGGGTTCGCGGCGGGTGATTGGCGAGGCCTGTCGCTGGTCTTCGCGCACTCGTAGGACTTCAGGTCGCAGGCCCAGACCGAGCCCTCGATGGCGACGCGAAGGGTTTTGCCAGGCTCCAGGCTCTCGAGCTCATCGAACGGCAGCCGGTCGGGCGCGACGGGCCGGCCGAGCGCCTTCGAGAGCGCCGCGGCCAGCCGCGCGTGGTCAAAGGCCGGCAGCCGCGAGGCGTGAACCGCGTCGACGCGAATGAACTCGCGGTTGTGGTCGAGGAGGTCGTTGCGATACCAGAACCAATCGCCGCTGGGGTCCCAGTGGGGCTCGATGCGTTCCTTGAAAACGGGCGCGGGGCCTGGCCTTGTGGGAGCGGGCTGGGGTGCGTCGGGCGCGGTCGCGGGATCGCCGGGAGGAATGGAGTAACCGGGGTCGTCCGGCTCGATCGGGAAGCCATGCGCCCGCGGGGCGCACGCCACGGCGATCACGAGACAAACGAGCCACCGGGCGATCAGGCGAGGCATCGGGCAGGCTCCTGGGTAGCGGATGTTCGCGCAGGCTGGGCACGCGCGCGGCCATGCCTGCCGCGCGTGCACCAGGTGAGGCCGGACGAGGTTACTCGATCCCCGCGATCTCCACGGTGACGGCCATGACCACCGGGGCGGTGCGATCGGGGCCCTTGACGAGCTCGACCGCCTCAATGGGAACGTTCTGCTTCGTGGGCTGCACACTCAGGTAGCGAATCTGCTGCTGCCCCTGGAGCGTGAACGCGAGCCTGGAGCCGGGAACGTTCACAACCCGGATATAGTCGGCGAACTGGACGCCGTTTTCCAGGGGGTGGTCCTCGGTCGATCCGTCCGCATAGCGCAGGCGGACGATGAGCGAGACGGAGCCCTTGCGGCCATAGGGGAAGCCCCAGCCGCTCACGCCGGAAAGCATGTGAATGGCCTTGACGGTGGCGTGGCACGGCAGCTCGACGCGTTTGGGCATCCGCGGCGGGTAGGTGCCTTCGGGTCCATTCAGCAGGATGACGTTCGGCACCCGGTCTCCCTGGGGATCAACAAAGACGAACGGCACGCCGGCGAAGGTTCTGGCGGACCAGTCGCGCAGGATCATGCGCTCGGCCTCGGAGTCCTGGTCGTTGAACATCCCCCTGGTGGAGACGATCGTCGCCGCCTTGCGGAGATCGAGAGGGAGATACTTGCCGCGCTGGGTGAGATAGGCGAGCAGATTCTTGAGATCGGCCGCGTTGATTTGCTTTTCGAAGCCCTCGGGCATGAGCGACTTCCTGGAGGCCGACATCTGGTCGATCTCGTCGCGGAGCACGACCGATCGTTTGCCGTCGGCGTCGAGGAGCTCGACGGTGGTGCGGGTCTCGGCGGCGAGCAGGCCCTCGATGACGCGGCCGTCGGTGGTGGCGATGTTGTACTTGACGAAGTTGCCCTCGACGCTGCGGCTGGGGTCGAGAACGTGAATGATGAGCTCCTCGCGGGGCATGGCGGCGGAGCCGGTGAGATCAGGGCCGACGTGGCCGCCTTCCTCGCCCTTGGCATGGCACTTGGAGCATTGTTCCTTGAAGACAACGCGGCCGCGGGCGGGATCGCCCCCGGCGAGAATCTGGGGACGGAGGGCGTCGATGACCTTCTGGCGGTCGGGATCGGGCAGGCCGCCGCCGGCGGCGAAGAGCTTGCGTGCGCGGTTCGCGATGGAGGAATCGGGATGGGCGGCGAGGGCCTGTTTCTGATCGAGCGGGAGCTCGGAGACGCGGAGCTTGCCTTGCTCGATGGCGGCGATGAGCGCGGGGGTCCACTCCGCGCGGGTGAGGAGCGCCTTCACGGCGGCTGCGCGGGGCCCGGGCGTGAGCGTGGCCAGGGTGTTCGCGATTGCCTGGCCGGTACCGCGCGCCGTGGCGGCGGCCGCGGCGTTCACGAGCGCGGTCGCGAGCTCGGGGCTTGTGCGCGGGCCGATGAGCTCGAGCAGCTCCCGGGCCTGTTCCTCGTTGCCAGGGCGGAGCTCAACAAGCTGCTGGGCCGCGTTTGCGCGCCTGGAGTCAGACGCCTTTTCGTCGCGCACGAGCGCCAGGAGACCTCCGGCCAGCTCCGCGCCGATGCGGTCGAGCGACTGGCTGCCCCAGAGCCCGACGAGCTTCACCAGCCGCGCCCGGCCGGACCCGCTGAGCACCTTCGCCAGGTTGACGACGGCGTCTTCAGCCTTGCGGTCGAGCGTGACCTTGCGGTCCCTGGGCCAGCCGCGCGACAGTCCGTCCATGATGGCGTCGCAGGCGGAGGGTTCGCCGCCAGCGAGCGCGGCGAGCAGAGCAGGTACGCGTTGCACGTCGCCGCCGCGGGCGAAATGTTCGGCCACGCGGGTTGTGACCAGGATCTCCTCGGGACCCAGCTTGCCCGCTTGCGCATGGGCGATGGCGGCCAGGAACGCGTCGTCATTGCGCGCGGCGGCGGC
>DAIDHX010000164.1 GCA_027451885.1 Planctomycetales bacterium
CGACGCGGTCAAGAAGGCCGAGGCCGCGGCTCAAGCCCAGGCCAGGGTGGTGGAGACAGCGCGTGCGAAGACGATCCCCTTCCGCGCGGCCGTGCTCAAGGAGGAACGCGCGGTGAGTGCGGCCAGAGTCGCGCTGGCCGAGCAGCGGCTCGCGCTTGAGACCCACAAGCGCAGGATGGAACTGCTTGAGGCCTACGTTGCGCGCGACCAGCTCGACGCGCAGGTTGCCCTGGCGCAGCGCACTGTTGCCGCAAAACAAGCCGCGGTCGGCGCGGCCGAGATCCGCGCGAACGCACACAAGCCAAAGCTAGCCGAGGCCGCCAGGGACGCCGCCGCGGCCGCGCACGAAAAACAGGCTGCCGCCGGGTTGCTCGCACAGGCGCGTGAGAAGCTCGCCCACGCCGCCGCGGTCGAGAAGAGCCTGGCCGCCGCGCGTGCCGCCCTCGAACAGACGCTCCAGCTCGCAGCCGATGACGCTGAGCTCAAATCCGCACTCAGGCAGATCCAGGCGCGGGGCGATGTGCTCACGCGGCCGATCCCCACGCTCGCAGCCGCGGTCGACGCCGCGCGGGTAAGGCTGGCGCGGGCGAACGACTGGCTCACCGCCGCAACCCGAACACAAGACCAGGCCGCGACAGAACTGAATCGCCTCGAGCAATCACTCGCCGCCGCCCGCAAGCAGGTCGCCCAGGCCGAGGCCGTGGTTGCGGCAAAGGCAGCCGAACGCGCCGCCGCCGCCGACCAGCTTGCCAGCATGCTCGGCGATGCATTCCACATCGCCGCCCTGAAGCCGCTTTCGGCCGAACAGCTCTGCTGGAGCCTGCTCAAGACCACCGGCGTCTACGACCGCACCCAGGCCGCCGTGGCCGCCGAGCTCGACAAGAAGAAACCTCTCCCCCCGGGCGCTGCCAGGGACCCCGCCGCGATCCGCGCCCGCGCCCTCGAAATCGAAGCACTATTATATGAAAAACTGAACGGAAACCTGGGCCCATTCGTCCGCATGTACGCCGCGGGCGAAGGCCAGCCCCAGGACCAGTTCTTTGCAACGGCAGACCAGGCGCTCTTCGTCTCGAACGGAGGCGCTGTCAACTCCTGGGTCGCACCCGCAGGCGGCAACATCGCCGAACGCATGATCCGCGAGCGAGATCCGCGAAAAGCCGTGGAAGATCTCTACGTGACCGTGCTTTCACGCCTGCCCGGGCCCGACGAAAGCACCGAGGCCGTCCGCGCGCTTGAGACCGCGGCGGCAAAGAAACCCGCTGTCGTCCAGGAGCTCGTCTGGGGGCTTTTGACCTCGGCCGAGTTCCGGTTCAACCACTAGTTCGGGGAACGAATCCCAGGGGAGCGACGACCATGAAGTGCGCATACGCTTGCCATTCGCCGGAGCACAGGATCGCCAGGCGTGGGTTTCTGGCTGGCGTGGCCGCCAGCGCGGCGGGGGCGGCCGTGGGCGGCCTGGGTGTATTCACAAGCCCGCTCGCGGCCGCGCAGCTTGCGCGCAGCGGCAAGCGCATCGTCGTTTTCAACATGCACGGCGGCCTGAGCCAGCTCGAAAGCTGGGATCCCAAGCCAGGCACGGAGACCGGCGGTCCGTTCCGCTCGATCGAGACCTCGGTTCCAGGCATTCGTATCTCGGAACTGCTGCCTGAAACCGCGAAGCAGATGCACCACCTGTGCCTGGTGCGCGGTGTGAACACGAGCGAGGACGACCATGGAAAAGGTGCTTATATGATGCTCACAGGCCGACGGCAATCTCCCGCGGCCGATTATCCGTACCTGGGCGCTGTGTGCGCCAAGGCGATGGCGCCCGCGGACGCTCCCCTGCCCGGCCACATCATCATCACCCCTGGCGGCGGCGGCGGGCGCGGCAACGACGCAGCGTATCTCGGCCCACGCTTTGCCAGTATCGCGCTTGGCAATGGCAAGCCGCCGCACGACACCACACGCCCCAGCCAGATCGACGAATCCGCCGACCAGGCTCGCAACCGCTTTGGCCAGCACGTCAACGACCGCTTCCTGAGCCGCCGCAGGACTTCGATCGCCGAAGCCTACGTCTACTCCTTCGATCAGGCCGCCAAGCTCATGCGCGAACGTGAAGCCTTCGACGTCACCAGGGAATCGGCGCGCGATCAGGAACGCTACGGCAATTACGACCTCGCCCGCCACTGCCTCCTGGCGCGGCGACTCCTCGAACGCGGGGTGACCTTCATCCAGATCTCGCACTCGAATTACGACACGCACAACGAGAACTTCAACTTCCATATCGAGCAGCTCGGCGAGTTCGACCACGCATTCTCGACCTTCGTGGCCGACCTCGCGGGCCGCGGCATGCTCGACAGCACTCTGATCGTGGTGCTCTCTGAATTCGGGCGCACCCCCAACATCAACCTTTATTACGGTCGTGATCACTGGTCACGCGCCTGGAGCGTTGTGCTCGCCGGGGCGAAGATCCACCGTGGCGTTGCCTACGGCAAGACCAACGCCAAAGGCACCGAGGTCCTCGACGGCCAGGTCGATCACGCGAACCTGTTCCACACGTACCTTCAGGCCGTCGGCGTGGACTCGACTGAGTCGTTCGAGATCGAGGGGCGCGACATGCCGATCGCGGACCCAGCCTCGCGCATGATCAAGGCGGTCATGGCGTGAATCGCGCGGGAGTCGACACGATGAACAGCCTGGCACCGACCATCCCCAAGGGCTTCGACCCCAAGCAGGCGCATGTCGTCGCCCAGTGGAAGGCCGATCATCCACTGGTTTCGTGCCGGTTCGACCCGGCGGGACGATACGTCTTCTGCGGTGTTGAAGGCTCGACGGTCGAGCGCTTCAACCTGGCGGACGGCAAGCGCGTCTCCTTCCCGGGCGGGCATGAATCGTGGGTGTTCGCGCTTGCGTTCTCGAAGGATGGATCGACCATGATCAGCGGCGGTGGCGATGGCCGCCTGGTGGCGTGGGAAGCAAACGCGGACAGGCCGAAGCCGCTGCGAACGACCGAGGCGCATTCGGGCTGGATCCGCGCGCTTGGCACCAGCCCCGACGGCAAACTGCTCGCGTCAGGGGCCAACGATCGTCTCGTCAAGATCTGGGATCTCGCCACCGGTAAACAAGTGCATGCGCTTGCCGGCCACAAGGGACACGTCTAT
This sequence comes from Planctomycetales bacterium, assembly GCA_027451885.1. Lineage (GTDB taxonomy): Bacteria > Planctomycetota > Planctomycetia > Isosphaerales > Isosphaeraceae > JAKBAP01. The sequence goes on from DAIDHX010000164.1 coordinate 3,141, forward strand.
TCGCTCGAATTCCACCCCGACGGCAAGACGCTCCTGAGCGGTGATCTTCAGGGCGAGCTTGCGATCTGGGATCTTGCCTCAGGCAAGCGAGCAGGCACGCTCGACGCCAGGCCGTTGCACACGTACGAGGGGGGGCAGCAGGTCGACTTCGGCGGCGTCCGCTCGATCGCGATTCCTCCCGATGGCCGGTTCATCGCCGCGGGGGGGCTATACAAGGCCTCGAATCCTCTCGGAGCCGTGCACGAGCCGCTGGTCCTGCTCTACGACGGCAAAACCCAGAAGAAGGTGCGCGACCTCCTGACGGACAACATCACCGGCGGGGTCATCTGGCGGATCCGATTCCTGGCCGATGGCACCCTACTGGGTGGGTGCGGCGGGTCGAACGGCGGCTTGCTCCTCTTCTGGAAGACCGACGCCAACAAGGACCAGCATCGCCTTGCGCTGCCGAACATCCTCCGTGACCTGGACCTGCACCCCGACGGCCTGCGCGTGGCCTCCGCGCATCACGACCGCCACGTGCGGATTACCCGGCTGGCGGCCAAAACCGCCTGAGTCATTGGCTCTCTCCCTATTCCAGCGCCAGGCCGTCGATCCACAGTAGAAGCCCAGGCGCGCCCCAGGAATCGAAGCCGAGCGAAATCGCGCTTGCCGCCGCCGGCAGCGTTCCCTCACGTTTCCAGCGGGCATCGCCCGCAAGGGGGATTTCGTAATAGCTCCACCTTTCGCGTGACTCGCTGTGCGGCGATTCGCGCAGGGGAACTCGGCCCGGGGCAGGCTCGAGCAAGCACCTGCTTTTATCGGTTCCGTGGATCATGACATACGGCCCTCCCTGCCAGCCGGTGACGTCGGCATTGCGCGATCGAAGCCAGAAGCAAAGCCGGGTCTTTCCTGCGAGCGGCCACCGCGCCTGGCGATCCGCCGGGAACGTCAACAGCACGCGCGAGCCGGAGTAAGGATCGATCCGCACCCCGAGCGCGGATCGACCCACAAGGTGCTCAACCGCGTCGGATCGAAAGACGGCCCGCGAGGTCTGGCGGGAGCTCCGGACGCCGCCCTCGTAATCCTCGATCGACCAGTCCTGGGGCGTTCCCTCGGTGCCCAGCTCACGCTGCTCCCGGATGGCATACACGTCGCGCCAGGCCGGCTCCGTGAATACGCCATTCGAGACGTTTAGACCGATCCTGTGCAGTCCCACGCGGTCAAACGCTTGCTCGAATCGAGCACCCGCTCGGAGCTTTCCTTCACCGGCATCCCACGTAAATCGAAGCGCAAGCCCGCGTGGATCCCGACTGCCCGACGCATCCCACGCCCCGGCCGCTCCCACGCGCACAGACCCTGGCCCTTCCAGCACTGGCCGAGGCGGTTCCGCGCCTCCCTCGCCCGCATCAGATGATTCGCTGAAACGCGATACGTCGCCGTCGAGAAAGACATCCTTGATCGCGTTGTGGTCGTACCGGTTCCCCGCGGCGACGATCCAATCCGCGTGCCTGGCGTAGATCCCCCAGCGATTCCCAGTGAGCGTGTTCTGCTCGAGAACCCAGTGGTAAGCCTTCCATTTCTTGCCATTTGAATCAAGATCGCCCACAAGCGCGATCCCCGCGCCGTTGTTGTCATAACAGTTATTGCCGCGTGCAAGTGTATGACTTGAAGAGCCAAACATAAAAACAATGCCTGCGTGGCCCTTGCCAGGAAGATGCGGCGAATTGTGATTGCCCCCCGGTTGACCGTTATGCGAAGCTTCGTTTTCGATGAGCCGCGTGGAATCCGAACCGCCTAGCCAGAATCCGTAGCTGCAATAATTCGCCTTGTTCCGCACAAAGACATTGCGGGGCGCCCAGCACTCGAAGCCGTTGTTATTGGCGTAAGAACAGTCGTTCCCCTCGAAGACGTTGCCCGTGCTGCACCAGCCGTTGAGCACGCGAATGAAGATTCCGTCCCCGCCGTGTGTGCAATCGTTATTGAGAAAGCGGTTGTCATTCGACCCTGTCTCGATGAGCACCGACGTGGAATCGCGCGCGTGGACCTCGCCGGGCTTGATGCGGATCCCGTGACTGAGCGTGTTTCCGCGGATCGTGTTGCGACTTGAGCCCCAGAGCTTGAGGCATGTATTCGAGGTGTGCGAAAAGTCGTTCGCCTCGATCTGGTTTTCGTGGCAGTCCGTGAGCGAGCACGCGTCCCACACGCGATTCGCCTTGTTATGGAGAATTCGCGATTTGTGAACGCGTTCCAGCACGATTCCGCCGCGCTTGCCGTTTTCTCCCCAGCCAAAGTCGGGATCGTGAAAGTTGTCTGAGAAATCACAGCGCTCGATTGTCCAGCCTGACCCGTTCCGAGCAGAGAGACCGGTTTCCCAACCTTTTGCGTTGAGATTGCGAATGTGAACATCAGAAAATCCGTCCGATGTGAGCGCCGTGCCTTTGTATGCGCTGGTTTTGGGTCCACCTGGTCCAACCAGCCATGCGCCCTGGCCGTCGATGGTCACGCCGGATTTCTTGATCACGATCGCGCCATAGGCGCGGCCGGGATCGAGCGTAAGATTGGACGTCACCTCGAGCACGGGTTGCGGCTCGGCCGGCCGCGGGGAAGCCGCACCCGAGGTCTGCGAGACGAATGCCACAAGCGTTGCAAGGGCGAGCGAAACGGCTGAGTTCATGGAAGTCATCAGATCACCGAGAGAAGGCTGGCGACGCGTGAAGGCATGAATTGCGAAGTCTGCGCCCGGGCGCGACGTTCGCGGGACATCTCGATCGCGGGACCGCCATGATAACATGACAATAAGCGCCCTGGCGCGAACTGGAGCGATCGCCGGTTCGTGCCCAGGTGTATCCGGCGCCAGGAAAGCGAGGTCTCGATGTCCGCCGTCGGTCAATTCACGCAGGTGAACGAGTTGCAGGTCTACCATGAGACGCATGGCGAGGGCGAACCGCTT
>DAIDHX010000165.1 GCA_027451885.1 Planctomycetales bacterium
AGCTTTCCCTTCAGGAACGCGTTCGATCCGCCGTCCTTCGACCAGAGATGGATCGTGCTGCCTCGGTCGCTGAAGCGGGGCGGGCCGATCGTATATTCGCCGACCCACCGCGCTGTGAGCGTCTCACGCTTGATCTCGCGCGGGGTTGGGGTCATCGGCGTGGCGGAATTGGGTCCGTAGAGCGCGTTTGCGGCGTTCTCGATCACGCGCGGATTGAGAAACGGCCCGGGGGCCAGGGAGCCAAAAAAGCCGGACGGCATGACGCGTGAGTCGAGCGATTCGAGCCCGGGACGATGCCCCGGCCTGCGCCGTGATTCGGGCGCAAGGGCGCGTCCCCATCGGAACAGGCTCGCGCTTTTATCCCTCGATCCCATCACGAGTCCTCAATTGATTCCCTTGTAGAGTGCATTCAGGGTTCCGCTGTAGTTGATCAGTCCCTGAATGCGCACGATCACAGTGCCCGACTGGCTGGCGCCGGCTCGGAGCCGGTTGTCGGGGATGTACTTGAGCTCGATCATTCCCAGGCCCTGCGTAAACGCCACCGCGCCCGCCGCGCCCCCCTGGATCGGCAGCGGCTGCCCGGTCGACGGATCGGTTTGCACGGCCGGCGTCGTCGCGTAATTGGGGCTCGTAAACGCCCCCGCGCCGGCGGTGTCGAGCGTGAAACCGAGCCGCGCAGGCAGGCCGTGATCGAGCGTTGTGGGATCATTGCTGGTTTTGCCTGGCAGGTTATTCAAATCAAGCAGAATCATGTCGGACGTCTGGAGCGCATTCGAGGGAATCAAGCTCACGATTCCAACGTTCTGCCCCGCGACGGGGTCGAGCGTTGTCGGTGTGGCGTTGGGATCGGCGGGTGGAAAGACAAGCACCTGTCCCCGCCCGTGCAGGAACCAGTTCGACGCCACGTTTCGGCCCGCGCTGTAGATATGGATGGTCGCGGCCTGGTTGGAGAACCGCGGCGGACCGACGTAATACCGCCCGGAAAATGTGGCCCAGAAGGTCTCGCGCTTGATCTCGCGCGGCCTCGGTTGCGGAGTTGCGTAAGTTCCTGGGGGAAAGACCGTGCCATTCACCTCGATGGGCTGTGTGGTGGTCACAGGGGCGTAAAGCTCGCTCGCAAGCGAATTGAGATATGTGTGATTGACCCAGCCTGGTGTGCCGGCCTGGGCCTGGTTGGCGCGGGCGAGGTCCACATTCGCAACGCGGCTGGCGACGATCAGGTTGAGCGAGGGAAAGGACACATGCCGGGGGGCGAGTGCGTCTCGACCCATGGCATGAAGCCCAGACGGCAGCTCGCGGGGCTCGAGCCCTTCCAGGCTCGGCTGGCGCCGCCGCGTTTTTGCTCGCTTGCCGCTCCCGCCCCAACCCATGCGATTTCTCCTCACGCCCGACTCACGATCACCACACGCGTGCTCGGCTCGTCAGGGCAAGATCCGTTCGCCCACCGCCGTGTTCAGGTCGAGGATCGCCCGCCGATGCCGGATGAGCGCGTCCAGGTATTGCCGCACGCCGTCGTTGTAATCTTGCTGGGCGGCCAGATACTCAAGCGCGCTCGTGTCGCCCCCCTTGAACCGCGTAAACGCCGCGTCACGCACCTTTTGCGAGACAGGGGTAATTTCTCCGCGAAAGCGCTCAACGGCCTTGCGGCTTTGCTCGAGCTCCTGCACGGCGTCGAGCACGTCGCTTACCACCTGACGCTCAGCGCTCACCGCCTGGATCTCGGTTTGAGGAATGTTCACCTTGGCACGCGTTACGTTTCCCTGGTTGCGGTTGAACAGCGGCACCGTCGCCGTCAAACCCAGCGTCCATGAGTACGCGCTTGGCACGCCGAGATAGGTGTTGTTTTGCAGCGTGTAAGGCTGATAGAGCACGTACACGTCGGGATAGCCGTTCGCCTTCGCGAGCTTGAGATCAGCATTGGCGCGGCGGATGGCGATCCTGGCCGCGAGCAGGTCCGGGCGCCTGGCGATCGCCCGTTGCACCAGCTCCTCCTGCGAGTACGGCGGTGATTGCAGTTTGCCCACGATGTCGCGTACCTTGAGCTCTCCCGCGGTCTCAAGCGGCAAGTTCAGGATCCGGGCAAGGGCCCGGTTCGCCTTGTACATCGCCATCCTGGTTTCCTGAACCTGGAGCTGCGCCTTGTTGACGTTCACCTGCACGGCAAGCAGGTCTGATTCCTTGACCTGGCCGGCCTTCCGGAGCTCCTGAGTCACCTGGTAGACGCGCCCGATCCCCACGGCGTAGAGCTGGCTAAACTCGTACGCGAGCCCGGCGTAGACCGAGTCCTCAAAATTGCCGTAGAGATTGTCGATCTGGATCCGGACCGCGTCCTGGAGCTGGGCCTCGGTGACGCTTTTGGCCTCGCGTGCCGAGAGCATGCGCGCGACGCGTTTGCGGGTCACGTCGAGCGGCAGGTTGACGTTGATATCACTCTGTGGCGGGCCGCCTGGGCGGAGAAATGAGAAGTGCCCGTACGGCACGAGCTGAGTGTCGGCGTAGAAGATCGGATTGGCGCGGAGGCTCGCGGTGAGGAGGTCGGCGTCGGCCATGGGGATTTCGAGCCGGGCGGCCTGGAGCTCCAGGTTCTGCCGCACGAGCTGATCGATGGCTTCGTCGAGCGTGAGCCCGCTCGAGGGCCCGAAGGTTTCCTGGTCAGCAGGTAATTCGAGCTCGCCATAGCGCGGTTGATCGGGTGGAGTGGGGTTGGGCTGGATGGCCCTCTGGGCGCCCAGAACGCGTTGGGAGGGCGGCCCAGGCGGGTTAAAGGCTGAGGCGGGCGCACGCGTGCCTTGCGGGCCGGGCCGACCGCTCAAGGGTGCGATCGAGGGAGTGTCGAAATCGGGAAATCCGGCTGCCCCCAGCGGCTGGCCCACAGCGCTTGCGCCCCCCGCCGCGCCCGGCGGCGAGCCGACGTCGAACTGCGGCCCCTGCGCTCGGACAAACCCAGGCCAGGCGACGCACGCGAACATCACGGCCGACGCCACGCTCAGATCGCGGAGCACCCCCGCAATCCGCCGCCAATGCTGCTCCGGACGCGGCGAAATGACAGGCTCGCGCCCAGATTGGAGTTCCATTCCGATCGACCTCCTGTCGTTCGGATTCCATTGCCGGCATCCCAGACCCCGGCGGACGTCCTGTCCCCCGTCAACGGCCTCGTTCGCCAGCGCCGAAACGTGTCTTAGGTCTCGGCTCAACCGGATTCTTCAAAACCTCGCCCACGCGGGAACCCGCTGCGCAAGGCTTAAGACTGGATCGAACGGAATATAGCCCCCCTCGATCGTTACGAGAAGAGTGATTGGCAAAAATGCCCAAACTTTTCTCGCGTACCCAGATGGAACTTCCTCCCGCGGCTTCCCAGAACAGGACCTATCTTTAGAGTAGCTAAGCGGTTTATGGAGAGAATTGGGTTCAGCCTGGGATCTCGGAACCAGGTCTCGGATGCGTTCCTCAACGCTGTTCGGTATAGTAGTGAAGTGTGGTAGGGCCTGGTTTGGACTGTCGTGCCTGGAGTGATTGCGGCGTTCGCTCCCGCTTCCGGTTGCCGATCCACCCTGGGCGCGCCACAATAGTCGGTTGTGAAACTGGTCGACTGGCTCGCAGACCGTCTCGAGTGGTTCGAATTCGGTCGTCATTCGCGGTCGACTTCCCAGACAACTTTCTCGAATGTGTCAAGTGGTTCTGATCCGTTCTGGCGCAACGCTTTACGACGAAGAAAAGCGGGTGCAGGGCGTTCTTGACATTCCCCTGAGCGAACGGGGCCAGGGCGACGTTGCCCAGATGGCCGAGTGCCTTGCTAGAGAGCTCAATGGGTGCCGGCCGCGGGCGCTTTATTGCGGCCCGGGCGCGGCCGTGACTCACACCGCTGAAATTGTGGGGCGTACGCTCGGGTTACGGCCACGGAAGATCGACGAGCTACGAAACCTCGACCAGGGCCTGTGGCAGGGCCTTCAGGTAGAGGAGATTCGCCGCAGAAACAACCGGCTCTACCGCCAGTGGCTGGACGATCCGGAAACGATCTGCCCACCGCGCGGGGAACCGGTGGAATCCGCCAAGGAGCGGATTCGAGCCGTCATCAAGCCGCTGCTCAAGCGGCACCAGGGAGAAACGATCGGGCTGGTGGTAGGCGAACCGCTTGCCCGGTTGGTGGCATGCATACTGAAGTGCGAGCCGCGCGTTCATCTGGACGATATGCTCGCTGGGGCTTGCTTTGAAACCATCGAGGCCGCCCCATCACTTTCGCGAAACGGAACGCATACGAGTTAGCCGCGGCCCTTGCAGGCCGCTTTACGGAAGGAGCCGCGATGGCGTCGCGGGAGAGTCGATCCCCACGGTCCTGGCATGGGCACTTCGAGCCCAAGCGCGTGCCCGTGGGCGTCTGGATGCAGTGCGAAGGTTGCCGCGCGACCCTCTTCCGCAAACAGGTTGAGGAAAACCTCTCGGTCTGCCCGGAATGCAATCATCATTTTTCGCTTGGCGCGCTTGACCGCATCGCCCAGCTTCTCGATGCGGACACATTCGAGGAATGGCATGCCGACCTCCAGGCGAAGGATCCGCTTGGCTTCCAGGATCGGCTCCCCTATCCCGAACGCGTGCGCCAGGAGCAGGATCGCACCGGTCTGGCCGAGGCGGCGGTGGTCGGCCAGGGCTATATCAAGGGCATCCGCATGGTCCTGGGGGTGACGGATAGCAACTTCATCATGGGAAGTATGGGTTCGGTCGTCGGCGAGAAGCTCACCCGCGCAATCGAGCGCGCGACCGAGGAAAAGCTCCCGCTCGTGATCGTCTCCGGCTCCGGCGGCGGAGCGCGCATGCACGAGGGAATCTTCTCGCTCATGCAAATGGCCAAGGTCTCGACCGCACTCGGGCGCTTCCACGCGGCCGGTGGGCTTTACTTGAGCGTGCTCACCCACCCCACCATGGGAGGAGTCGCCGCCAGCTTTGCCTCGCTCGGCGACTTCATCATCGCCGAGCCCCGGGCTCTGATCGGCTTCGCAGGCCCACGCGTCATCGAGCAAACCGTGCGTGTTCAGCTTCCCAGCGGCTTCCAGACCAGCGAGTTTTTGCTCGAGCACGGCTTCATCGACCGGATCGTGCATCGCCGCGACCTGCGCAGCACGATCGCCCAGCTTATCGACTACACGACCGGCTAGGACCGCACAACTACCTGCTTCGGCCCCAGCAGGGTTGCGAGCAGATTGTCCTTGGGGTAGGGATGATGGCGATACTGGCGGAAGCCCTCCGCCTTACCAACGCCGATCTCCGCCCCGCGGTGAGTTCCGAACGACTCCTGCGCTGCCAGGTACTCATCGATGCCATGTTGCCGCATCAGCCACTCGCGCTGACTTGCATGGCAGGCGAGCATTGCGCGCTTTTTGTCGAATACGCGCGTGATATCCACATGGAAGTGGGGTGTGACGGGGCGATCGTCGCGATCAGTGCCTTCGAGCGGATCGACGTAGTAAAAGTGGGGGATCTTGTCGAGTGGCTTGGCGGGCTCCCACTGCCGCGTGGTGTAGTTGGGGCATGAGGCGGCGAAACAGGCGTCGCGCACCAGCAGGCTCGTCATTTCGTGGTCGGCGATGTAATCGACGGGCGGGGCGGTCATCACGATGTCGGGCCGGACACGTCTGAGGATTTCCACCACGCGCCGCCGGGAGTCGTCCTCGTTGAAAATCGCCAGGTCGCGAAACTCCAGGCAAAGACAATCCGCCCCAATGAGCGCAGCGGAGGCCCGCGCCTCCTCACGCCGGATCGCCGCAATGGCGTCCGCGTCGTACTCTGCGCTGCCGCAGTCGCCAGGCGTCATGGTGGCAATGGTCACCTGATGCCCAGCCTCACGCAGCAGGATCAACGTGCCAGCACACAGGAACTCCACATCGTCAGGATGTGCATGGATGGCCAAAATACGCCGAGGTTCAGACATCGTGCTCCCTCACTGCACCAGAACGCCTTCATCCGATTTTCAGGCTTGAGCGTACGACCCACGCCCGGTCGGCCTCAACCCCTCAGTCCCCTTGCTCAGAGTAAAAAAGGAAAATGTTCTCGCGTGCGCTACCGGACCTGTGTACATTAGCAACCAAAGAGACAGTACGTGATCGTCCGAATCTCTGGTCTGAACTGGCCAGGTGCGACGCGTACGACGGCAACGACGGAGGAATCCATGGCTGATCTCGAAGCGCTCACGCCCCGCCAGCGGGACATCTACAACTTCATTCGCCTCAAGATTCAGGGCCGCGGCTACGGACCCACGGTGCGTGAGATCGGCACCCATTTTCAGATCAAGAGCCCGAACGGCGTCATGTGCCATTTGAAGGCGCTTCAGAAGAAGGGCCTGATTCACCGCGAGCCGAACATGTCGCGTGCGATTCAGCTTCTGGAAGATCCGGTGAACGCCCATAAGATGGGGGTGAAGCTGATCGGCCGGATCGCGGCTGGCCAGCCGATCGAGGCGATCGAGCAGGCTGAGGAGCTCACATTCAGCGACTGGATCGAGCCGGGCGACAAATTCGCTCTTCGCGTCACGGGCGAGTCGATGATTGATGCCCATATTGCCGATGGCGACTTTGTGATCATCCGCCGTCAGGAGCAGGCCCGCGATGGGCAGATTGTGGCCGTGCGTGACGACGACGGCGAGGCGACGCTCAAGAAGATCTATCGCGAGCGCAATCGCATTCGGCTCGAGCCCGCGAACAAGTTGATGAAGCCCATTTTTCGCGACCGGGTGAGCATTCTGGGCGTCCTGGTGGGTGTTGTGCGAAGATATTGATCCTGTCAGGCGCCTGGTGCGCCTGGGATCAAGTTGGGCTCGACGGAACGATCTGATGGAACCGGGCGGCGATTCCGAGCGAAGCAGCGTGCGTCTTTACACCGATGGAGCATGCAAAGGCAATCCTGGCCCAGGCGGCTGGGCCTATATCCTGGAGCAGCCGAGCACGGGACGGCGGGCCAAGCTCGCGGGTGCGGTGGTTGAAACCACCAACAACCGCATGGAGCTTCAGGCGGTAATTGAGGGGCTGTCGGCGCTCAAGCGGCCTTGCAAGGTCGAGCTGGTCACCGACAGTCAGTATGTGGCCAAGGGAATCACCGAGTGGCTGCGTGGCTGGAAGGCACGGAACTGGCAGCGCATGGATCGCGGACACCCGAAACCGGTGATGAACGTGGATCTCTGGAAGCAGCTTGATGGGCTTCTGGCCAAGCATCATGTCAAGGTGAAGCACGTTCTAGGCCACCGTGGGCACGCCGAGAACGAGGAATGCGATCGCATGGCTGTTGAGGCATGTAAAGATCTGATTCGCAATGGTACGGCCTAGGTCTTCGCCAGAGTTGCGAGCGCGTCCCGCGCCTTGAGGATGAGGGGGCTATCAGGCGCCTTGGCACTGGGGAATTGCGCCATCGCGGCAGCGACCAGCGGCGCTTGCGAGCTGGTGTGCGCAGCGGCGATCACCTCCTCGCAAATCGCCGCGCCGTATTTGTAGTCATGGCTGTCGCGGCCCTTCTGGAAAATCAGCCGCCGCGCGGCGTCAAAGATTGGGGCGAGTTGTCCGCCGCCTGAGAGAAACTGGGCAGCGCGTGCTCCGCCTTTTTGTTTATCGGCTGCGGCCGCATCGAACAGGGCTGCCACCGATTCCTCGCTCGTTTGCGCATGCTTCTCGTCTGTCTTGAGCGAGTCGATCGCGATGGGGTTCTTGAGCTTCATGCGATCACGATACATCGGCTGCCAGCCCACAGCTTGCAAGAGTGCGAGCCGCCGCGTGAGATCGTCGCCGCTGGCGTTGAAAATGTAATGCAGGGCGTTCGAAGCCGTGGTGGCGTGGATGGGGATAATCCCAGGCGCATTGTAAAGCAGCTCCGCGGCCGAGAGCAGGACTGCGTCCCAGACCGATCCGGGTGATACGCCTGAGTTGAGGATTTTTGCGGCCTCGTTGGAGGCGGCTTCGGGAGTTGCCGAACGCAGGGCTTCGAGCAGCATGTGGGTTGCGCCTGGATCGTCCCGGCCGGTGCTCCAGTCGTCGCGAATGGTGGAGGCGGTCTTGAGATTGGCTTCGTAGGGTCCCACCGCCACGCGCCTGCTGTCTCCCTGGAGATCCAGGAGTGCGAACGCAACTGAGCGCAGAACCGGCTCTGCGTGTTGCCAGCCGATCGTCTGCAGGGTACGCCAGCTCTGTGCGGCGAAGATCGCCTTGTGGCCGATGTCGCGCTGGTCGCGCACCGCCATGCGCCAGACGGGCTCCATTGCTCCCGCGGCCCCTGCGCTGCGGGCGAGCGCAGTGATGGCCGCGTCCGCGGCCTGTTCATCCCAGGCGTCCATTGCACGCAAGAAATCCACGCTCGCTTTCGATGGACCTGGCAACCGATTCGCGGGCGGCGGCAGAACCCAGTCTCCTTCCCGCACATCCTGGGCCTGTGATGATTTGAAATTGTCGAGAGCCCAGAAGAGCGGTAACAGCCGGTCAGGCGCAGCGGCTGCCTGCCCCAGCAGATGCGCTGAGTTGATCACCATCACCGCGTGGAACTTGAAGCCCACGGGCCGCGGCTTGATGTTGCGGATTCCCGCGAGAAACAGCCCAGCCAGGAAGTCCCTGTATGAGAGTCCGTCGCGGAGCTGCGCGATCGCCATCGCGAGCACCTGCTCCCGAGGCGTCTCCTCGATCAGGCGCACAATGGGCTCGATCTCGGGGCGAAATCGGACCATGTCCGGTCCGACACGTGTTTCCTCGGGACGGGGCGTGACCGAGGCCAGCACGTTCCAGGGAGCGAGTTCGGCCCCGATTCCCAGGGCGGCGGTGCTTTCCAGAAAACGACGACGAGACGGAGCGGAAAGGTTCTTCATCGTCGGCACTCCGGTGCGGAGCGGCTGCCGAGCGGCCTCCGGATCGAAAGGATCCTTCGCCCGGCGTGAGACAGCCCCGCACCCTGATTATGCCGGCGGCGGCGATGACTTCACAAGAACCACGTTCTGGCACGCGCAAGCCCCGCGCGCCACGCGGAATGCGAATTAATTGTGTTGCAGTTGATTGATCTTGTTGTACAGCGTTTTGAGGCTGATTCCGAGCTCGCGTGAGGCGGCCGGTTTGTTGCCGTTGTGTTTTTCCAGAATCGCCTGGATGTATTTCATTTCGACGTCGCGGAGGGTGGGGTTGCCGTCCGGCACCTGAAAATGGGGTGCGGAAACGGGCGAGGCCGCGGGCGCGGAGACGCGTGGTCTGAGCGAAGGCTGGGTGGGCAGATGTTCGGGCAGGATCGGCCCGTTCCCCGCCAGAATCGTGGCGCGCTCGATCATGTTCGCGAGCTCGCGCACGTTGCCCGGCCAGTCGTGGTTCATGAGCAGTTCGACCGCTTCTGGCGAGATTGTCGCCTCGGTGAGCCCCCTGCGCTGGGCGTTGCGCGCGATCATGTGCCGGGCGAGCGCGGGCACGTCGGCCTTGCGCCCGCGGAGCGGCGGCAGATCAATTTCGAAGGTGTTCAGGCGGAAGAAGAGATCTTCGCGGAACGTTCCCTCGCCGACCATCTCCCGCAGGTCGCGATTGGTTGCACAGATCACACGCACGTCGACGCGGAACGGCTCGTTCTCGCCCACGCGGCGGATTTCACCCGATTCCAGAAACCGCAGCAGCTTCACCTGCACGCTCTTGTCAAGCTCGCCGACCTCGTCGAGGAAGAGCGTGCCGCCATTGGCGACTTCAAAGAGTCCCTTGCGGTGCGTATCAGCGCCGGTGAATGCTCCCTTGCGATGGCCGAAGAGTTCGCTTTCAACCAGGTTTTCCGGCAGGGCGCCGCAGTTCACGGGAATAAACGCCCGGTCTGCCCGGCGGCTTTTTTCGTGCAGGCTGCGCGCCACGAGTTCCTTGCCCGTACCCGTCTCGCCGAGGACCATCACCGCCGCGTCGGTCGGCGCGATCGTCTCAATCAAGCGCTTCACCTGCAACATCACCGGCGTGTCGCCGATCAAAAGCGGCGTCCCGCCTTCCGCCGCCTTGAGCCGCGTCTCGAGCGCTTGCGTCTTGTTCGCCAGATCCCTGCGCTCGATTACACGCCCCAGGATCGCTTCCAGCTCGGCCCACTTGCAGGGTTTCGTCAGGTAATCAAACGCCCCATGCCGGAGCGCCTGCACTGCCGTGTCGACCGTGGCGTGCCCGGTGAGGATGATCACCTGCGTGTCAGGGCTCGTCTGGCGGATTTGCGCCAGGACCTCGATCCCGGTCATACCGGGCATGCGCATGTCCAGCAGAGCGGCGTCAAACAGGCCCCCTTCCAGCGCCTTCAAGGCGGACGGACCATCGGGACAGACCGTGACTTCGTGCCCCAGCCGTGGCAGCTCCATGCGCATCAGGTCACGGAGATGAACCTCATCGTCAGCGAACAGGATCCTCAGTCCTCCTTGACGCTGCTTCTGCATAAAAGCCCCACCCTTTTTCTGGCGATCGATCCTGGAGACGGTTTAAAAGTAGCCCGTATTTTCTTTGACTTACACTGCGGTCGGCTCGGCTTTCCACAGCTCAAGCGGCCGCCGCGCAGGCTCGTTCACAGGGGCATGCCGCGGCGGATGGATCGGCAGCCGGACCGTGAAGGTCGACCCGCGATCCTCACCCGGGCTCGAGGCCATGATCTCTCCCTGATGCTGGCTGATGATTCTGTGGGTGATCGACAGCCCAAGCCCCGTGCCCTTGCCATCCATGCGTCTGGTGAAAAACGGCTCGAAGATGTTCTCGAGCACCTCGGCGGTCATTCCCCGGCCATTGTCACTGAAGACCATCTCGGCCATGCCCTGGCGAAAGCGCGCTTCGATCCGCAGCACGCCGCGCTCGTTCATGGCCTCGAGCGCATTGACGATCAGGTTAAGCACAACCTGCTTGATCTCCTGCGCGTCGACGTGCGCGGTGACCGCCTCCCGCGGCTGGAAGATGATCGTCTTGCCACCATACTTGCCGATATGACGGATCATTTCCACGACGGTCTGGATCAGACCCACAAGGTCGGTCGGCTCGCGTTTGATATCGCCGCAACGTGAGAAGTCGAGCAGCCGCTCGGTGATGTTCTTGCAGCGAAACGCCTCTTCCTGAATCATCTTGAGATAGTTGGCGGCGACCCTCGCTTCGGGGTCGTCAGACGCGTTGAGGATGCTCTCGAGCCGGTGATCGAGCGCCTCCGCACAAAAGGCGATCGACGCCAGGGGGTTGTTGATTTCGTGCGCCACGCCGGCCGCGAGAAAGCCCACACCAGCCAGCCGCTCGGAGCGAACAAGCTGGCGGCTGCGCTCGTTGACCTGGCTCTCGAGATCAGCGTAGGTCAGGCTGATCTTCGCCGTCATATCGTTGAAGGCTTCGCCCAGATCCTGCATTTCGTCATTCGAATTGAGCCGGATCTTGTAATTGAACTGGCCGCGGGCCACGTCGCTCACGCCGCGTTTGAGGATCTGGAGCGGTTCGAGCACCCAGCGCTTGAACAGAGTTGTCAGCAATAACAGCATGGCGAGGACCATTGCCGAAGAGATCCACACGATCACACGGCTGGCCTGGTACTGCGCTTGCGATTGCTTGAGCACGAGCCAGAAGTCGGCAAACAGCTTGTTGGGAAGCTGCATCACCGTGCTCCGCAGCCGCTCGATGCGGGTTTCGAGCGAATTCGCCGGAGGCGCCTTGGGCAAGAGCTCGGGATGCTTGTTCACATAATACGATGTTCCCGGTAGCAAGGGTGCGATCTCTCCGCTTTCGGGGCTGATCTCCGCCAGCAACCGTGCCAGGTCGTCATCCATCAGGAACGCGAGTCCGAGCTCGTCGAGCCCCTGGTCGACACGGCTCCCCTGCGATGTGTTCCGCTTGAGCTCGTGGAAATAGACGAGGAGCGCCTCGCGCGCACCCGTCACGTCCTCGACAAGCTGTTTCTGATCCTCGAGCGATGCGGTTTCCGGCGGAGGATGGATGCGAAAGACCGATTCCATGAGCTTGGCCGTCGCGCCCAGTTCGCGCAACTGATCCACGAGCGTGAGATAGCTCATGTGAAATGAGTGGAGCCCAAAGGTGGACGCGCCCATCAAGATGAGCATCATCACCACCACGACCCCAAGGCCGACCGCCAGTTTGAATCGAATCGGCCAACGACGCATGACGACCTCCATGTCGCATCGGGGCGTATCGAGCCTGGACTCAAATAGCCGCCTCCAGACCCGCCTTATAGCAAAAAGGCGGTTTTCCTCAAATCCCATTCAAGATTACGCGGACACTGGCCGAAAAACCAGCAGCTAGAATCCTGTTTTGAGATGCAAGTTCTTGCTCTGGTGAGGGATGCGCTATTGCCAGGAGAGGCTGACGACGACCGCGGCGATGACGGCGGTGGAGAGAACGAGGCCGAGGACGATGCGGAACCGGAGTGTTCCAGCCTGGAATCCACGTTCCGCGGCCGGGTTGCGTTCGAGCCAACCGAGAAAGTCGAGGCGGGATGCGATGGTGCCATGCCGCCACGAGCGGCCGTTGGGATCAAGGCCGTTTTGCACCGCGACGGTGGCAAGGGCATCGGCGAAGACCCGCGCGCCCACTGGGCAGACGACCAGGTCGTCGGCCGGCCTGGGAGTCGGCGTCTCGTGGTTCTCGTCCAGATCGACATGAGGTGGGCAGGCCGTGGTCTGGCACGAAACCATCTTGGCGCCAAAGACGTCCGCCTGGCGTTCGAACCGTCGCGACAGCCGGCCGAAGACAACCCAGAAGTAGAGCCCGAGAATGATGAAAAGCGCGGAGCCTTGGATCGACTCGGTCACAAACCCGGGAGGCGCCTCCACGTATTTCCCAAAGCGCTCCAGCCAGGGCCCCGTGGCGGAAATGGCCGTCGCCAGCAGCGAGAATACACCCAGGCTACCCATGAAGAAAAAGCCCAGGTAGGGCATGTGGCGGTGCACCACGTGGCCGACTTCATGCCCAAACACGGCCGAGGCTTCGAGTGGCGTCAGGGTGTCGATGAGGGCGTCGGTAAGCAGCACGTAACGGAACTGGGGCAGAACGCCGGTGACGCACGCGTTGACCATGCTCTGGCCTGTATCCCAGACCAGGATGTCGGTGTAGCGAAAATTGACCCGGGCCGCCGCTTTTTCGAGCCGGGACCGCAGCGGTCCGGCAGGCAACGAGCGAGTCGGCCAGGCGATCCGCACGAACAGTGGCGAGCCCAGAAGCACGAGTCCGCCCATCAGGGAAAGCTCAAGCGGCTCCGCCAGGTCGTAACGCTCGAGCGACGGCCAGATGCGAGCGATGAGATCTCTGCGGGTGAGATAGAGCAGCACCACCGGCAAGATCAGTCCGATCGATTGTCTTGAACGCAGCACGAGCCGCTTCCACAGGCGAGGATCCGCCGCGGGGCCGGCGATCTTGAGTGCCTGCTCGCCCGCGAAAAGCCCGCTCCAGACGAGAAGCTGGAGCGCGGCGAACGGCAGAAAAACCAGTACGTCATCCACCAGGAACCAGTCGCGCAGGCCCCAGTTGGAATGGATGATGCGGGACCACCCCAGGGAGTGGATGATCGCGGCGTAGGCCCCGATGGACAGGACTGTCAGTATCCGTGACCCCGTCCCGAAGCGCCGGCGGGTCTTTTCGAGATCCGCGCCCCTGGCAACGCGTGCTTTCGCCCAGCCGCCGAGAGCAAACGCAAGGCTCGAGATCACGCCGATCACGGCGAGGATCAGGCCAGAACGCCTCAGGATCTCGCTCGAGAGAACCGGACCTGGAGGAGTTTCGACCCCAAAGGCGATCAGCAGCGCGATCAGCAAGGAAACGGGCATCGGCTATCGTCCGGCTCGTCCAGGGGTGAAGATTCTCTTCCTTTGGATCCTCAATCGATCGCCTACCCTAAGATCTTGGCCCCGCTGGCGGCTGCCTCCAAACCGAGGCTGGCATCAGGCAGCTGCCGCTCCCAGAATGATCATTCGAATCGGGAACGCGAGCGCACTCGCTCCCTGAATCTGGAGCTGAAACGGCAAGACCACGCTCCAGGTGTTTTTCTCGGCATCTCGAATCACGGCTGCGGCCTTGGGGTCCGCTTTCTCGGGCGCGGCCAGGAGCAGAAAGACCGCGGGATGGCTGGTGCCGGCGGCTTCCGCGCTTTGCTCCTCGAGTTTCTTTCGACCAGGACGATCAAGCGATCGATCCTTTGCGGCCGGTAGAAGGAGGATGTAATCGCGATGCGTGCTTACTCCCAGGTGATCGCCGTTCACGGGCTGGAGGCCGTAGCGCATGGTGTAGACGCCCTTGGCGATTGGCTGGTCGCGGTAATCGTGGGCCTCGGCGGGAAAGGCGCACACGCCCATGAGCTCTCCCGCGCTCAAAAAAGGGAACAGAATTGTACCCTTGGGGCCTGCGGGGCTGGACGCCGCGGGGATGCCGGCTCGGGGCCAGATCTCGGCGACCACCTGACCCTGGCCGTCGCTCACGCGGTACATTTGCTCGCTGAGCACGGCACGGATCGGAGCAGCGACGTCGGGAGGCGATTTCCTGGCGGATTCAATTTTGAGAGCATCCTGCCCATGAGCTTGCGAGACGATGAGGAGCAGGGCCAGCACGAACGCGGAACAACGCATGGGAACGCTTTCTCGAAGGATCATCGCCGCGTCCAGGGCCTGGAGCAACTGGGGGCGAATTCGGTCTGTGAAGGAAGGTTCGAAGCGATCCTGACCACGGTCACATAATGAGGATCGCGGGGAAACGCAAGCGTGACCCCCCGGGGCTTGTGCCCGCGGCGTGGGCCACGCCTGAAGTCCAGCCATGACTCAGAGCGAGAAACTACCGACGAAGCTGCTGCGCGCGTTGGGATCGGCCCACTGGGAATCAAGCCCAACACCGCGGAAAGAATGCCCCAGTGTATAGGCGGGCGCAACCCGCACACTCCTGGAGAGAGGCGCGTATGCCACAACCTCGTTACCGCAGGCGTGGTCGCGTTCGTCGAGAGGGCGAGTCACAATCTGAGCGACTCCCGCGGCCCAGAATGAAGCCCTGGGTGATTGTGGCATGCCGTGATGCGCGGGCCCGGCATGCGAACCGGCCGGGTGATCTTCCAGCTTCAGGCTCATGCGGGCCGTGATCACGCGGCTCACGTGCTCAAGCCGGACGCCCCCAAGCCGCTTTGCAACTTCCAGCAATGCCTTGCGCTGAGGCTCGGTTGCCTTCGCGTCGAGGATCACCACCGAGCGCGCCTCGGCGGGTCGATCTTCCGAGAAAGTCGACGTGCCGCGCACTGCTGCGGCCACGCATAAGCCGCTCAGATCAACGCCGTTCCAGGCACCCTCGCGAATCTTCCAGGCCATGACCGCCTGGTTGCCCGTGATGAAGACCTCCGCGTTCGAGAAACATGGGCCGGTGAATACGTCCGCGGTGCGGGCTTCAACATAATCGCCCCGAATCCCCGCCGCCCGGCTCACCGTGACCGAGCCCAGAATCATCACCAAACCGATTGCGATCGTACGCATGCTGACACTCCTGAGTCGATCGATGGCTTGCCGATCTCGCCTCATAATCGCTTATTGTGCGGCTGAGTTTGGAGTTTCGTCAAGGGAACGAAGCACCTGGAAGCGTGAATACAGGCACGGGGCGATCTTGCACCTGGAGGTTAACGTCTTGTAGATTTCCGCCCAGCGGCGGTCGTGGTTTTCTCGGCGGGTTCTTCATCTGGAATCGGCCCGCTCGCGCCAAGGCTCGCGGCCAGGCGGCGATAGGCGTTCTCGAGGCGTCTGCGATCATCCTGGTAGACCTGGACGCTGTGCTCGAATTGGGCGATGGCCTGGTCCTGCGCGGCCAGTCGTTTTGCGTCGTCGACTGCACGTTCAGACAGATCGCGATTCTGGTTCTCCAGCACGAGAACGCGATCGCGGAGCTTTTGATTCTCGTCACGCAAGGTCTGCGTGAGTCGCTGGCCTTCCTCAATTTGGCTGCGCGGGGTGATCGCGCAACCCGCGGCGAGGCCGAGCAGGGCGGCGATCGAGAATCGAGCAGGAAGTGATCGTGTCATCGGTTCCGACTCCTTTCGGAAACCCGAGGGGTTGAGGATTCTGCGGGACGCCTGGTCGGCTCGAGACTCAAGCGACCGGGCGTCCCACGCGGAATCGGGCGATTTCACTGCGCTCTCAGCCGCCAAACATACCGGCGATGGCGTGCACGATGCCGGATCCCACCGCGCCACCTTCCTGGAACTCATACATGTTTCGGACCAGGTCGTGTGCGACGAAGGCAGCGAAGAAGAGCAGTACGGTCGCGACACCCAGGGCGCCGATGACCAGTCCCCCCCACTCGACCTCCGCTTCGCGTGAGAGCATGACAGCGGGCGTGGCCCGTTCGGCCGGGGCGCTCGTGTCGGACGAGGCCCATGCGCTCGACATTTCGCTGGAAACGGCGGACTCGAATCCGTCGTCTTCCTCGTCCTCTTCCTCGCTGAAGGAGGAGGGTGCCATGGCGGTGGCGGCGTTCTGGTCGACGCCTTCTTCATCGATGGCGAAGACCTCGCTGCCGGTGTCGCTTTCCTCGAGATCAAAGTCGCTCGCCGCCTCGAGCTGAACCGTCTTGTCGTCGGACGAGTCGGCGTCGGAAGGGAGATCGACCTCGAAATCGGTGTCGTCGAAAATGTCCTTGCCCCCCTTCTGAACCGCCGGAGGGGGCGTGGCGGCCAGGGACGGCTTGGGTTTCGCGGGTTTGGCCGAGGTTTTGGCCGGGGTTTTGATATCGTCGTCGGAGAGCGGAGCGAGCTCGATTGAGTCAGCCGAGCCGAAGCCGCCGGTCTGGAGGTTGATGCCGGAGTCGCTGGGACGCGAGAGGTTGATTCCGGCAAACTTGGGATCCGAGGCAGTGACGTCGGAATCAGATGGCTTGCTGGGTGCAGCGGTATCGAACTCGTCGCTGGCGTCGAGTGCAGAGAGTTCGAAGTCGCTCCCCGAGTCGGGCGTGAGTGCGTCGATCAGCTCGCTCGAGGGGTTGAGCTCGATATCGGCCGAGGACGAACTGGCGGCCTGGACCTCTGCGGAGGATCCAAGCGTTGGGCTGTGCCGCACGGAGGTGTCACTGCCCGAGGGGGCAGTAATCAGGCCATGGTCGGCGGTGTCTTCCTTGATCAGCGTGACATCGGAATCGCTGGCGTGCTTGGTGGTGCGGTGCGCCGAGGCGAGCTGGACGTCGGAATCGCTCGAGCTCTTGAGAGTGTCGGGCACGAGCCGGACGTCGGAATCGCTGGGATGCTTGCCGGCCGGGGTGCTACCGATGATGACCGAGCTTGATCCCGTCACAGGCGCGGGGGGCACGGAGAGGTCATCGAGCAGAATGTCGTGGTCGGAACCGGTGTCTGCGCCCGACTTGCCCCGCCCATGGTCGGTGCTGGTGCCCAGATCGGGCTTGGCCGCGCCCAGATGGAACTCGGAAAGGTCGAGATCCTGGATCTCACTCGATCCGCTCGAGCCCGTCTCGAGATCGGAGAGGCTCAGCTCGGCATCGCTTCCCAGGCCGCGACGGCGTGCAAGCTCGTCGATGTCGACGACGCGAAATTGCCACGTGCCGCCGTCGACAAACGCGCGGACCTCGCGGGATTGTGCCTTGTTCTTGAGCTCCTCGGGGCTCATCCCCAGGACTCGAGCAGCTTCTTCGAGGGTATAGAATTGAGCCATGGACGTGCTCCTCGCGGTCGAGATCCGCCCCAGCGGGTGGTTGATGATTCGTGCTGGGACAACCGCGACCTTTCACGTCGACGGCCGTCCCGTTACCGAGATGATCCAGCCAGCGTCTTCACCGTCGCCTCGATGGCAGCGGGTTCAGGCGCCTGGTTGTTATAGTGCTCCAGCTCGAGATCCCATTTGTATTGCCGAGAGGCTTCCAGCTTGACCGCTCCGTTCGGTGCCGAGGGATCGACCCGATAGATCGCAAACGCTTGCCGCTTCGAATCAACCAGATACAGGAACTGACTGTTACCAGGCCCGTTCGTGATCATGGCCAGCGTGCCCGCCACTTCACCCCCTGCGATCGACTTCCTGGTCTGTGCTTGTGATCTGGGCGCCTCTGCTGGCCGGCCCGGTTTCGCCTGGGCGCCAGTTTGTGCAACCGCCTGCTGCGCTTGACCCCCCATCCAGAACGCCAGTGCCAGCCCGACCAGAACCCCCGGCATGCCATACAGAAGAACGCTGGTGAGACGGCCGCCTTGCATGATCGAACCCTCCGTGAACCACCACACTCGCATCCATTCGCGCCTGCCCAAGCTGGCCGTGCTGATTCGCGGTCCACGACTCCGCGCTGGGATTTTGGCCCCGGCAACGCAATCGACTTCAGCATATCACACGGAGCGAGGCGAAGATTCGCGATCGCTCCCTGGATCAACTGCGCCAGCCTCTGTAACCTGAACTACATTATTTTACCCCGCCCGCCGGTCGACGCAAGTCCATCAAATGCTTGCGGTCTCGATTTGAGCTGGGGCGCTGGCAAAATGTTTGACGATTCTTGAATAAGACCCCCGCGGGGCGATATCCTGGTACTGAGCGATCAAGGACGAATTGGGTAATCCGAAGAGCCTTCCGTATCCCGCCGCGAGCGGCACAAGCCGCATCCTGAAACACCGACCTGGTTGCGTCGATCCCGCCTTAAGCCTGATACGGTCACCTGCCCGGAGTCTTCCATGCGACCCGACCTCGGTCACCCCGCCACGCCGCAGAATACACGCGTTCGATCGACCTTGCCTGTACTGGCTCTGGTGCTGCTCGGTTTGAGCGGTCCTGTGAGGGCTCGTGGGGAGGTGAAGGCCGTGGCTGAGAAGCTGGTTGTTGAACCGGCTCAGTCTCGGATCGAGGGCCGGCGCAACTGGGCTCAGGTCATTGCGACCGATGGTCCTGGGACGGATCAGGTGCGCGACGTCACGCGGGAGGTGGTCTGGCGCAGTCTCGACCCTGCGATCGCCGTGATCGATGGGCGGGGCAGGGTGGCGCCACGGGCGAATGGTAAGGTCACGATTGTGGCTCGGTTGGGCGTGCGAGAGGCGCGCGCGAGCATTGAGATCGCGGCCATGGATCGACCGGCTCCCGTGAGCTTTCGCCGCGATGTGATTCCGTCGTTCAGCCAGGCGAGCTGCAACATGGGGGCATGCCACGGCACGCCGACTGGCAAGGGGGGCTTTCGGCTGAGCCTGCGTGGTTATTTGCCGGATCAGGACTTTTCGGTGCTCACGCGTGAGGCGGGTGGGCGGCGAATCGAAACGCTCGCGCCCGATTCGAGCCTGTTGCTGCGTAAGCCGCTGGGTCAGGCCGCGCATGAAGGGGGCTTGCGTCTTATCAAGGGAACCAAGCCGCACGAGTTCATTCGCGACTGGATTGCCGAGGGGGCGCAAGATGATCCCGCCTCCGCCCTGCCGTCGGGGATTGAGATTTTGCCGGGATCACGCGTCCTGAACGCCCCGGCCAGCACGCAGCAGCTTGTGGTGCTGGCGCATGACGCCAGGGGAGCCACACGGGACGTCACGGCGATTTGTTACTTCGATTCTTCGAACCCCTCCATCGCGGAAGTGGACGCCACTGGGCATGTGCGCTTCCTGGGCCGCGGCGAGGTGGCGGTTGTGGCTCATTATCTCAATCTGGTTGCGAGCGTGCGGCTCACGCATCTGACACCTGTTCCAGGTTTCGCCGCCGCGCCGGTGCCGCAGGATAACCTGGTCGATCGGGCGGTGATCGCCAAATTGAATCGGATGCGGATCGCCCAGTCCCCCACCTGCACCGACGCGGAATTCATCCGCAGGGCCACGCTCGACCTGATCGGCGTTCTGCCCACGCCCGCCGAGGTGAGCGCCTTCATGGCCGAGCCCGAAGGTTCGCGCAGGGCGCTGCTCGTCAATCGCCTGATCGAGCGGCCGGAATTCAACGAGTTCTGGGCGCTCAAACTGGCTGACGTCCTACGTGCCAATGGCCGGATCATCCAGCCCAAGGGGGCATATGCGTTTCATCGCTGGATTCGGGCTTGTCTCGAGGAGAACATGCCCATGGATCGATTCGTCCGCGCGCTTTTGACAGCCGAAGGCTCGACCTATCGCAATCCGCCGGCAAATTACTACCGCATCAGCCGTGAGCCCGAGGCGGCGGTCGAGACCACGGCCCAGCTCTTCCTGGGGGTGCGGATCCAGTGTGCCAAGTGCCACAATCATCCTTTCGAACGCTGGACGCAGGACGACTACTATGGATTCGCCGCGTTCTTTGCGCAGGTCGGGCACAAACGCGGTAATTTGCCCGATGAAGAAGTGATTTTCCCCAGGAACTCGGGCGATGTGCGCCAGCCCAGGACCGGGCGTGTCATGCCTCCCAAGGCGCTCGGCGGGCCGGTGCTCGAAGCGAAGGACGGCGGCGATCGCCGGGTCAAGCTGGCGACATGGCTCGCGGGCCCCGAAAATCCCTTCTTTGCCAGGAGCCTGGTCAACCGCATCTGGTTCCACGTCATGGGTCGAGGTATTGTGGAACCGATCGACGACTTCCGCGATTCGAACCCTCCCTCCAATGACGAGTTGCTCGAAGGGCTGGCCGCAGACTTCGCGGCGCATGGTTACGACCTCAAGCGTACCGTCCGGCTGATCGTAAGCAGCCGTACCTATGCTGCGAGCGCCCGCACGACTGAGCTCAACAAGGACGACGCGATTTACTTCTCGCATGCGGTCGCCAAGCTCTTGCCGGCGGAAGTACTGCTCGACGCGATCTCAGCACTCACACAGTCCGAGACGCGGTTCGAGAATTTGCCTGTTCACGCGCGGGCGACCCAGATTCCCGACAGCCGGACCGAAAATGCGTTCCTGAAGACGTTTGGCCGGCCGGCACGCGAGCTGGCGTGCGAGTGCGAGCGCGAATCAGACTCGAATCTCTCGCAGGCGCTTCAGCTCATCGGCGGGGCGACGGTCAACGGCAAACTGCGAGACGATGCCGGGCGCATGGCGAAGCTTGCGGCCTCCAAGGCGTCTGCCGACGAGATCGCTCGCGAATTGTACATGACCGCGTTTTCGCGCGAACCCTCCGATCAGGAGCGCGCCGCCGCGCGGAAGCACCTGGCAAACTCCAGGGATCGCCGCCAGGCGGTGGAAGATCTGGGTTGGGCGATCATCAACTCCAAGGAATTCCTCTTCCGCCACTAGGGCCGATACAATCGCCTGCCCCGTGCGAGTTCCTGTATTCTCGACGCGGAACGGCGATTCGAGGGGCCCGAGTATGCTGGATGATGCGATTGTGGGCGCGGGGATTGTGGGGTTGGCTCACGCCTATGAACTCGCGCGCAGGGGTCGCAAAGTTGGGGTGTTTGAGCGTACCCCGCGTGCCCAAGGTGCATCGGTGCGCAACTTCGGCATGATCTGGCCGATTGGCCAGCCCTTTGGTCCCCGGCGACAACTCGCCGAGAGAAGCCGCACGCTCTGGCTCGAATTACTCCACGAAAGCCGGCTCTGGCACGAGCAGGTGGGATCGCTCCATCTTGCCTATCACGAGGACGAGGCCGCGGTGCTCGAGGAATTCGCCGCGCTCTCGCACGAGCACGGCTTCGCGGTCGAACTGCTATCGCGTGACACGATAAGATCGGTCTCGCCACGCGTGAATCGCCGCGGCTTGAACCTGGGTTTATATTCCCGGTTCGAGCTTTGCGTTGATCCCCGCGAGGTCGTGCGAACGCTTCCGGCGTGGCTGGCGAATCGGTTTGGAGTTGAGTTCCACTTCGAACGCCGGGTGATAGCGATTGACCTTCCCACGATCCACGCCGGCGGCGAGCGCTTTCAAGCAAGCCGCGTCTGGATCTGCTCCGGCGATGAGCTCGATGGCTTGTTTCCTGAAGTTCTCAGTACTCTTGGCCTGGTGCGCACCAAGCTTCAGATGATGCGTTCTACCCCTTTGGCGGTGTCAGAGCGATTGGGGCCAATGCTGGCTGGAGGACTGACTCTGAGGCACTACGAGTCCTTCCGCGCGTGCTCTTCGCAGGCAGGGCTCAAGGCACGTATTGCGCGGGAATCACCGCTTCTGGACCGTTACGGCATCCATGTGATGGTGTCGCAGAACGGGCAGGGCGAACTCACAATCGGCGACTCGCACGAGTACGGTGATGAGATCGACCTCTTTGATCAAGCAGCGATCGAACGGATGATTCGGGAGTATCTCGAGGGCTTTCTGGTTTATCCCGAGCTTGAGATCGCATCGCGCTGGCATGGCACATACGCCAGGCATCCTTCACGCCCGTACGTGACCGCCAGACCCGCGCAGGGGGTTGTTGCCGTGACAGGATTCGGAGGTGCAGGGATGACTTTATCGCTTGCCGCGGCGAGCGAGGTGATCGCCGGGGAGCTAGGTGATTCATGAGCGTCAAACCGCGCGAAATCGACCTCATCGTCTTCGACATCGCTGGTACGACGGTCCGGGATGACGACTCTGTGAATCGGCTCTTTCGAGCCGCACTCAACCGGGCTGGGATCGACGTGGACCCGGCCGAGGTGAATCACGTGATGGGGCTGCCCAAGCCGGTCGCGATCGAGCGGCTGCTCACGCAGACCGGACGCTGGCCGGAACCAGATCAGGTCGCGGTCATCCATGACGACTTCGTCCATGCTGCTCGCGAGTTCTACCGCTCCGATCCCTCGGTCGGTGAGATCGAAGGCGCAACCGAACTATTCCAGATTCTGGAGCGTGCAGGGATCAAGGTCGCACTCGACACCGGTTTTTCGAGACCCATCGTGGATGTGATTCTCGACCGGCTCGGTTGGCGCGGCCAGAGCTATCTCGCGACCACAATCTGTTCCGACGAGGTTTTCCGGGGCCGACCCGCACCCGACATGGTCCAGGCGGTGATGCAACAGCTTTTGATCCGCGATCCCAGGCGCGTTGTGAAAGTGGGCGACACGCCGTCGGACCTACTAGAAGGGAACGCGGCGGGGTGCGGAGTGGTGGTGGGAATCGTGGGCTCGACGCACTCCCGCGCCGAGCTGGCACGATTCCCGCACACTCACCTCATCGACTCGATCCGGGGCCTGATTCCATCGGTCCTGGAAGTCTAGCACCAGGGCCGCAAGCTCACTGCTGCGGCTTGGGAGGCTCAGGCGTGGCCTTCTTGGTCTTGCCGTCGGGCTCGAGAGCTGAGAACACCTCGTTGACGTGCTCGGGTCCGCCGGCGGCAACCGGTTCGTCAAGCTTCGCCGCGCCCAGGATCTTGCTGCGCGTCTGGTCGAGCATCGAGTAGAGCTCGCGATAAACAACGCGTTCCTTGGGAGTCTTGGCGGGGCCGAACTTGAGGTTGAACGCCTGCATGAACACGATGAGGTGCCCAACGGTCGTGGTCTTGACCTTTCGCAGCTCATTGAGCGCCTCGCGAGGCTCGTTCTTGCCAATGAGCTGGATCAGGCCGCTCACCGACTTGACGAACTTGATCGCGCGAAGATTGTCCGCGGAGTCAGCGAGCGGCTGGGTCGCGAGCTTGAGCCGCAGGTCCTCAACAAGGGCCTTGGCGCGGGCGAGCGTGTTCGGCGAGATCTCCCCCACCTCATCCTCTCTGCGGGCCTGGTCGACAATGTTCTCGAAGACATGCTTGTCGAGCGCGAATCGCTCAGTATCGAGAACAGCCGGCCACTTGGTCGCTTCCTTGAGGTCGGAAAGCATGATCGTCACCGCTTCGGAATTATTCCGAAACGGAATGTTCTCAATCATCTCCGCGCCGATCGGAGTGCTGGCCGTGCGCAAGCTCGAGGCGTGAATTCGGGGATCGCTCAATTGCTCAAGAGCGGCGTTCAGCGCATCACCATCTTCCACGTCCTTGGCGGACGGAGTTTCGCGAATCCGCCGCATGATCTCGTTGTACTGAGTCTTGTTGCGCTGAATATTCTTATATTTGTATTCGTAGTAACGCTTGGTGGCTTCTTGCTGCGACAGGTACCAGTAATTGTTCCAGCGCATCCAAGTGTCGGCATTGATCGACGCGGCCTGGGCGGTATTCAGGTTGTAGAGCCCCGCGCCGTACTCGAACACGCCCATGCCGCGGGCAACGTCACCCTGGAACGTGGTGGCGCCGCCCCATCCGCCCCAGCCGTAACCCCACTGCGCCTGGGCGGAGGTTCCATACAGTATCCCGAAAAGACCCAGTGCAAGGGTGATGCTACGTCGAGGCATGGTTCGTCTCCCAACGGCTGTCTCAAGACAGCCGCGAAACTGGAGCATGGTCAAATGAGACTGATCCAGGAGCAAGATAAACTTCATCATACCGGAGCCGGAACGAGCAACCAAGAATTCGTATTCTCTATGCTTGTCCGGCTTTGCCTATCGTACCAATTGTAGTGGCTCGCGGCCTGTGTAGCGGCTGAATACATTCACTGCCTGGGTTTGGTCGGCTGGGGAGTCGCCTTCTTTTTGCCCTGGAGCTGGTCCATGTTCATCGAGGAAAAGAAGTCGCTGGCGTGTTCGGTGCCAGCGC
Organism: Planctomycetales bacterium; assembly: GCA_027451885.1. Taxonomy (GTDB): domain Bacteria; phylum Planctomycetota; class Planctomycetia; order Isosphaerales; family Isosphaeraceae; genus JAKBAP01. Next base: position 24,405 of record DAIDHX010000165.1, read on the forward strand.
TCGCCGGCTTCGGCTCCTCGACCCTGGTCGTTTCCATGAGCTTGTCTCGGGTTTCGTCGAGGACCGAGTAGAGCTGTCGGTATATCATACGCTCGGCCGGAGTGGTTGCTGGGCCAAATCTCAGATTGCATGCGTGCATGAATCCCAGAAGGTGGCCGACGCTCGTCGTCTTGACCTTCCGGAGCTCGTTGAGCACGCCGCGGGTGTCGTCCACACTGAGCAAGCGAGTGAGCCCGGCGACTGCCTTCAGAAACTTCATCGCCCGCAACTGATCGGCAGAATCCGCCAGAGGTTCTGACTCGAGTTTGAGTCGCATATCGGCGACGAGCGCCCGCGCCCGCGCCAGCGTTTCCTGCGAAATCTGGCCTGCTTCGTCTTCTCTGCGGCCCTGGTCGACGATGTTTTCGAATTCGTGCTTGTCGAGGGCGAATCGCTCCGTATCGAGCACGGCCGGCCAGCGCGAGGCGGACTTCAGTTCCGAGAGCATGATCGTGATCGCCTTCGAATTATTCCGGAACGGGATCCTCTGAATCACGTGCGCCGGAATCTCTGTGGTGGCCGACCGCAGCGCGGAGCTCTGGATCCGTGGGTTGCTAAGCTGATCCAGCACGGCGTTGAGGGCATCACCGTCTTCAATGTCCTTCGACGTGGGCGCATTTTGAATCCGCTTCATCAGCTCTTGATAGGCCGTTTTGTTGCGGAGGATGTTCTTATATTTGTTTTGATAGTAGAGGCGAGTCGCCTCCTGCTGCGACAGGTACCAGTAGTTATTCCAGCGCATCCATGTGTCAGTATTGATAGAGGCGGCTGCGGCGGTATCGAGATTGTAGAGCCCCGCGCCATAAGCGAAGACGCCGAGGCCCCGGGCGACATCGCCTTGAAACGTGGTCGACCAACCTCCCCAGCCTCCCCAACCCCATCCGAACTGGGCGCGCGCTTCCGTTCCGCACAGGCAGATCAAAAGACCGACGGCCAGAGTCTTGATGGTCCGGAACATGTTGCGCCTCCCAGGGAGCAAGGGCCGGATTGACAGGCGTTCCTGCGGCAACACTCAGGTTTGCCAGCGTACGGATACCTTCTAATTTATCATACGCGTCGGTTTGTCCGGAGTGGGCCGACTGGTTAGACGGGGTTTAATCGTCGTCAATGGGGATGAGATCCACGAGATCATCCTCCTCGTCGTCCTCAATCGCCGCGGCGGGCACGGGCGTTGCGGCCGTGGGGGTGGGTTCTGGTCGGGGAGTGGCTGGGGCCTCCGCCGAATCGAGCTCGACGCGGAACAGGTAAGGTCCGATGGCGATCTCGTCGTTCGGCTTGAGCCGAGCTTCGCGCACGAGTACCCCATTCACGCGCAGGCCGTTGCGGCTCCCGAGGTCGCGGATCAACACTCGATCGTAGGCGATCCCCAGGCAGCAGTGCCTGCGCGAAATCTTGGCTGATTCGATCCGCAGGTCGCACTCGGGATGGCGGCCGACCAGAAGGACGGGCCGCTGCAGCGAAACCGGACCGGCAAGGCCAGGACTTAAAGAGACAAGTCGGAATGACATTCGGCGGCGTTCTCCAGCACCGGGCGTCCATTCCCGTTCGATTCCGCCACGCCGCCTTGACCTGATTCGGAATCGGAACCCATTTTCACAATGACCTGAATCTTGCACTTGTCGGCGACATGGGCGGGCAACAGCTTGCGCACCGCCTCGGCAAGAAGTTCAGGATCGCTGTCGGTCTGGCGGATGCTCGCCGAACCTGGATCGGGTTTCTTCGGGCCAGGCTCATCGGAGTCAGGACCCCGCCTCTCGTCGCCCGGCGGTGGTGAATCGACGGTCGGGGTCTTTTCGTAGCGATATCGAATATGCGCGATTGAGAGCTCGTCGCCAGGTTTGAGCCGACCGGTCTCGACCCGCTGGCCGTTGATGCGGATGCCGTTCGTACTTCCCAGATCGCGAATCTCAATCTCGCCGCAATCGAGCGTCATGCAGCAGTGATGACGAGAGATCCGCAATGATTCCAACCTCGAGTCACAGCCCGGGTGGCGACCGACAACGATCATGGCCCGATCCAGGGGAATGTCCTCACCCTCTTCGAGAGCCACGAGTCGTGCCGGCATGATCACGCGCCTCGAACCATACCGATCTCGAATTCTGGCAACCATCTTGATCGGCTCCGCCCTTCATTACACTCGATCCTGAACGAAACAGCCAGCATGAACTGACGATTGGCAAGCAGGCCGGCTAATTCATTCCCGGGGCGTCGCCGCGGCGTACCCCTTCGAGTTGCGAAATTTGAGCGGAGCATACCCAGGATCGCCTCTACATCTTTATCTAATATAGCGAATCCACGCTTGAAGCAAGACACAACAACGAGAGGATCTTGTGTCCAGCAGCCTCCGAAGGCCGGAGATTGGCTCTATTCGCTACAACCTTACCAGTTCGCGCCGCTCGCTCACGCGAAGATCCCGGATCGGTCGAGATCCACGATTTCTGATCCTTTCGCGTACTCGCACCTGGTGCGTTGCTAGAAGATCCGAATCTCACGCTTCAGACCGAAGCCAGTCGAGGGAATCACGCAGCGATTCTTCAATGGGACGCGGCTCGAGCCCCAGCTCCTGCTGGCAGCCGCGCACATCGAAGTGCATGATCCTTCGCGCCAGGCGAACCCCCGTGACCGTACCCCGCGGCGGTTCACCCCCGAGCCAATCGGCACGTCGCTCGCTCAACCATGCGTAGGCAAGGGCAACCGCATAGGGCACGTGAAACCGCGGTTTGGGAACACCCGTCAACCGACTCAGAATCCCAAATAATTCATCCAGCGTAAGATTCTCATGCCCCAGTAGATAACGCTTGCCAGGAATGCCGCGCTGGAACACGCGCACGAGCCCCAGCGCGAGGTCGCGCACGTCGATGAGATTCAGCGTGCAATGGATGGCTGCGGGAAGTCGGCCCTGCGCGAAGTCGAGGATCAGACGCGTCGGTGGTGAGAGCCCACGATCGCCAGGCCCGACTGGCATGGTGGGATTGGCCACGACCACGGGCTTGCCCTGGGCTGCCAGCGAAAACGCGTACTGTTCCGCCCGTAACTTCGAACGGCAATACGGGCCGACAGCGTCCGCGAGCGAAATCTGAACGTTTTCGTCGATGGGGCCTGTGGTGTTTGCTCTGGTCAGGATGCTTTCGGTGCTCGTGTGCAACACGCGTGAGGCGCCTGCTTCGAGCGCGGCGTCGAGCACGTGAATCGTTCCCCGGTAATTGACGAGGTCGAATTCCCGGCGGTCGCGTACCCAAAGATTGGGGTTCGCGGCCAGGTGGTAAACTTCGGCCTCCTTTTGAAATGCGCCGATGAGGGCTCCACGGTCGCGAATGTCCGCGAAGACGATCTCGACACCCTGGGGTAGATGGCCGACCCGAGCTCCGGGCCGCTCAATCACGCGCACAGGCTGGCCAGATTTAACCAGAAGCTTGACGAGGTGGGAGCCAATGAAGCCCCCCCCGCCGGTGACGATCGCGAGTCTCGAGTTCATCTACCGCACCGTGTAGAGACGCTGGTCGGAGCCGATCCAGCGCGGGCCCTGGAGCACGCCTGCCGCGGTCCATTCCTCGAACCGCTCGGGTTGCACGTAATCCGTGAATCCATAATTTCCTGGTTGGCGGTATCGCTCGATTTCCTTCCAGTCCACAAACACGTGGGTTACGCCCAGGGCGTGCAGCCGCTCCTTGAGCTGAGCGGGCGTGGCGGACTTTCCGAGCATCTCGATCCACTCTCGGTCGAAGACGGTGTTGTAGATCACGGGATGCTTCATGTGGAACACAGCCGCCTGGCCGACGACGAGGATGCGGGCATTCGCCGGCAGTATCTCATCCAGCTCGGCGAGAGAGGGCGTGAGCTTTCTGTTCAGACTGTCTCGCAGCCGGCTGAGATTGGCAGTCCATTCGTTGAGCCCGGCGAGAGCGGAGGAGACATATGCGAAATTGGCGATGAGAGCGAGTGCGACGACGCTTCCGCGCACGATGGCCCAGCCTCGATCGGTTCTCCAGTCCGCGCCCAGGCCGGCGAGCACCGCGAGTACCGGCAGGATCGGTAGCCAGAAGCGATCGAGCCGGTGCGTGAGCAACCACCAGGTCAGGAAGAGATAGAATGCGTATCCCAGCAGCCAGGCGGCCGCCTTGCGCGACCCTGGCCTTGCCAGGGCAAAGACTCCAAAGGCTACATACAGGGATGACTGCCAGTCCGAGCGGCCGGCCACATCCACAACCGAAAGCCAGAAGTCGTGGAGGCGAATCGGCCTGGGGCCGTGCACGCGATTCCACTTTGCCTCGCGCTCCTGGTCCCATTGGCTGGAGTGGAAGACACGGTCGGCCAGTGGGTAGACTGGGTTGCCGGTGTCAATCACGTTCTTGACGAGCCACGGGCCCATCACGATCGCCCAACCAACGAACAGGCAGAGCAGGGGCTCGGCCGTGCGCTTGCGAATTCCCTGTGCAACCGCGAGCATGCCGAGCGGGATCACCGCCGAAATCAATCCCGGGTATTTGCATCCCATCGCACCCCCAGCTAGAAGCCCCAGCAAACTCCAGCGCGCGCGGGGGAGAATCGCCGCTCCGAGGGAAAAAGTCCAGAGTATCCCCGCGTGGTAGAAACAGAGCGGCCCCTCCACGTAGGCGATCAAGGCCAGGCGATAGATCCACGGTGTCGTGAGATAAACAAGCGCTGCCAGCGCCCCTGCCGCGGGGGAAGCCAGCCGCGCGCCAGCCCCCGCGATCAGAACCGCGGCCGCGGGCGCGAAAAGGCCAACCGCTAGCTGCCCCACAAGCGCGCCCCGGATCCAGTCGTCCAGGAGCTCCATTCCCATCAGGTGAAGCATCTCCACGTTGAAAGGCATGCTTGTATAAACATTGTGCGGTAGAAACTGGATTCTCCCGGCCTGGTAATATTCCTTCGGACCTTGCAGGTGGTATTCGCGCACGTCAAAATCCACGGCCGGCAGCATCGAGCCCAGGATCATGACGAGCACGAAGGGAAAGACCAGGGCTGCGCAGATCCATCCGGTCCGTCCCAAGGAAGGCCATGGAGCGCGGTGCAGGCGCGAGCGCGTAAGTCCGATGAGCGCGCAGGCACCCAGGCCGATTCTCGTTGACCAGGGAGTCAGCCAGCCCATGCGGCCCAGTACGAGAGCGGCATCGCCCAGGATCGCTGCGCCCAGGCCGTAACCGAGTGCGATGCGTTCCCAGAGTGTGATTCCGGGGGCGATGCCGAGTCTGCGCGATATAGAGTCGCCGAGTCCAATCGCGGCCAGAGCAAGGAGCGCGCCGGCCAGCACGATTGGCACGCGCTCGGGAAGGTTTTCAAAGTGGCTGAGTTCACCGAGCGCCTGGCCGAAGAACGACTCGCGAAAGGATGTGCCGGGTACGACCTCGGGAATCGCCTTGAGTGCCAAATAGGCGCGGCGGACCTTCTCGCCCTGCGGTAAGCCTGTATTGTCGGCATTCGGCAGGGGTTCGATCATGAACCACAGGAACCACGCGAGCTGGAACGCGGCGATCGCGATGAGAATCGCTGCGTTCTGCCAGCCAGCCGCGCGTGGCGATGCCGAAGCTGGGTCGCCCGCGGCGTTCACAAGACGGGTCCGATGGTCCAGGGAGCGAATTCCTCTTCGCCGATTCCGTCGCGCTCGCTCCTGGTCGCCTCGCCGCTCGCCACGCGCAGGATCAGGTCGTAGAGCCTGCGACCGGCCGCCTCGACCGGTTCGCCGTCGAGAATGGGGCCGGCGTCCATGTCCATGTCGTCGATCATTCTTTCATACATCGGCGTGTTGGTGGCGAGCTTGATGCACGGCGTTGGTTTGAGCCCGAGCACACTTCCGCGCCCGGTGGTGAAGACGAGCACATTGGCGCCGCCAGCGACGAGACCGGTCGTGCACGGAGGGTCGTAGCCGGGCGTATCCATGAAGACGAGCCCTGGGCCGTTGACCTGTCCCGCGTATGGGACGACATCCACAAGAGCGGTCGATCCCGCCTTGGCCACGGCGCCCAGGGACTTTTCGTAAATCGTGGTGAGCCCGCCGGCCTTGTTGCCTGGCGAGGGATTATTATCGATCCGGGCGCCGAAGACCCCGGTATACCACTCCCACCATTTGATCCGATCAACCAGCTTTTGACCGACCTCAGCCGTGACTGCCCTGCGAGTGAGGAGATGCTCCGCGCCATAGACTTCGGTGGTTTCGCCCAGTACCGCCGCGCCGCCGTCCGCGATCAGCATGTCCGCCGCAGCGCCGAGCGCTGGGTTCGCCGTTACGCCGGAATTGCCGTCCGATCCGCCGCATTCCATCGCCAGCACGATCTTCGATGCCGGTTGTTCCGAACGCGTCCATGAATTTGCTGCCGGCATCAACTCCTCCACAGCTCGAACCGCGGCCTCGATCGTGCGCGTGACCCCACCCTCTTCCTGTATCGTCAGCATGCGGGGACGGTGATCGGCCCGTGATCTGCCCCCAGACGCCTGCGCGCCCAGCACGACGAGATCACGCGCTTCGACCAGGTGGCTCGCGTAACTGACCTCGCAGCCGAGACCGACGATCACGTAGGCCGCGACGTTGGGATGATGCGCGAAACCCGCGAGAACGCGTTCGAGGATCTGATGGTCCGTACCCTCGAACGGTAGCCCGCAGCCCCCCTTGTGGGTGATTGCGAAGACCGAGTCCACGTTGGGAAAATCGCGGCGATAGCGGCCGTCCTTGAAGCGGTCTGCCACCGCACGTGAGGTGCTCGCCGAGCAGTTGACGGTGCTGATCACCGCAATGGTGTTGCGAGTGCCCACGCGACCATCGGGGCGGAGATAGCCCTGGAAGGTCCTGGCTGGTCCAGGCAAGGGATCGGGCGGGTGCGGGCGCTCGCTCGCGAACGCGTAATCGCGCTCGAAGAGATCGGCCCGCAAATTCTGCACATGCACGTGGCTGCCCGCGGGAATCGCCTGGGATGCGAAACCGATCACCTGGCCGTACTTCCGCACGGGAGCCCCGGCCGAAATCGGCCGTACCGCAAGCTTGTGCCCAAGTGCGATGGGCTCGCGAACCTCAACGCGCGCGCCTCCTAGCTCGAGCGCCGTTCCCCGAGGGATCGGCCTGGTCGCAACCGCAACGTCGTCCTCGCTCCGAAGCAAAATCGCGCTTGCCGAACGTGATGCGCCACTCATTCAAGGCCTTCCTGTTCGCGTGCCCGTTCCGTAGCCAGAAACTCTATTCTAGAGGTTAACCTGGTTCATGTTGAGACGCCTGTGAGCCGCTTCGCGGCGGAGTGCTCGATCCGTCCTGTGATTTGCCTTCGCACGCGGAGGGCGCAGGCGGCTCAGGCGTTGGCCGGGAGGTCGCGTATTGCGAAGACAACGAAGGCCGCCGCGATGCAACCTGCGCCAATACCGCCCAGGATCGCCGCGTTGCGCGCGAGCGTCTCGCCCGTGGTCACCAGCTCGACTGGGTTGTACGCCTTGAAGATCGAAACGCGTTCGAACCACGGGCGCCATTTCCAGTCATCGAGCACGGGCACGATTGAGACGACGTAAGCCACGAAGCCGGCTGCTGTTAGCCCCGCACCAATCGAATTCGGCCGCCAGCGGACGTGATCGAAGGCGGAGGCAAACAGCGTGTAACCGTAGATCGGCAGCCCGAGCGCGGCCAGATTGAGCGCAGGCAACATCAGGACTGCCACCGTTGGAGGCTCGCGCAGGGTGTTGAAGCGAATTGCAAATGCCGCACCGGCGAGTAGCCCGCCTGGAAGCACCACAAGTCCCGCGATCGCGACCACAACCTGAGCGGCGAGATACGTTCCGCGCCCGATGGGCCGCGACAGCAGGAGATCCATGGTGCCGCGCTCGATTTCGGCGGCGATTGCGGCGGACCCGCGGCCGATCGCCCACATCGAGATCAGGAAGAAGATGAAGGGATGCGACCAGGACAGGACGATCAGCGACGCCGAGCTTGGCGACTCCGTGACCCCCAGGTTTCGCATCCAGCGCATCTGGTTCTGGACATCCTGATCGCTTGAGCTCAGGCGTTCGAGGAAGCGCTGTTCGTTGAGCGCCGTCACAAAAACAAAGAGCCAGCCGAGCCCGAAGAGCGCGGCGGCCGAGAGCACGAGCGACCATCGTGTGTCGTGCAGATGCTTGCCGACCAGCATTCGAAAGGGCTTCATCGCTCGATTCCTCCCTCGCCTTCCGCGCGGGGCCCGTGGAAGCGGTCGTAAAGACTCTGAAGGTCCTCAACGCCGATTGCCACGTCCGCCACGGGTGCTGACGCGAGCCAGGACAACAGGCCTTGCAGCGATCCGTGATGCTCAAAGAGAAGCCCTGGCCCGTTCGCCTCCCGCGGCACTAGCCCGAGCTCGGGGGGGATGGATACGGTCTCGTTACTCGCGAATCGCAAGAGCACCATGCGCAGTCGCACCCCGGTTGCCAGGTTCTCCACGTGCATGAGCTGGCCCTTGCGCATGATTGCGACCCGGTCCGCAACCTGCTCCACTTCGGAAAGTACATGGCCCGAGAAGATCACGGTTTGACCCTCGGACCTGGCCTGCCGCACCAGGTCGAGCACAATTCCCCGCGCTGAGGGATCGAGCGCGGACGTGGGTTCGTCAAGGATCAGGGTGTCGACAGGGTCGCCGAAAGCAAGGGCAAGCGCCAGTTTCTGCTTCATCCCCGTCGAGTAAGTTCGCACCCGCCTGCGCAGGTCGAGATCCATGACCCGCTCGGCGATGGCAATCGCCCGGTCCAGCCCCATGCCTCCACGCAACCCGCTCAGCAACCTGAGCACCCCCAGACCCGTCAGCGACCCGTACATCCGGATCTCGCCCGGTAAGTAGGAGACCGTCCGCCGAACCTCAAGACTCTCTCGCCAAACGTCCAGGCCATCCACCTTCGCCCACCCCGCCGTCGCTCGCAGCATACCCAGCAGGAGCCGGATCGCCGTTGTTTTGCCAGAACCGTTCGGCCCTAACAGCCCGAACACCTCGCCCCGTCGCACCTCCAGCGAAAGCCCATCGAGCGCAACCACCGCGCCGTAGTGCTTCGAAAGACCCTCCGTAACAATCACGCTCGGTCGGTCCATGATGGTCTAGCTCTTCTCCTTGGTTTCCCCATCTTTACCTGGAGGCGCTTAAAAAGACGTCTTTTCGGGTTTTGGACTTGTTACGCAGAGGCATGGGCGATGGGTTTCGCGATGCGATCCGAAAATGTTTCCAGATTAAGCCCAGTAAAAACGCCTTATAAGACGATTAAGTTGGCATAAGAGGGATGCCGTTGTATGTTATCCCTTTTTTGGCGACCTGCCCCGAGTCGCAGCGGGGCAGGTCGTCTCTTGTGGCACGAACTCATGGAATCATTCGCAAATCGGGCTCTGGGATTGTTCCTGGGCCTGAGAAGAGGGCTGTTGGCATGGCGTCCACGGCGACCGCGCGGCAGGATCGGGCGGGATTGGCCGGGCTTCGGCTTTACACCGGTGATGGTGATGATTCGCGCTCCGCGTACTGGAGGATCAGCGGGCACAGGACAGCGCTTTTGATCTGGACGCCGGAGGAGTGGGAAGCACTTGCCGAGCGGCCGGACGACGCCCAGTACCATCCCTGCGGCGTCTGGTGTGCGCTGCGAGTTTTGTGAGGCCGTGGTGGTCATCTTGAGCGATGGGGGGATCATGGCCTGGTTTTGGCCTGAGGCTGGGCCTTTGTGTCCTGGGGCTTGCGTGGCCCCAGCGTCAAGAAGACCTCGGTACCGAGCGGCGGAACGACCTTGGGGTTAGCGACGAAGACGCGTTCTGTGTCGTCCGCGGAGCTGGCGAATGGCAGGTCGAGAATCGCACTTCCGAAGTTTGCCACGGTGATCAAATCGCCGTCGTCGGCTGCATATTTGGTTGAGTTTGAGGCCTTGTCGAAGAAGAGTTGACTGCCCGCGAAGACCCAGTCGGTCCGCAGCGGTGTTTTCTTGTTGTCGTCAAGGACGAAGTCGCGGGCGTCGATTGTGTGTTCCTTGCCCTTTTCGCGCCAGTATGCCGTGATGGCCGTGGCGTCTCCGGCAGGGGGAGTGAGCCGGGGCGTGAAGGTTACTGGGTGGCCGGGCTTGAGACCCGTGAGCAGCAATCCGGCGTGAATTTGGCGAGGCACGGCGTCCGTGGACAGGACGGCTTCGTGTTCCTTGGTTCCCTTGAGGCACACCAGGTGTTCGAGCGGGCCTTCGCGGAGTACAACCTTGGCCTTCACGATAAGTGTCCTGGCTTCTGGGTCGAACCACAGGCTTCGACCTAGCTTCTTCCAGCCTTCCTTGGGCTCAAGCGTTTCGGGAGGATTTCCCGGCTGGAAGCATGCCGTGGTGAGGCTCAAAAGAATCGCCGCAAAAAGAGGTGAGGGCGCCATGGCGATGAGGTCTCATTCGGGAGAGGTGCAGGCCGCGCGGCAGTGCCGCATTCGGATCGCTCAACTTTCGTAGCATCCCGAAAATCTGATGATGCTGCAAGCGTGGCGTGGCAAGCAGGCTGCGCGACCTCGCGACCAAAAAAAGCGAGACTGCCGGAAGGGGGTTTCCGGCAGCCTCGCGAGTTGGGACGCTCGTTTGCTAGGGATCACATCCTTGAGGATCAGAGGGCGACGGACGGCGGGATGCCGAGCTTCTCTTCCTCTTCTTCAAGGATCACGATCCGCGGGGTCACCATGAGCATCAGGCTGGTGGTGGTCCGGCCGATGCCGACGTTCTTGAAGAGACGATCGATGAGCGGCGTCTTGGACAGGATCGGGACGCCGTACTCGATGCGCTGTTCGTTGAGCGTCTTGACTCCGCCCAGGAGCACGGTGCCGCCGTCGGGCACGGTCACGGTGGTCCGGACGGTATTGGTGGTGGTGTTGGGAAGCTGGAGGGTGGCGTTGATCGCCGCCGCACCGCCGCCGAAGCCCGTGCCGCCGACGGCCGCCGGGATCTGGATGGTCGTGAACCCGTTCAGAGCATTGAAGAACGGGGACATCGAGAGTCGCACGTACCTGCGGTCAGCCGACACAACCGGGGTGACGGTGAGCGTCACGCCGATCGGAATCGATCCCACCGAGGGAATGAAGGCCACGGCGGACACGCCCACGATCGGGAACAGCGACTGAACATAGTACTGAACGTTGTTGCTGAAGATCGTCGCAAGAGCACCGTTCATGCTCGTGACCTTCGGGGCTTGGAGCACGTTCGACCGCGTGTCGCCCTGGGCGGCCGTGAGGAAGAGATAGACTTCCAGGTCGCTCAGGAACGCGATGCCGAAGGTGGCACCCGCACCCGGGGTGGCATTGGAAGGAGCGATCAGCGTGCCGCTCGTGTTCGTGAACGGAATCTGCAAGCCCGGCGTGACGTTACCGATACCGCCGCCTTGCGTACCGACGATGAGCGGAGCGTTGCTGGGGTAGACATAGTCTCGGTTCGGGTTGAACAGGTAGACAGGTTGGGCGATTGCACTGCCGGCGGTCGCACCGCCACCTGCACTTGCCCCACCGCCCGCGCTGAGACCGCCGCCGCCCGCGCTGATACCGCCGCCGCCCGCGCTGACGCCACCGCCGCCCGCGCTGACACCGCCGCCACCTGCGGTGACACCACCCGCCGTGGCACCGGCCGTCGCCGTGGTCGTGGTCGTGGAGCTCGAGACCGGGAACAGTGAGGTCAACGGATTGGGAATGGCAACCGTCGAGTGCTTGCCGACCACGCGCGAGTTGATCGCCCAGTCGAAGTCGACGCTGATCTGTTCGAAGAAGCTGTCGCTGACCGTGATGAACCGCACTTCGATCGAGACCTGCAGGTCCATGAGCCGGCGAAGCTGCCGGAGCAGGTCGCGGACCTGGTCGTGAACCTCGGCCGTATGGCGGATGATCAGGCTGATCGACAGCATGAAGGGGGTGATGGCGCCTGGGGGCCGGGTCTGGTCGATGCCAGCATCCGCACCGCCGCCGCCGAAGCCGCCGCCCATGCCGTAGCTCGCCGTCACGTCCTGGCCGTTGGCGTCATTGATCCGCCAGGTGCCAGGCGCGATCGACGATGTGATGAGCTGGACGAGTGGAGTCATGTCCATGTTCGGGCGATCGCTGGGGGCTGCGCCCAGGCCGGTCAGCTCCGAAACCTTGTTGTTGCTCCGCGGATCGCCCGGGTTGAACCCGACGCCGGGAGGCGTGTTGGGATCCTTGGGCGTCTCGCCCGTCTGCTCCATGATGTTATGGGGCATGAAGTTGTTCGCCGCACGGCTGGGCGGCATGAGCAGGTCGCCGACGTAATAGGTCTCGAAGTAGGTCTGATCCTGGCTCGCGGTCGGGCTCGTGATCAGCACCACCTCGTCCTCGACCTTGTAAGTCAGGCCGAGCGGGCGAAGCATGTACTTAAGCGCGGCCTTGAGCGACACCTGGTTGACCACCAGGCTCACCGGCGAGGCGGAGGTCAGCCCCTCCTCGGAGAGCGCCTTGGGATCGAGCACAATGTTGAGGCCGGTGTAGTTCTGCAGGAACGTGATGGCCTCGGACAGCGGCTGCTTGTCCATGTTCATCGAGACGCGCTCCTTGAGCTTGGCCTCGATGGCGAGGACCCTGGGGTCCTTGCGGGGGGCGAGCCGCGCGTTCATGGCCAGACGCTCACGCGTCAGGTCCTTGAAGCTCTTGGGGAACTTGATGTCCCGGAGCTGCACCTCGGGATCGGCGATCGAAGCCTTGTCGACGTTCTGGAGCATCGTGACGACGGCTTCATCCTTCTCCCGGGTGTTTTCTTTGTCCTGCTTGAACCGGCGTTCCGCGCGGGCCTTCCAGACGAGCATCGACGCGGCGAGCTCGTTGGGATCGACTTCCATGGCGCGGCGGGCGTAGGCCTCGCACTCGACGTAGTTGCCCTGGGCGTAGGCCTCGGTGGCCTTGTCCATGAGCTGCTTCATCTTGGCTTTCTTGGCCTTGTCGGCCTCGAGAATCCGCAGGCGCTTCATCTCGATTTCGGCCCGCTGCTTCTTGTCTTGCATCTTGACTTCGAACTCAGCCTTATCCTTTTTGGCGAGTTCGAGAGCGACTTCGAGCCGGCGCACCATGGGGCGGGTGAGTTCGGCGGGAAGTTCCGCCGCCTGCACCTGCTGGGTGGTCTTCTTGTAGAGCTCGATTGCCTTGTCGGGATCGATCTCCTGGAGTCTGCGACCCTCGGCGATCTTGGCGCCGACCTCGGCGTTGAGCTTCTGGGCGGCGAGCGCTTCTGAGTCGTCGGCGGTCGCCTGGCCGGGCTTGTTCTTGTCGTCGGACAGCTTCGCCTGGAGCTCGCTGACCTTGGCACGCAGGCTGGCGTCGAGCCCGTCGCCCGCGGCAGCGACCTCGATCAGCAGGGCCTTTGCCCGGGCGGGATCGCCATTGCGGAGCGCGGCCATGGCCGCCTCATAGATCGCCAGGGCGCCTCCCTGCTGGGCAAGCGCGATCTGGGCCTGGAGCTCGTCGGCCTTGTCGTCCAGGCCGAACTTGCCCGCCTTGACCTGCTGGACCAGCTCCTTGGCGGCGGCGTAGTTACCGCTCTTGTAGAGCTCATGCGCCTCGGCCATGAGCTGATCGCCGCGCCCGGCAGGGGCCGATCCGGCGGCGGAAGCAGGCTTCGGATTCTGATCCACCGGCGGTGCAAGATCGAGCGCGGGCGCGTTGTCGCTGCCCGAAATCTTCACCACGGCAGGGTCCGTCTCGGCCTTCTCGGCCGCCGCGAACTTCGCCTGTGCACCCTTCAGATCCTCGCTGGCAAGAAGCGCATCGCCTTCGTGCTCAAGCGCGTTTTCCTTCGCCGGAGCCGGCTTGCCCGCCCTCGCCATCGCAATGTCGTGGAGCACGCTCTCCGCACGATCTGAAGACAGCGGAGGCACCACGTTCATACGCTCGGCCTGACGCGCCTTCTGCTCGGCCAGATCCAGCTTGCCTTGCGACATAAGCTGGCGCGACTCATGCACGAGCGCGTCGTAGACACCCTGGCTAGGCATGTCCTTGGGGGCAATCTCACGCACCTTGTCTCGACGGCGAAGCGCACGAGCCGCCGCCGCGACCTTGTCCGGAGAGTCCTCGAACAGCCCGTACGTGAGTCCCCAGCCTTTCACGTCAAGCGCAATCGCTTCGGCCTGCTCGAACTGCTTGGTGTCGAGCAACTGACGCGCTTCCTTGAGCTTCGTCTTGGCCGTCTTCCGGTCGTGCGGCGTGCCCACCGGCTCGGCGGCCGCTGGCCTGGCCGTCTTGGGCCGGGCCTTCTTGATCTCCTCCATCACCTTGGTGGGGGTGTCCTCGAACAGACCCCACTTGACGTCGAGACTCTCGGCCTCCTTGACCTTGCGCTCGGCCGCGTCGTAGTCGCCCAGATGGATCTGCTCGACTGCTTCCTTGAGCAGCCAGCGTGCCTTCTGCTTGAGCTCGACGTCGGTCGCCGTGGTCTGGGGTCCGCGCGGGTCGCCGGAGCCAGTCGCGGCAGCCGGGCTGGCCTCGGGCATCCGCGACGGCGTCTGGTCGATGGCCGAGGCGGTCGACGGGGCGGAAGACACCGGCACAGAGGATCGGGCCGGGGTTGCCGCGGGTGCGGTCGACTGAGCCACAACGGCCTTCGCCTTCACCAGCTCCTTCATGTAAGCGTCCAGCGTCGATTGTTCGTCGGCCTGGAGTAAGTCGCGGTACATGTTCGCAGCTTCAAGGTACTTTGAAGCCTTGGCGAGATCATCACTGGTCCGCGCGCTGTTAAACAGCCGCGCTCCCGCCTCCAGGTATTTGATTGGCGGCGCGGGGGGCTGTGGCCGGTTTGCCGTGGTGCCCGCCGCGGCCGCGTCGTCGGGTGCCCCGCGTACCGCGGCGCTCCCCCACGCGCTCAACATCAGGATGAGACTGACCGTCTTAAGCCTTCCCAACGCGACCTCCTTTCGCCGCTCGCTCCAGACCACCGTCGACGTCCCTGGCGACGGTCCTTTTCTTGTCCTTCACGAGTGGGAGACGAATTGCCTTCGCGGTTGCACGAGCCGCTCCGAATGGAACGCGACCCCTTCACCCTAATCACTTCAAAACGGCGAGTTCCGGCTGTGAGTACGTGGGGACCCGCCTTGCGCGAGGGGAAGATATGCCGGTCTTTATCCGCCAGCCTCTCCGCGGTCAAGGCGAGTTCCAGGCCCCCTGGCAACCGCTCTAAACGGATCGACCCGACCGACCGGCATACTTTACCCACGCGTCGTTACGACTAATTT
Organism: Planctomycetales bacterium; assembly: GCA_027451885.1. Classification (GTDB taxonomy): domain Bacteria; phylum Planctomycetota; class Planctomycetia; order Isosphaerales; family Isosphaeraceae; genus JAKBAP01. Next base: position 39,616 of record DAIDHX010000165.1, read on the forward strand.
CGGCAGCTTCCATGAGAATCCTTACAGCAGGACCAATTTCTCCGCGGAATCCTTGAATTCGCGCAGGTTCGCCTCATCCGCACAATCGGTTCTGGTCCTCCAAAAACCAGTCAAAGAAAACTGCCTGGTGAGCCGCCAGAACACCCTCTCTTAGTCAAAAGTCAAATCAGAAAAAGGACTTGTGGCTAAGCTCAGATAGGCCGGAACGATCCAGGTAAAACTGGCTTCCCGGGCGCGAACAAAAAAGAACGCGATCGAGTGCATGATTGAGTCATGCCCTCGATCGCGTTACAAGAAGCCGGGTAATTCAGGAACAGTCGGTTCAAGCGAGGCTGATGAGGTGGTCGGGCCCGCGGCTTATCGTCCGCCGCTCTGACTGCCCATTCCTCCGCCCATCATCATCTGCATCATGCCCATCATGCCGGTTCCGGTCGAGCTTTTGCGTTCCTTGTCGGAGAGCTTGAGCTCGTGCTGGTAGTTGGATTCGATGTCCTTGCGGACCTCGTTCATCATGTCCTCCGGCTCGCCGTGGATCACGACAGAGCCATCGTCACGCAGGACGAGAGCGAGCACCGGTCGTTCGAAAGCCGGGCCGACAAGCCCAGATGGCAGTGCCTGCAGTCCACCACCTGAGATGTCAAGGACGATCTGGCGACTATTGAAGTCGATGGTCTTGCTCTTCTCGCCTGACCCATCGGAGACGGGAATCTTGGCTGTTCGCGGCTCGCCGATGATCTCACCGGGCGCTGCCTCAAACATCTTGGGAACCGTGACGCCATCGCTCGGGTTGAAGCGGACGACCTGGAATCGCGCCTTGATGTCGCTCTTGGGCGAGGGGGGCATCGAGCCCATGGCGTAAGGCATGATGTCCGGGGGCATTGACACGGGATCGGTGGCCGCGCTCCAGGGGCCATAGAGATCCTCCGCCTTGTTATCGACGCCATAGTCGATGTCTTCACGCCCCTTGTTGGGATTGAAGACAACGATGCGCAGGCGATAGCGATAGATGGTGTCGGGCTCGACGGTGAAGTCGAGGGCACGCACCTGGACGAGCTTTTCCTCGGACTTCCAGAAGTCCCCCACGGATTCCGAGCTGCCCATGCCGCCCATCATGCTGCCCATCCCGGGCATCATTCCGCCCTTCATGCCGCCGCCCCGGCCGCCCATCATCCCCGCGCCTCCCATCATGCCGGCGGGAGCAGTATCCTCGGGAAGTTCCTTCTTCTCCTTGGGCACGAACTTGGCAATGTGAACCTTCTCCCACAACCCTGCCTTGAGCAACGGGAGCGGATCATTCAGGTATTTCGGACGGAACGTCTCAGGAACGAGTTCCTCGTCTTCCTCCGGGAAGTTGTCGAGAACCAGATAGTTCTTGTCCTGGTCCACGTTCTCCCAGTCAGACCAGCGGCCCGAGTCGTCGAGGGACTGCCGCTGGAGGTCGAGACGGCGGTAATTGGGATGGGCGATTGCGGGATTCTTGAGCGCCTCGCGGTAATTCGCCAGCATCTTACCGTGATCCAGCACCCCGGTAATGGCCACCCAGCGGTAGCCCTTGGTGATTTCCTTGCCGCCTTCATCGACGTCGTCAGCCTCGGAGGCCTTGGGTTGGGCTTCCTTGGTTGAGGTATCCGCACCGGCCAATTTGGCCCTCAGCTCACGCTCCTGGCGAGCACGTTCTTCCTTGGCCTCGCGGTCAATATCGGCCTGGCTCTTGCGGGACTTCTTCTTCGCTGCACCGCCCATCATGCCGCCCATGCCGCCCATGCCGCCCATCATGCCGCCGCCGCCGCTGTTCGAACGCCGTTTCTTACGCTTGCGCTTGGGCTTGGCTTCGACTTTCTCTGGCGGTGCGGGAACTCGATTGCCGTCTTTATCGAGCTCGTAAACGTACAGGCCGCCCCGGCCGGGATAGGCGAAGAGCTCGGTTACGGCGATCAGGGCAGGCGTGCCGCGGATCAAGCCCGCGCCCGGCTCGGGTACAACCCATTCCCGAACGGACTTGTAGTTGTCCGCCACGAGTGCGTTCTTGATCTGATTGTCGACGACTTTTGAGAACTCTGTGTCCTTGATGCCCTTCTTCTCAAGGACTTCGATGATGTGGGGACGGTCCTCGTGGCGCGAGAGATTGGTGTCGGATTGCTGGGCCGCACTCTTGATCTGCTCCGGCGTCGTGTCGATCGTCTTCACTGTGGCGGCCCAGGAGACGCAAAGCAGGAAGACCGCGGACGCCGCCGCGACCCCGGCTTTCTCGCCGTGTCGCAGGCCCAGGTTCTTCATCTGGTCGACAAACGCATTCGCCATTGCGGCTGCTCCTCGAAAGAGTCGTCCCCGACCCACACCTTCTGAGTTTTGCGACCTGAGTACCGCTCTGGTACCCCAGTTTCAATCGTGAATTCGAAACACCTCGGAGGGCCGAATCTCGAACGGCCCAGATTACCTCGGCGCGTGCCGTCAAGCGCCAGGGTAGGGTGCTTTATGGCTTCGGTGTATCCTTCTTTGTATTTGCATCGGCCTTGGGCGTGGGTGCGGCCTCCTTCGCCGCCGGTGCCGAAGCCTTGGCGGCCGGAGCGTCCTTCGCGGCGGGGACGTCATTGGCGGCGGGTGCGGCCTCCTTCGCCGCCGGTGCCGGAGCCTTGGCGGCCGGAGTGTCCTTGGCAGCCGGAGTGTCCTTGGCAGCCGGAGCCGCTTCGATGGTCGCCGGTGTGGCCGCACCGTTCTTCGTGGCGTCGTTCTTGGCGGCGTCCTCGGGAGCAGCACCCATGCTCGTTTCCGTGGGCTCCACGACCGGAGGCGGTTCGAAAAGTCTGGCCTGACCGTAGACGGTAACCTCGACGATATCGAAGTGCGGATCGAAGAAGGATGGACCGGACGACTTGGCTGCCGCCTTCTCGGCTTCCGAACGCTCCTTTGCCCGATCGACACTGCGGACGTCGGTTCCCTTACGCTCACTTGCGGCTGTACCACCGCCCACGCCGCCTCGACCACCACGACCGCCCATCATCGACATCTGCTGGGCCATCATCTGGCTCTGGTTCTGCATGGCACCCATCATCCCGCCGAAGCCGCTCATCCCTCCTCGGCCGCCGCGCGTCATCTGCATTTGGGCCATCATGCTACCCATGGCGCCGCCCATCATGCCCATGGATCCCATCTGGCCGTAACCAGCGAACTGTCCCGACCCTTTCTCGGGCTTGGTCACCCGCGAGGAGGGACGCTGCATCTCAAACTCGATGACCTGGATGAACATCGGCGAGTTTTCCAGTTCGACCAGGAAGTCCTGGATGCGATCCTGATCAAGCTGCACCGTGATCATCACAGGCATGATGCGGAACTGCTTGTTCTCGCCCGCGACGTAGTAGATGGTTTCGGAACCGGCCGAGGATGCGCCAGCGCCTGCTCCCATGGCGCCCGGTCCCATGGCGCCCATGCCGCCACGGCGGCCGCCCATCATGCTCATCATGTTGCTGGCCATGGAGCCCGCGTTTCCCGCGTCTCCCGCGCCCCCTTCGGCCGAATCATCAGCCGGCGCATTGGGATCTTTGATTTTGGCGGCTTCTTCGAGCTTGTCGCCCTTGGCGATCGATTGTTGATCTTGCGCCACGGGGTCGCCCACCTGGAGCAAGCTGATTTGCTTCACGATCGCGCCGTCCCAGTCCTTGGCGGCCTTGTTCACCTGGGCGATCACTTCGAGCAGCGTGCGCTGAATCCAGAGCCGCTCCTGCGCCGCCCAGATCACGGACAGGTCAGGCGTCTTTTCAATATTGAAAACGACCGGTCGCAGCAGGGCTTCCTTGGGGGGCGCCGCCACGATGCCTTCACCCGTCTCGTAGTTGAAGGGGTTGAAAGTCTTGTAAACCATATCGACGTAGGCGGGATAGGCCTCGATGTAGTCGACCTTGGCGATTTCAACCTGGCCGGCGTTGACACCTTCGGGCCACTTCCGGCCCCACTTGGGAATCCGGTTCTGGACCGCCTCCGGCCATGTGAGCAGGGGGGCCTGGCGATCGAAGAGCGATTTCCAGGCACCGTTCACGTCGCGGGTGACGACCTGGGTCTTTTCCTCGACGATTGGTTTGTAGTCCGACGTCGGGATGTCCTGGCTGGTGTATTGCTTGACATCCTTCTCGGCCGCCACGATCGCGCTGCGTTCCTTCTCCGTCTCTTCGCGCACGGGCTTCGAGCCCAGGATGTAGGCAACGATCGCGAAAAGGGCCGCGAGGCTCACGGAAATCCAGAAGCGGTACTTGATGACCTGCCTCAGAACCTCCTTGACCTGTTCCATCGTTTCTTGCTGACCCATGGTCGTTGGCACCTTCACACGGGGTGGGATTTCGATCGATTGCTCGTGCTGACTTGGTTGTTCTGGAGTCGCTCGACTTCGGATCGAGCGACTGCGTCTTGCAAGGGGCCTTGGCCGCGTGGCCGGAATCGCTCAATCAGTTTGAGGGTGCTGGTGGAGCGCCCTTGGCCGCGGGGGCCGGCGCCGCCTGGCCTGGTGGAGTGGCGAACCCAGGCGCCTGAGCGCCGGGAGTCGCGGCAGCACCACTTGCGCCCTTGGTGAGCTCGGAGTTGATCTCCTCGGACTTCTTGAGCGAGGCCGCCTCGATCGCTTCCTGGTCCGGAATCTTCACGGCTGAGTTGTTCTTCTCCGCTTCGAGCATCGCCGTGGCGATTTCCTTGATTTTTTGAGCCCGTTCCTCGGGGGTCTTCGGTCGGTCTTCCGGTTTCACGGGGACCCAGAGGAACTGGATCAGGAAGTCGGTGCGGGTCAGTGTTTTCAGATTCTTCTTGGCGTCGGCGTCGCTCATCTTATTCACACCATAGCCGCCCCCCATCCGCTCCATCATCGCCTGCATCGATGCGTTGCCCGAGCCGCCCATCATGCCCGCGCCCTTCATACCACCCATTGGGCCGCCCATGCCGCCGCCCATCTTGGCCATCATGGCCCCCATCGAGCCGGCCATCGCGCTCCCTGCGCCGCCGGCTTCGCCCCCTTCCTCGGCCTTGGGCGTGGCTCGTCCCAGCAGGGCGACTGTCACCGCCGAATTGTTGTTGGTGGCCTGACCCTTCTCGCTTGTCCACTCCTTGTCGTGTGTCATCCAGGCGAGGGCGACGTGCGAGACGCCGAAGAGACGCAACGAAGGATCGTTGAGCTTGCTCAGCACCTTGCGTGTGATGAACTCATACGGCCCGAACTCGATGCGACGCTTGTCGGTCGCGTCCAGCTTGCGCTGTTCCTTGGAGGGGTAAGGATTGTAGTGGTGGCAAATGAGCTGAATCACCCAGCCCTCACCTGACGGCTCCTTGGCGACATCGTACGGATGCATCAGGTTCTTGAACGTGAGCGGGAGACTATCAAACCACTCGGCCTTCACGTCGGTGCGCCAGACGGGCTTGATCGCGTCGATGTGGACGCGCAGCTTTTCGAGCTCGTCCTGCACACTGGGATCGTCCGGGTTCAGGTTGTATTCCTTGGCCGGATCGGGGAAGTAGTTGCTGATCGTGCCCAGGAACTGGGGCCAAAGCGCCCGATTGGTCGGGTCGATTACCAGAGCCGTACCTTCGTTGTAGATGGACTGCCAGTCGCCCTTGGCCTTTTCGAAGCCTGACTTGAGATCCGCGCCTTTCTTGCTGACCGATTTTGCCTGGGTTACGGCGGTTTTGAAGGCGTGTGTGGTCACGGCGGCGAGCGCCCGATAATCGCCCAGCGAGAACAGGATCGACAGCCCGAGCATGATGAGGGCCGAGGCGGCGAGCGCCCACGGCTTCTTGGCACGAATAAGGCGCACGCGCTCGATTTCGGGGGGGAGCAAGTTGGTCGACAGGCCGCCGCGGGCTAGCCCCTGCACGCCCAGGCCGTAGGCCACCGCGAACGACGCCAGGTTGTCCTGGAACTGGGGCGCGCCTTTGACCTCGTCACCCGCCATCCGCGGGAAGTCTTCAAGACGCACGACCTCGTGACTCAGATTCTGCTGCAGGAACTTCTGCAACCCCGGCAGCTTGAAGCCATTGCCCATGCCCACGATCTTGCGGATCTTGGCCTGGCGGTTGATGCTCGAGTAAAAACCGATCGAGCGGTTGATCTCGCTAGCGAAGTCATTGAAGATGCCGCGCATCGCCGTGAAGATCGCCCGCGGATCCGGCGCCTTGGTGGCGTTTCGTTTCAGATGCTCGGCCTTGGCAAAGGTGAGCTTCAGCTCTTTGGTGAGCGCCCGGGTGAAATGATTGCCGCCGATCGGCACGTTGCGCTGCCAGATTCGCGTGCCGTCGGTGATGATGAGATCGGTATTGTCTGCTCCAATGTCGAGGAGCACGACCGAGTCCTTGTTGTCGCTTCCCTTGAGCTGATCGAACGTGATGAAGTTATAAAGAGCGATCGGGCTCATCTGCACAACGTCGACCTCGATGCCCGCCACGGCGAGCGGCAGGATCGCGCGATTGATCTGATCGCGCTTCATGGCGAACAGGCCAACCTCGGCCATCGTGAACTCCTCCTCGTTCACTTCCTCGTCGCCGCCAATCTGCTGGTAGGACCAGACGACCTCCTCAGGCGCGAACGGAATCTGCTGCTTGGCCTCGAACTTCACAATGTCGGGGATACGCTTCTTCTCGACCGGCGGCAGCTTGATGAACTTCACCAGACCCGACTGGCCCGGCACCGCGATTGCAACCTTGCAGCCCTTCACGTCATTGCGGTCGGTGAAGGTGGCGAGCGCTTCGCGAACCAGCTCGTCCGCGTCGGCGTCCGGCTGGCTGAGGATCTTGGGATACTCGATGAAATCGAACGCTTCGGCGACGACCTGATCGGGAGCCTCACCCGGGACGAGCTTGAGTGCCTTGAGCGCTGCCTGACCTACGTCAATCGCCCAGACGGCCTGAATCTTCGCCATGCCCACGCACTCCTAGGGGAGAATGCCCGAGCCGCGCCCGCGAATCACGAGCAACGCCCCGCGCCTGTCGATCTTGATGATGAGCAATACCAAACCGGCTCAGAAGGAACCGGCAATCTGCAGAACTCGCCGCCAGTAACTGAATTGTATCAAAACCCAACAACGAGGAAGAGACTCTCGCTCCGATCCATGCGTGCGGGGAAGCGAGCAGTCCCGTCGCAAGTTGTCTCTTCCGCACTTCCTTCGACGCCCAGCGGCCTGGAAAAGTTCCCGGCCTCGTCTCTGAAGTTTTGTGGAAGAACCGATACGGGTGCCCGCGCGATCGTCACGCACGACGAACTTTATCACATGCGGGGCTCAACCGGTAAAGAACCTGCGCATGAAAGCCAGGGGTTAGCCGTCATCCTGGGAAAGGATGAGCGCTGCGTAAGGGGGAATGGAGAGGGTGGCGGATGCGGTGAGTCCATCGTAATCGTCGGGGCTGGCGTGGATTGGGGGGTCGCGAGGGCTGTCGAATTCCCGGCTGTAGCCGCGCCAGTCGCTGTTGAAGCGAATCACCCATACGCCTTCCTGGGGTAATCCGAGACGGTATTCGATCCGGGGCTGGTGGGAGAAGTTTGCCACCACGACCACGTCGTCGCCTGGTCCGCCTTTCTCGAACCGGCGAAATGCAAGCACCTTGTCGCTTTCATTGAGGTGGTGGATGTGGATGAACTGGCCGCGGAGGCCGCGGGTCGTCCCTGCGAGGTCGAGGCGGAGAGCGATCAGGTCGCGGTAAAGGCGAATGAGGCCGCGGAATTCCTCGCTTGAGTCCCAGTCGAGGGGAACGTCATCGCGGAACCACTCTCCTTCGAGAAATTCCTGTCCCTGGAAAATCATGGGGATGCCGGGCGCGGTGAAGACGAGAGCGGCGGCGAGGGTGGAGCGCTTCTGGGCATGCCAGCCCTTGGAGTCGTCCTTGTTGATCTCGTGGGGGACGCGTGCCTTGCCGTTGGCGACCTCGTCGTGCGACTCGCTGTAGATCACGCGGGTGAAGGCCTTATCGTGGTCACGGACGGCGAGTGCGTCGGCGATTGCGCCCATGGAGCGGGACTCATCCGCGGGGGCAGTCACCGCGGCTCGGATGGGATGAACGAAGCGGGCATCCCACTGGCTGCCAAACCCTGCACCGCCTGCGCTGAGCTCCTGGGTGATCCAGAGGTGGTTCTGGAGATCCTCGGCGATCGTCAGTTTGCCGGGATGGCGCTCGGAGATGGTGCGATTGAGTTCGACGAGCAAGCTGCAGCCTTCCGCCAGGTCATGGTCGCCGGGGCCATGAACGCTGCGGATGTAGACGGTGGCGTCAAGCCGCAGTCCGTCGATGTGAAATTCTTCGAGCCAGTACAGGGCGTTATCGAGGAGAAAGCGTCTCACCTCCGCGCGGCCGTAGTCTGGGCGAGTGGCACCCCAGGGGGTTTCCGCTTTCCAGTCGTTGTAGAAATAGATTCCGCCGCCAGCATTTTCGCTCCAGCCGTCGAACCGCCAGAGATCGAGATCGCTTGGTCCGAGATGGTTGTACACGACGTCGAGGATCACGGCGATGCCGTGGCGGTGGCAGGCGCGAACGAACGATTTAAACGCCTTGGGGCCGCCATAAGCCGACTCGACCGCGAAGATATGGGCTGGGTTGTAGCCCCAGGAGCGGTCGCCAGCGAACTCGGCCACGGGCATGATTTCGACGGCGTTCACACCGAGCGACCGCAGGTGCCCGAGCTGGCGGACGGCCGATTTGAAGCCGGCTGGCCGTTCGTCGTCGCCGTTGGATTCGCCGAAGGTTCCCACGTGCAGCTCGTAGATCACGAGCCGGTTCCAGGTTTCGATTCGGAATGCGTCGCCTTCCCAGTCGAAGGCCGGGTTGACGACCACGCCGTTACCAACGGAGCTCGTCACCTCGCGTGCGTAGGGGTCGATGCGGGAGAGTGGACCTTGAGGCGTTTGCAACAGGAAGCGGTACTCCGCGCCCGCCTGGCAGCCGGGTACAAACGCGTGCCAGACACCGTTTTCCTGGCGTTCCATGGGGTGCGTATGGTCGTTCCAGTCATTGAAGCTGCCCACAACGGCCGCGCTTGTGGCATTGGGAGCCCAAACGCGGAATTCCGTGCCTGACTCCGTCAGCCCTGCGCCGAGCGGTCGCGCGGCGGATCCTTCGCTCATGGCGCGTTCCTCTTGCTGGAAGGATGGCAGATCTCAGTCGTGAACCGTGGCTTGTGATCCTCGGAATGAAGCGTCATGGCGTCAACTCCCCGCTGAGCCTCGTTGCAGGCTTCCGGGACGTGCGTTTGATTGCGCTCTTCAGGCTAGCAAGCCCGGGACCATGCCGCCACGGTGTGGAGCTTGCCTGGGGTTTGACGAGGAAGCTAGCGCTCGATGCGGCTTGCGCTTGGCCGTGCTGTCGATCGGGCTGTGGTGGCGCGCGGAGGATTGGCCTCGGGCGTCCGCGGGGCTCGATCATCCGCCTCGGCAACGTCCGGGTCGCCGGCCCGAGGCGCTTCCTCGATCACCTCGACTCGGAAATCGTCGAACATCACCTCGCCGTAGCCGGCGAGACCCAGCATGACTGTGTAGTCCCCATCGGCGGGCGCCTTGCGAAAGAGCATGACGCGGGACCAGCCAGGAATCGGCGCGCTCGTACGATACTGGAGCAGCTCACCGCCGATCGAGTCGCGAACCACAATACCCCCTAGCCCGGGCGCACTTTGGAATGGCCGTTTGACGAGCACCGAGATTCGGGCCAGGTTATTGGCTTCCAGGTGAAAGGGGGGTGATCGTACCGCCGCCACGGGGAAATCGAGATAGCCCGGCAGGAGCGTGTCGAGGTCCTCTTGCTTTTCCGCCGTGACATCAAGCTGCAGCACGCGAGCTCCTGGCTTGATCACCTCTTTTGGCCGTTTGGGATCGCGAGGGTAAGGCGGGAAGCTGACCTTGGTTTTGATGCCTTCCATCTGGTATCCCACATTGAGCCAGCCATTTTGGGTGACGGCGCCAGGGTTGTCGAAGTCGCCTGTGGGAACGCGATTGGCGCCAAAGGCATATCCTGGGCGTCCGGCGATCCAGTCGGCCCAAAGGTAGGCGTCGGTGAGGGATTCGAACGAAATGAGTGGGGGGCAGGAGACCGCTGTCAGGAGCAAGGGAGGGTCGGGGAGCCGTTTGGGTTCGCCGGGCGCGGGCTTGGGACGTTTGGGGTAGAACTTATCGGCGGCCTTGGCAACGGCGAGATTGGCCTGCAACCAGTGCCCGTGCATGAGCACGCGGAGTGGTCGGCTGGCGCGCCTGGCTTCGGCCCATGCCCAGGCGAAATCTCCTTGTTCCCAGGCGTCGCGCGCGGATTTGATGTATTCCTCGGCCTTTGCCAGCAGATCGTTGGCGTCGGTTGGGCGCGATTCGATCCCTACCCGCTGCCGCTCCTTGACATCGTCCTCGGAACGGATGTCGTGGCCGTCCGCCGCCAGCCGAGTGTGGATCTCGCGCACGGCCTTCAACTTGAGCTCGGCCTGTTCAATCGCGAGCGGCACTGCGCGGCTTTTCACCGCGTCCACCATGGCCCGCACCTGCTCATAGAGTGCCATGTCCGTGGTGGCCAGGATGAGCGCTGTTCCGCCGAAGTCCTCGATCTTGAACCGTCTGCCCCCCACCTCGCGTAACGGCTCGAGCACCTTCACCTCGCCGGGCGTGATCTCGAACGCCTGCGCGCCTTCGGGCAGAACCGGTGTGACCATCACGTTCCGGGCAGCAAGCTGCGGCGGCTGCCACTGCGAGCCCTCGGCATAGTCGCCCACCAGGATCAGCTTCCCTTTGCGGTTCGGCAGCGGGATCGCGGCTGCGAGCATGCCAGGCTTGGGCGGCAGCTCCTTTACCTGCTTGGGGCGCGTGACCGTGGTCGATGGGTTTGTCGGCAGGATGGGCGGATCGGGATCGAACACGGGGAATTGCGTGATTTGCTCCTCATTTCTGGCGAGGATCGACTCGACCAGATCGATCTCCAGGTTGAGGAAGCTCATCTCGATCAGATTGATGCGGCCGGCCGGCCGGGTGAGATCGGCGTCGGCAAGATAGCCAACGCCGCGGTACCCTGCGCTGAGGGCCAGGTAAGTTTGCATGCGGATCTGTTCGGGCAGGACCGAGGGTCCGCCGTGAGTCGGGCGGCTGTCGTCTCCCCAGATTGCTCGTGCGGCCGGCTCGGGCGCGGTTGCCTCGATCCAGGCAAAAAAGAGACTCGATAGGTTTGAACGGGCCGTCAACCACTTGCGCTGGGTGAGATACTGCAAGATTTCAAGAGGTGATTGCGAACCGCCCCAGGCGGGCGCGGCGATGCCGATCAGATCGAGACCAACGGGCGCCCGGGCGAAGAGCGGCAGATCCCCGTCGACCCCGGCCGAGGCCAATCGCGGTGTGTCCTCGCCTAGCTCGCGCAGGAGTCGAAGTGCCGAGAGGATTCGCTCGAGCTCGCGCGCTCGTGCTTCAAGCTTGCGATCCCGTCCCAGGCCCATCCCCAGGGTGCTGAAGGCAATCGCGTCGCGCATTGGGAGCGAGGCCAGCCGATCGATCTCTCGCGCTGGGTCGGAGCCTTCCCCGATCTCGAGCCCCAGAGCGATCAGGAACCCGCGGCTGACCGCGGCCTTGAGCCGCTCCGGATCGGTGCCATCGTCCCAGAGCATGTCGAACCCCGCACGCCTGAGCTCGCTCACATTCGCGCCCGGGGCGAGGATGGCCGTGGGAAACCACGGAACGTAGCTTCCCTTCTGGCCGATTCGTTCGAGCAGGTTTCGCTGCATTCGCACCCGCGGCGGATGGGTGCCATCGCGTTCGGCCACGGGTTCGGCTGTGGCAGGGGGGGTATGCGAAGCCGCGCCAGCCGCCGGGGCAGGACTGATCTCAAGATCATCCAGAAAGACTTCCGATGTACCCGGCCCTGCCAGCAGATTCACCACCACTTGCTCGACATAGGCTCCCTCGAGCGGGATCGGGCGCTTCGTGGACGCCCGGAGCACGCGCGCCTGGCGCTCGACCCCCGCTGGCAAAGACTGCAACTCGAGCGGCTGCCAGCGCTCGGCTTCGGTGTAGATCGTCCCGGGTACCAGCACAAAGCTCGCTGCCTTGGTTTCGGGATCGATGTCCGCGGGTAAAACCACGCGCGCGAAGACTCTTACCCCGGCCTGGTTTCCCTTGACCCTCAGCCCGATGCGCAACTCCTTGGTCACAGGCAGGCGCGGGGTCTTGTAGCTCACGAAGAACTGGCCGCCGTTTTCGGCGTCGAACACGAATCGTTCCGAGCGCGCACCGCCGTGAGCGGCCTTGTTCGATCGGTCATGCGCGACCAGCGTGATTGTAGTGTCCAGATATTCCTTGCGCCAGCTTGTGACGTCGGTCTCGAAGCTGTCGCGGAAGACGGCTGGGGAAGAGCCCTTCTCCTCGCCAGCGCTCGCGGAGACTGCGATTGCCAGACCGACCGCAAGGCCGATCACGACCCGGCCGCGTTTCGCGCGCATTGCTCTCGACCTCCCTGCGGTTCGAACGGGCTGCCATGCCCGTGCGCGAATCCTAGACAAGGTCGCCCAAGTCGGGAAGATCACAACCGGGAAGTCCTGAGCGAATCGAGCGGTCTGAGGGGACTGGGCAAGTGGCGGAAAAGTCGAGAGAACGTGCAAGATCGCTCTAGGTCCACCATTTTGCCCAGGCGAAAGAGATTTGGTGACCGTCTTGTCTTACGTGTGCGTGATAGATTCTGAGTGCCGACACTGCTTTTGAGGTGCAACATGAATCAGGCGACGACGACTCGGGCGGCCGAGAGCGCTCCGGCTGGGGCGCCGGTCGAGTTATTGATGCTGAAGGAACGGATTGCCGGGCAATCGGCGGGGGTTAGGCGCGAGCTCGAGCCCCTGATCGACGAGGCGATGGAGCACGCGCAGTTCCGGGCGCAGGTGATGTGGGTTGCGCGGGAGGCACTGCAGCGTTACCGGCTCGATCTGGCGCGGACTCGATTTGATCTCGAGGCCACGCGCAGGGAGCGCGATCTGCTGCGGGTTTAGGCGATCCTAGTGCCGGAAATGACGACGGCCTGTGAAGATCATGGCCATGCCGTGTTCATCACAGGCGTCGATCGTTTCCTGGTCGCGGCGGGAACCACCGGGCTGAATGATCGCGGTGATACCGGCCTCGGCTGCGGCATCAGGGCCGTCGCGGAACGGAAAAAAGGCATCCGAGGCGAGCACCGCACCCCTGGCGGCGGAGCCTGCCTTCGACACCGCAATCCGCACGGAGTCGAGCCGGCTCATCTGCCCTGCGCCCACGCCGAGAATCCGCCCGGCCGCGGCAACCACGATCGCGTTCGATTTGACGGCCGCGCAGACCGTCCAGGCGAATTCCAGGTCGCGCCGTTCGGCATCCGTCGGCTGCCTCCTGGTTGGCGACAGCCCCGCGCCAGGAGCATGCTCGAGCGTATCCCAGGTCTGAACCAGCATACCGCCCTCAACGCGCCTGAGATCATAGCCACGGGCAGGGGGAGTGCCCGGGCTGATCTCGCCCTTCAGATCGAGCAGTCGCACACTGTTTTTCCAGCTTGGGCTCGTCGTGAGGAAGTGGATTGCATCGTCGTCGAAACCGGGGGCCAGGATCGCTTCAAGAAACCGTCCCGGCTTTCCCATGAGCTTCGCGGTGGTCAGATCGACCACGCGGTTCAGGCCGACAATGCCGCCGAACGCGCTGACCGGATCTCCATCATAGGCGAGCTCAAACGCCTCGGCCAGGTCGTGGCCGATGGCCGCACCGCAGGGATTATTATGCTTCAGGATGCACGCGGCCGGCTCGGCAAACTGCCGGACGAGCTTCAGCGCGCTGTCGAGATCGAGCAGATTGTTATAGGAGAGTTCCTTGCCATGGCGCAGGGTTGCCGTGGCCAGGTTTGGGCCGCCCGGTTCCGGCTCCACGTAAAACGCCGCGCTTTGGTGTGGATTCTCGCCATAGCGGAGCGGTTGCCGGAGCTCGAATCGAGGGCAGAGCGTCTGTGGAAACGCGCTCGTGCTGGCGTTGCTGGACCCGGGCGCAATGCTGGCCAGGTAGTTGCCGATGGCCGTGTCATAAGCCCCGGTCGAGCGGAACGCGGCACGCGCGAATTCCACGCGCTCAAGCAGGGTCGTGCCGCCATTCCTCTGGAACGAAGCCATGAGCGTGGGGTATTGCTCGGGATTGGTTAGAACCGCAACGTGGGCGTGATTCTTGGCTGCGCCACGGATCAGGCTGGGCCCGCCGATGTCGATGTTCTCAACCGCTTCCTCGAAGGAAACGCCAGGGCGTGCCACCGTGGCCTCGAACGGATAGAGATTCACGACCACCAGGTCGATGAGCGGGAATCCCTGGGTTGCCAGCGTTTCCAGATCACTTGGAACATCACGGCGGGCCAGAATGCCGGCGTGGATCTTGGGATGGAGCGTCTTCACGCGTCCGCCCAGAATCTCCGGCTGGCCGGTGAACTCGGACACCTCGATCGCGGGTAGCCCCGCGGCCACGAGCGCGGCACGTGTGCCGCCGCTGGCGATGAGCTCAACCCCGCCCTCGGCCAGAGCGCGGGCAAGCTCAATGAGCCCCGTCTTGTCGGATGTTGAAAAGAGCGCCCGGCGAATCGGACTCACCGCCGCCAACGATTGAGAAACTTCCACGCGCGTGTCTCGCTCTGGTCCAGGCCCTGGCCGTCCCGTTACTGGGGCTTCTCTTCCTTGGGTTCGTCCTTCTTTCCCGCCGCGTTATCCGCGGGCTTGGCTTCCTTGTTGCCGCCCCCTTGCGTGGGATCCACAAGCGGGTTCACGGTCAGGTCAACGTTCGAGTTCGTTTCAGTAGGCGGTAACGGTGACTGATCGGTCTTGATGCCTTCGGGCGGAACATACCCGAACGGCTGGCCCTTGGGGTTGCGGATCGGTACTGGGTCGGCAAGTGCAGCCTCACGGAAGCAAAGTAACATTCCAGACGCGGTTGCAAAATACAGGCGGTCGTTGAACCGGTTGACCTCATCGAGGCCATAGTCGCGCAGGTCAAGACCGGCGAGCTGGAGAGTGTCAATCGGACTCGCAACGATCTTGCCCGTGGCTCGATCAACCGTGAAAAGATCAAGGTTCTCCGAGCGCAGATAGATCTTGCGCGGACTTGCCGACAGCAGCCGCCCGCCGGAGGTCTGGAGCGTCCAGAGCCGCCGGCCTTCCTCAATCGAAACCTCGGAAAGCTCACCCATCTCGTTGATCACGAAGACCTGGTTATCGGCGACCATGGGGGCCTGGCGAACGGGCGCGCCTGAAGCGAACAGCCACTTTCGCTTGGCGGTGAAGATGTCGACTGCGTAAAGGGCGTTGTCAGAGGAGGGAACCAGCAAAAGGCGCGTGTCATGCGTGCCGAAACCATCGCCAATCTGCCCCCCTGTCTTGAAGCGGAAGAGGACCGTGCGCTCGTCCTTCATCACCAGATGTACGAGACCATCGCTGCCGGTGAAAATCACCTCGCGGTCCGCCACGATGGGGCGTGTGGTGATCGGCGGCGCCGAGGACCAGTTCCACGCATGCACGGGCTTGTCGTAGACCGTGGTCACACCCTTGTCGTCGGTGTTTGTCAGCTTGATTCCAGTGAGCATCCCCGAGGCCAGTCCCACGACCACATAGTCATCGGAAGCGGCGGGAGGCGAGGTCGGGATGATCCCGAAATCGTTCGTCCAGATCTTCCGCCCGGTCCCCTTGTCAAGCGCGTGCAGGATGGTGCCGTTGGTCACAAAAACCTGCCGGCTATTGGTGGCTACGCCGCGAGCATAACCCACGCGCTGGCCGAGCTGCGACGACCAGAGCAGCTTGCCGGATTCCGGATGGAACGCGTGAATCAGGGCCGAGTCGGTCTGCACGAACAGCATGTCGGAAGTGAGACTGATCCTGAGAACCTTCTCCGTCTCAGCCATCGGCACCACGCCGTACCAGTGCCGTTCAAGCCCGAGCCGTTCCAGCGAGCTCCGTTTCGGGATCAGATTCACTGGGAACGCGGTTTGCGCCTGGGCCACGCCCGTTCCCGCCACACTCGCAAGCAAAAGGCCCAGCATCATCCGGCGTAACATGATATCGCCCCTTCTCGCGCTCGACCGCGCTTGCCAAACGCTCAGACCTGGTTGCTGCACAACACGGGAATCTCTGACTTCATCCCTAGCCGACGAGTTGATCCGCGTCAAGTTGGGAGGTTTGGGATGGATCGCTTAATATCGTTGCAGGGTCTGCAATCGTGTTATTGCTTTGAGTCAGTTGTTGTTTGGTTGATCCGGGGGCTTGTGATTGGCGAGCGGCTCTGGGCTGGTCGCCGCTGGGCCTGAGGATGGCATGCAAGTGGGGCATGCCGCATTGGTACCGGTATAAGGTTGCGCGCAGCGCGAGCAAAGGCCAACGCTACGCCTGAGCATGGGGAGCGACTGCTTCAGGCTCGCACCCGCGATGGTGGAGGAGAATGTCTCCGCGACCTGGGTTGCAAGTTGAACGATCTCAAGCTGGATTTTGCCAGAGAGCAGGCGTTTCTGAATTCGTTCCAGGAACCACTTGGCGAGATCGCGATCGAGGCTGTTCCGTTTTTCGAGATCGAGTGCGGGCGCGAGCAAGCCGTGAAGCTCAAGCACGCGGGCGACGTCGCCGACTGAGCGCGCTGCCTCGAGCTCGCTTGCAAGCGAGGTGAGCGAGGAGTCGCGTGCCTGCTCGTGGCGGGTGCGGAGGATCACGATGATTGGATCGTCGGGTCGGGCAAGCTCGAGCGCCTGGAGCAGGGCGCCGGCCTGGCGCCAGTCCCCGCTCGCGAGTGCCTGTTCGATGGCGAAAATACTGGGATCAATCTGAGCCGACTCGGCCGGCGGCGCAGCGGCGAGTTTCTCGATCTGCTCGAGATGCCTGGCGAGGCGGGACTCGGCGATTTGCCACGCGGATTCGACCGCTCGCATCGAAACTCCCGCAAGGTGTTGCAGCCGATCAAGCGCGATTCCAAAACACGCCGCCGCAGGGAACAGGCATAAGCCGAAGGCCACAAGTGCGCCCGCCGGCCCTGTCCAGAGCAGGGCAAGGCCGGCCGCGATGAGCCCAATCCCCGCGGAGCCGAGGCCAAGCCCGATCCAGAGGCCCAGGCGCGGCCCGGGCGCGGAAGACCAGAGATTTGGCACGGCAGCCGGATGCTCAGGTTGCAAGCTCATGGGCTCTGGAATCGGCAAAGGGGGCGGTCGCAGGTTTCTACCATCCTCGCGCCGCCGACCCGATCAGTCAATTATCCGATGCCCATCAAGAGGTGCATGCCGGAAAATGATCGAGGGAGGGCGATGCGCCCTCCCGGGATCGGCCGATCTCCACGGATCCGCCAGGCTCAGTTGCCAAGCTGTTTGGCGATGCGGTTTGCCGCCATGCGGTCGTCGACCAGCCGCGCCTCGTCCATGTGATAGGTCATGGCGAAGGCGTCCTCGCCTGTATCCGGGAAATGCTCGCGCACCACCTCGACAGCCCGGAATCCCTGAACTCGGAAAAAGAGCTGGGCGGACAGGTTCGTTTCTCGCAACAGGAGGCCAATCCGGTTCCTGCGCTGGCTCGAAAGCTTGCCCACAAGCTTGTGAACCATTTGCCGGCCAATCCCCTGCCGGCGGAATTCGTGATGCACGGCAAAGTCCAGCACCTGGATCTTGCTGCGATGCAGCTCGTAGACCATGAAGCCCACGATCCGTTCGCCATGCTCTGCCACCATCCCAATGCAATTCCGTTGCCGCAGCACGCGGAGGAATTCCTCCTCGCACCAGGGATAATCAAAGGCAGAGTGCTCGATCGCAAGCACCTCGGGCATATCGCGGCGAATCATCCAGCGAATGTGAACCCGGGTCTGCGCCGAAGGACTGGGTACCGTGCTCATCGCCCCTCCTTCCATGGAACGAACGAACCTCGACGAATTTCCCATCCTGGGTCCGTCGAATTGCTTACTTAAACCACCGAGATCGGAGGTAGCGACGACGAGGTGATTGCCGCCTCGAATCTGCGTGCAGAGATGCGCCAGAGGCCGGGATTCATCCCGATGCGATCGAGGCGGACCGGATTCTAACGGAGAGTCCAGACCTTGCCAAGATCCGTTGCTCGTCTTCGTTTTGCATCTGAGCCCGACGAGAATTCGCGGGTTTTGAACGGCAAAACGACCGGCTCGAACTCGGGAGCGATCTCGACTCCTCGATCCGCCGCCATCATGTTCTATCGGTCGCGGCTGGCCTTCGGCGTGAGGAATGAAACCGATCCGCGAAGGAAGTTTGAAGCGCCCGGACCGTTCCCTTGGGAGGGGATAGGGCGGTCCGGGCGCGGAACTATCATGCCTACTAAGGCTTAAATTGGATTGGCGGTGCGGGAGATCGCGTTAGAAACGGCCGAATTGGTAGGCGGGGTTGCTGGTATCGAAGTCGCGATCCTTGAGACCGACGTTCAGGCGCAGGTTCATGTAGGTGTATTCCTCGGCGAGTACCGGCTCGCCGCCGACCTTGTCGGGCCAGTCGTAGCCTTCGAAGCGAATGGGGAGTCCCAGGTCCTGGTCGATATAGAGGCGAACCTTGTGGAAGAGGAAGTGGCCTTTGCGGCGATTGTGGGTGGATTCGATCATGGTGCAGGCGCGGTCGCCGAGCATCATGTCGTCGCGAATGGAGACGTCGGATTCGTCGGGATTGAGCTCCATCGACCAGCGGTTCCAGACGATCTCGATGAGGCGTCCGATACCGGCCTCGGTGATGGGGTGGCGGCAATCTTCCATGGCCTGCGCGCCTGTGGGGTCGAGGTGGAGGGTACCTGCGATCAGGCGGCCGAGGCCGACGTCATGGGCGAGGACCTTGTCGCGGTTGCGTCCTGCGATATAGATCGCCTCGCGGCCGGCGGAGGGCTGCTGGAATCGGAAATAGATGCTATGGGGCCTGGTGCGTGCTTTCATGGACATGATGTGCGCGCCTGTCAGCCGCCCCTTGATGCGTTCCCGTTTGTAGAAAGTGCAGGTGTAATCCTCCACACTTTCGAACTTGGATCGGGCTTCGGCCACGGCGTCGAGGGCTCGGGCGATGGGGTGGCTTGGGTCGACGTGCTTGAGCCGCGCGCCGACCGAGCTCGAGGCGGCTGCTGGGGCTCGATCACTGTGCTTTGCGCCTGGCTCCGCCATGGCAACGCGCGAGGGCGTGGCCTTGGAGTCGTGTCGCGAGCTGGTCTCGGCTTTCGATTCAACCCTGGAGAGAGTGGTTTTGGAGTCGCCGGCTTCATCTCCCGCAAGCCGCGCCGCAGCGCATGCGATCACAAAAGCGGCCGACCAGGTGGCTCCCAGGTCTCGCGCTAGCCCACGAACGCCCCGGCCTGGCCCAAAGCCCATGACGCCCCCGATTCCGACCCGATGGATTGGTCGCTCGACGATATCGACTGGAAGGTTTCGCGCTTTCCGCCCGGTCCGCGTGGTGTGCGATCGTTCTCGAGGCGATGGCGTAGCGTTCTCGCGTGTCGAGCAACCGCGGGGCGAATGACGCACCTTTTCCAGAATCGATCGCCCCAGCGCCTCGACTTGAAGCTCAGCTTGCAAAGCGTGGGCCAAACGGCCGGAAGAATGCATCCAGCCGGTGTGATCGGACGTGGAGCGCTCGGTGTTTGGGCCGCGCATGATCTCGCTCGCACGTCCGCTGCCGCTGCCTTGCCGCTCTGGCGAATCGCCCAGAAATCAAGTTAGGATAAAACCTGACACGAATCCATCGGCATGCGCAAGATTCTTTGAGTGAGGCCTTCCGTTGGCGGATTATGAAATCGAGCGGGTGATCTCCCCGCCGTTCGAGGAAGTGTCGTACGTCCTCTGGAAACCCGGGCGAGAAGACGCGCTTGTGGTCGACCCAGGCTTCGATCCCCGGACGATCCTCCGCTTGCTCGATAAGGAGGAATTGAGCGTCGCCGCGATTCTCAACACCCACGGCCATGTCGACCATATAGCCGGCAACCGAGCGATCAAGGAGGTATTTCGGGATGCGCCCCTGGTCATTGGCCAGGGAGAGCAGCACCTGCTCACCGATGCTGAGGCCAACTTGAGCGCGGGCTTCGGTCTGCCGATCACGAGCCCGCCGGCGGACCGCACCGTCGCCGATCTTGACCGCATCGAATACGCCGGTTTCTCGTTCCTGGTCCGGGAGATTCCCGGCCATAGTCCCGGTTCGGTGGTGTTCGTTTGCGAGGAGGCTGAGCCTCCGTTCTTGCTCGGGGGCGACGTGCTCTTCGCCGGCTCGGTTGGGCGGACCGACCTGGGGGGCGATTTCGCGCTCCTGGCTCGGGGAATTCGCGGCAAGCTCTGGACGCTGCCGGAGCGGGTGGTGGTTTATCCGGGCCACGGTCCAGCCACCACGATCGGGCATGAAAGGCAGTCGAATCCATTCGTTGGGGTCCACGCGGGACAGAGCGAAACCGCGCCTGGCGAGCCATGAACGTCTGGGCGATCTCCGACCTGCATCTTTCGTTTGCGCGGCCCGAGCCCCGCGAACGCTACGCCGCACGCTGGCGTGATCACGCCCGCAAGATCGAAAGCGAATGGTCGGCCGTTGTGGGGGTTGGAGATCTGGTGCTCCTGCCGGGCGATGTTTCCATCGCCCGCAATCATCGCGATGTGCAGCCCGATCTCGCCTGGCTTGATCGACTCCCGGGGATCAAGGTGATCAGCCCGGGCAATCACGACCGCTGGTGGAACGGACTCGAGGAAATCAAGCCGCTGCTTCGGCGCTCGATCTGTGCGGTGGCCGGCTCGGCCGTGGAAGTCGCGGGGGTCGTGGTCTGCGGGATCAAGGGGGCCGCTCTGCCTCGCGACGAAGAAGGCGCAGAGGTGTCAGGTGCCGTTGCCGCCGAGACAGAGTCTCTTAACCAGGCTTTACAGCAGGCGGCCGAGCTTGGCGGCGGCCATGATCGCCCGCTGTATGCGCTCATTCATTACCCGCCGTTTGATCCTCACGGCCATCCTGGCCCCTGGGTTGGCAGACTTGCGCAGGCACGCGCGCGGGCCTGTGTTTATGGGCATTTGCACATCGAGGGGCAATGGTCGCGCACGCCACAGGGAATGATCCAGGGAGTTCAGTTTCGCTGCGTGGCCGCCGACGCCGTTGGCTTTCGCCCGCTGCGCATCGACCAGCTCACGCCCGCGATGAAGTCGCCGCCCAGGCTCGATCCTTCCAGCCGCCATCCAGCCGTTTGAGCACCCACAAGGAGACGTGACTCATGTCCGCACGCTCGTTTCAACACACGCTTGTCGGCGTCTTCGGCAAGCCCGTCGCTGAGAATCCCACCCAGGCGATGATGGAAGCCGCCTTCGCGGATCTGGGGCTCTTCTGGCGCTACCTGAGTGTCGAGGTTCAGCCGGCGGATCTCGCGGTCGCAGTGCAGGGCGCGCGGGCGATGGGCTGGCGCGGCTTCAATCTCACGATGCCCCACAAGGTCGCGGTCATTCCCTTGCTCGACCGCCAAAGCGCGGAGGCTGAAACCATTGGCGCGGTGAATTGCGTCACCATCGAAGACGGCCGGCTGCTGGGCGAGAACACCGACGGCAAGGGGTTTCTCGAATCGCTCACGCCCCTGTGCGATCCTCGAGGGCTCGACATCCTGCTCCTGGGAGCAGGGGGCGCAGCCAGGGCCATCGCGGTTGAGCTCGCCCTCGCGGGCGCCCGACGCATTTGCATCGCCAACCGATCCGCCCATCGCGCCCAGGAACTCGCCGCCATTCTCACGACGCGAACTCCCGTCGCCGTCGAGATCCTCCCCGATCGTGCGTCGATCACCGTTCCCCGTGAGACACGCGTGGTGGTGAACGCCACCTCGATCGGACTGTTTCCCAACCTCGAACACGTGCCACCGCTGGATTTCTCCAGCTTGCGGCCGAGCACCCTTGTGTGCGACGTGATCCCCAACCCGCCCCGTACCCGATTCCTGGCCGAGGCCGAGAAAATCGGCTGCCCCACCCTCGACGGCCTGGGCATGCTCGTCAATCAAGGCGTGATCGGGCTCCGCATCTGGTCTGGACTCGAGCCCAATCCCAGCGTCATGCGCGCAGCCCTCGAAGCCGTCTTCTCCACGCCTTGAAAAAAGCGCCGATGATCGCCCAACTTGCACTTGCAGTGCGCCTTCTCCTTCCCATTTTTACAAACCAAAGCACCAAAAGGGTACCACGGTTGACAACTGATGTTCACTAGGTGGCATTGCGAATTCGTTGTGTTTCGAATGGAAATCGGCTTCAGAGCGTACTTTCGGTCGTGCAATGTGCAGGAACACGGGGTTTGGCGCGCAACATGCATAGAGAGAAAACCAGAATCGAATTGCGGACCCTGAATCGGCTAAACACAAACCACGATCAACCGGGAGTCGACGATGCTGGTCTTGAGCAGGAAGCTGGGTGAGAAAATCGTCATTGGTGACAATGTGGTGGTGACGGTGGTGAAGATCGATCGCAATCAGATCCGGATTGGGATCGAGGCGCCGCCGGAGGTGTCGGTCTACCGAGAAGAGATCGCCCCTTACCGTGCTTCGCGGTCAGAATCCGAGGCCGTTGCGCTTGCACGGTAGCCCTTGTTGGCGTGGGTCTGGCGGATCTGTTGAGGTCGAACCCTTGGCGCGGGCTCGCTCGCGCTAGAGAATTGAGATGATGGGCTCGACCGGTCGCGGCGATCGCGTAATGACGTCGCAACGCGCGGGGCTCCTTGGTCTTGGGCGCGAGGCGAGGTCGACCGAGCGATGCTGTCGACGTGGATCGAGACCGCGGCCACGGGTCGTCTGGCCGGGCCGGTTCGGGCCGGCATGTGGTCGACGGTCGTCGTCGGCACCCACCCGATCCAGGAAAACCAACGGGTCTGGCTCGAGGTTGAGGTCGACGATCTCAAGCTGGGCCGCTTTCCTGCCTTCTGGCTGGTGAATAAGGGCTCGAACAGCCTCTGGCACGTCCCCATTCCGCCCCAGGGCGTTGGTGCCAGATTGCGATATCGGGCCTGTGTCGAGCTGGCGGATGGTACGTGTGCCACGAGCGATGACCAGCAACTGGTCGTGCGCCCGAATCTGCCGGATTCGACCGATCCTTCCGACTGGCTCTCACCGGTTGCGGAGGCCCTGGTTGGCAATCGCCAGATGACGGTGCGCATTGGCGCCCGCGGGTCGACGTACGACGTGTATTTCCCCACCGTTGGCCTGCATTCGATGGTGCGCCCGCGGGAGGGGGATCAACCACAGAGCCGTTGCCACTTCCGCTCGATTGTGGGGGGCCTTGCGGTTGATCGCCGGCTTGACTGGTTCACGGAGCGCAATGCGTGGGAGTCGTACCAGCAATATCAGGGCGCGACCAACCTGCTCACCACCAAGCTCACCTGGCGGCGCGGGCCGATCGAGGTGCTGCTCAGCGACTTTGTCGCGGTAGGTGATTGCCTGCCCATGAACGCCGGCCGTGAGCGCTCGCCCGGTCAGTACATCAAGCGATTCCTCTTCAAGAACGAGGGCAAGGAATCGCTTGAGGTCATCTTCGCGCTCCATGTGCAGGCGGAGATCAACGGCGGGATTGGCGATGTGGGGCTTTCCTGGCACGACACGGATCGCGTGCTGCTGGCGGTCAATCGTGGGCACGGCCATGCGAATCGCAAGCTGGCGCGTGACGCCACCATCGAGTTCGCGATCGCGTTCGACGGCCGAGGCGACGTGGAATGCGAGCCGACCGGCCCGCGCGAGGCGATGCTGCTACGCCCGCTCGAGCTTCCCGCAGGCGGCTCGGCCGCGGTCGATGTGCTTGTCTCGGGCGCATTCACTGGCTGGAGCGGCGATCGCGGCACCTTCGAACACTGGCTTTGCCCTGCGCTCAACTGGTTCCGCTCGGTCGATCTGGATCAGGTCGAGCAGAATTCCGCGCGCTACTGGGACGACTTCGTCGAACCCTTGCCCGACCTCTGGTTTCCCAAGCCCACCTACGCCGTCAACCTGCGCAGATCCGCCCTCGCGGCAGCGCTCCACTGCGATTCCGAATGGGGATCGGTCGCCTCGGGGTTCGATCGCGGCCTAAGCGCCTATTGCTGGCCCCGGGACGCCGTGCTCGTGGGCGATGCCCTCGGCCGGCTTGGCCATCCTGAAATCGGCGGCGGCGTCCTCGAATGGCTTGACCACGTCCGGGAGCGGCAAAAGCCCTACCTCTACTGGTTCCAGAAGTTCTCAATCGACGGAATCCCCGAATGGGAAACACCCTCGATCGACCAGACCGCCCTCATCCCCTGGAGCCTGGAACGGCACTATCGCCGCACAGGGAATCTTGAGGATCTACGCGGGCTCTGGCCCATGGTCGAGCAGGCGGCTCGCGTTTGCATGGGCGACTCCGGCGGCCATCCTGGGCTTGCGCTCCTGCCCGATCTCGAGCTCATCAGTGCCGCCTCGAACGTCGACCAGATCTATGGCGCCTATCTTTACGCCAATTCGTGCGTGGTCGTCGGCTTGCGTGCGGCGGCAGCGCTTGCGACCGCGTTTGGCCATCCCAGCCAGGCAGAGCGCTATCTCGCCGCCGCTGATTCCATCTGGACCAGGGGAATCCTGGGCGAGGGCCCGGATCGTACGCAGTCCCGCCCAGGGCTTGTGGATGTCGAGCAGGGCCGGTTGCTGCACGGCCGTCGCGTTTCCCGGGCCAAGGGCGTTTGGAGCGCAGATCCGCGGATCCAGGACGAACGCTCCGACCTGCTCGATATCGGAATGCTCGCCATTTCCGTCCCCTTTGGACTTCTGCCCGCCGCCGACCCGCGCGTGGTCCGCACCGCGGAGCTGATCCTGAAAGCCAACGAGCATCTTCGTGGTGATCCCCATCTCCTTGCACGCAACACCTTCAACGCGACTCCCAAGCTCCGCAACGGACCCGCGGATCCCAGCGAGATCTCCAGCGTGGCCACATTCTGGATGGTCCGTTACCTGGTGCAGCTCGGGCGCGAATCTGGCCAGGCGCGGCACTGGACACGTGCGGTCGCCATGCTCGACGCCATTCTGGGCCGGCTCTCGCAACTCGGCCTGGTGGTGCGCCCGCCAGGGCGAACCTCGGAGCCCGTTCGCCAGGTCGTGAGTCCCGGCGGCACCGCCTGGCGGCTCCACGCCATGCTGATCGATACGCTCATGGATCTGGCCGGTCTCGACTACGACGCCGTCGATCGTCTTGCGCGCGTTCGCGGCGTGCTCCCGCCGCCCTGGCCGCGGACAGGCGCGCGGCAGATCTTCCCTTGCGGCGAGATCGCCTACCAGCTCGATCGCCCGATCGGCGGCCGTGTGCATCACCTGCGCATTCAGGCCAAACTCACGCAGCCAATCGACATCGAAGTGGATCTCACCTGTCCGGACCTGGGCGAACTTGGCCCCTGGCAGGCGGTGCCTCCCGCACCCGCGCCCGTCTTCGACCCGCGCAACGGGCGGGTTCAGTTTCGCTTCGCCGCGCCGGCCGGTGAGAACGAGTGGAATTTCACCTGGGGCTAGCCTTGCATCTGAGGCGTGCTGGTGCAGGGGGCGACCCCGCGCGTTGCTCAATCGAGCGCAGGCGGCAGTGATCGGAACGCGTGCCAGAGTGCATCGGCCTGAAGCTCCGCCTCACCATCTGGCACCCATGCGCCTCGGACGCGACCGCGGACGACCACTCCGCGCTCGAGATCGCCGCCAAAAAACGCGTAACGCGGTAGCAACCCGGATGTGATTGAGGGCCGCTCCACGCCCGCGAGGCCGAGCGGTAAAACCAGCTCCACATATGCCCGCCCGGCAAACGCGGGATCGCGCACGAGCGTGATCGTGGCCTCGACGGCAGGAGGCATGAACCCGAGCTCGCCGCGATGCTCCGGCACGTGAGACGCACGCGCCACCTGGATCGAGCGCGCTCCCGGCATCGATCCCCCAATGATCAGCCGCAAATCCGCGACTTCGCCCACGGTCGGTGTCGACGCCTCAACGAAGAGGTCCACCCCGTCGAGGCCGTGGGTCGGCATCCAGGTAGCACGCACCGCCACCTCGCCCCCGAGCGTTACGGTGTAGTCCGCAATCACCCGATCGTGGAGCCGCTCCGCCCGCACAGGCGCACCCAGCAGGGTGAGGCCCGCGCCGGACGGACCGCACGCCATCCCCTCGAGCGTGAGCAGTCGTGCGCAGGGCGCGATGCCTGAAAGAACCAGGCCAGGCGCAGCGGCGGCCGGATCCCACGTCCACATCCGACCGCCCCAGGCCAGCTCAGCGCCCGAAGTGCTTGTGAATCCAGAGTCAGGCACGCCCCGCCCCAAAAAAATTCCCCGCCGATCCGCAGTCGAGTTCGGATCGGCGGGGCCGGACCTGAAGATTGCCGGATATGATCGAGGCCGATGCCTCGGCCGCTCGCAGGGACCCAGGTGCGGGTTTCACGAGTGACAATCCTGAAAATACATCGACCAAAACGATTGTCAAGAGTGTGCTCCCAGTGATCAATTCGAGAGCCAAGCACGCCATCGCCTCGCCAGCAGTGCGTCCTCCTCGTTGAAAACCAGAACCATGGTTGTTGCGTCGTCTCGACTTGAGCTCACGCCATTGGAAACGCTTGCACCTCGCCGACGATTTCGCCTTCGGCGAGTTTGAGCCGGGCGCGGCGGGCGCGGGCGTCGGCCAGGAGCAGATCGCGGCAGTTTTCGCAGGCGAGGCCGTAGTTCTTGAGCTCGCTCGAGGTGCCGTCGCTCCAGGGGGCGGCGATGCGATAACGAGCGGGGGCGTTGCAGCCCTGCGCCCGGCAGGTTGGTACATAATGGAATGGTGCCCCGGAGGTCATGGCGCGTCTCCCGCCGCGGCGCTGGGCGAGCGCCCGAGCGCGAGGTAGGACGCGATCAACCCCAGGCTGATCATCCCAACGGCGGCCTTGGCCGCATAGGGCAAGGTCGAGGCGGAGACAAAACCCTCCACAAACGCTGCGAGAATGAAAAGCAGAACGGCCGCGCCCAGGGCGGGAAGTGCGTTTTTTGCCTCGCGCTTGAGCGAATCGAGCCGGCCCTCGCCTTGCGTGTCGACAAGCCCCCATCCCATGCGCAGGCCCGCCGCCGCGGAGAGCATGATCGCGGTGAGCTCAAATGCGGAATGCGCGGTCACAAAGGTGAAGAAGTTGGCTGCGTAGGGTCCGCGCGCCATGTGCCCCATCACCGTTCCAAGCACGATCGCGTTGGTGAGCAGCTCGGAGAGGCTGCCCACGCCAAAGACAATTCCCCAGGCAAAACAGCGAAGGCCGATCGAGGTGTTGTGCTGGAGATAGAAGCCGGCCATGAGCGAATCGTTGCGCCCCATCGTGCTCGAATCGAGCCGGCCGATGGGCTGGGCATACATGCGGTCAAGCTCCTCGATCATGGGTTGGCCGATGATTGTGGCGGCGACCTTTTCGCGTCCGGCAGCGAGTAGCGCGGTCACAGCCATTGCGCCCAGAAAGAAGGCGGCTGCGATTTTCACGGCGGGGTCGTGCAGCAGCCGAGCAGGAGCGTGGCGGAAGACCATTGCGCCCCAGGCGCGGCGATCCAGCCCGCGGGCGCGGTAGAGCAGGTTGTGCGAGCGGCCGACGAGTGCACGCAGCCGCTCCACGGTCTCGCGTGGTGCGTCCCGCTCGATTGCCTGCAGGAGATCCAGGCACACGGCGCGGTGCAGGGCCCCCAGCCGGAGCGTCTCATCGGCATTCAGGCGATAGAAGAATCTGCCGGCTCGATCGACGATTTGCTCGAGCTCGAGCCAGTCGGAGTTCCGCTTGAGGATCTGCTCGGAGTTCATGCCTACGCGGCTCCCGAGGGTGTGCGTGCGCGATTGCTCCGCTCCGGTTTGAAGCCGCTCGAACGCAGATACACCGCGCGGAGGACCGCGTCAGGATCAGAATCAGGCGGCAGGTGATAACGCGCGATGAGCTTCTCGGCCAGCGGCGCGGCCATCTCGCGCCGCCGAGGCGGTAAAAAGCGGTCACGCTCGGCCGCGTAATCCGCCAGCACCTGCCCCAGCCGGGATGATCCCTCGATTCGTTCCGGCAACCTCTCGATCATCCGCTCGAGTGCGCGGTCAAACTGGGGCCGAAAGATACGCCCATCGCCTCGCCCTTCAACCACAACCATCGTGCCGGCGGCCAGATCGCCCAACCGCTGGAAGCGCCGGGAGACCGTCATGCTGCTCAGACCCAGCAGACCGAGAAACGACGCTGGGCCGTCCACCGTGCCAATCACGTTACGCAACACCGCCTGCGCCACGGTGATCGGCGCGCCCTGCTCGGAAAGCACACGCAGCCCAAGCGCACGCTTGCCGAGCGTCTGGCCGTTCAAGAATCCCTCGCACACGATTCCATAACCCCACACGATCGCGAAGTAGCCCGCCAGCAACAGGCCGGTCCCCGCACCCAGGCCCGCGCTGCCGGTCATGATCACAATCGCAAACGCCGCTGTGAGCATAAACCCGAGCATGGCAAGCTGGTCGAGCAAATACGCGCAGAGCCGCCTGGCCGGTCCCGCGATGGGAAACTCCAGCACAATGCGTTCCGGCGTAACGATCCGCGCGGAGGTGTCGAGCGGCTCATGCATCCGCGCGCTCGGACGTGGCGATTTCATCTCGGATGGTCTCGGCGGCGTTCGGTTGCAGACTCACTCGATGCTAAGCGGCGAAGGGCCAGCGAGCAATCGGATGCCAGTCGCGGATGCTTTGCTGCGTGCTCGAAACACGCGAAATCCATGGATGCGATCCCGGCTCGGCATGGGTGCTCTCAAAGATCGCCCGGGTTGGCGTCGAAGATCGTGCGAATCGTGGTGCGCTCGCGCAGCCTGGTAAGGAACGCGACGGTCTCCGCTTCCTGCTTGCGCCTGGTCAGGATCGGCTTGATCTCGTCCTGGACCTCCTCGAACGTGGCGGGTCCGGCCGCACGCCTGCGCTCGACACGGATAATGTGGTAACCATCCTCGCCTTCGATCACGTCGCTCAACTTGCCCAGGGGCAGCGACTCGAGCGCCTGGTTAACAGACTGCACGCGATAGCTGCCTGGCGCGGTGACCATCAGGCCGCCCAGCCGGCGCGAGGCCATCGGGCCTTCGCTATCTTGCCGCGCCACGTTGGCAAGATCCTCGCCCTTCTTGAGCCGGGCCAGAATCGCATCGGCACGAGCGCGGGCTTCCTGCTCGTTGCGGTAGTTCTTCCGCTCGATGATCACCTCACGCCATGTCACCGAGGCGGGACGGTCGAACTCGCGGCTGCCAAGGTGCTCGTTGTAATAAGCGAGCAGGTCAGGCAGCTCGACCTTCACACGATCCTTGAGTTCGTGATGTAAATACGTCTGAGCCATGAACAACTGCCGAAATGAGCGCTGAAGGGCATCGAGCGAGCGGTTTTGCTCGTTCATCTTTTCGCGAAGCGCGACCTCGTTGTCGACCTTGTACTCGCGGTAGAGCAAGGGGAGCTCCTCGGCCCGCCAGACGTTGTCGGCCTCGCCATTCAAGCGGTCGATCATTTTTGCATCCTTGATCTTGCGCTTGAATTCCTGGGCGATCATCATCTGGTCGACGAGGTCTTTCAAGGTCTGGTGCGCGAGCATCTCGATTTCGCGATGCCGCATGGCTTGCTGCTCCGGCGTCAGGTTGTTTGGGGGTTGCATTTTGTCGAGCTTGCGCACGCGTTCCTGGGTGGCGACGACGAGGTCGTGAAAGGTGATCACCTCGTCTCCGACTCTGGCCACGGGGCGGCCGGCCGCGCGGTGTTTTTTGGAGCTGGAGGCGGGTTTGGCCGGCTGGGCGACGAGGTCGTCCTCGTTGAGCGAGGCGAGGACGACCCGGCCGTCTGATTTCGGCCGGGAGGGTTTGAGCATTTTCTGTTCGGAGACGAGATCGCTGGCGGGTTCGAGAGTGAGTGTGGCCAGCTTCGCGGTTGGGTTGGGTGTGAGCGCGGCGGAGCCTCCTGGCGCGGGGGCGCTGGGCTCGAGCGCTGGGGCCGCCTCGATGGGCGCGGCTGTGCCGCTCGCGGGAGCAGCACCTGTCGCGGGTGCGAGATCTGGCAAAGATGGCGGCACGGAAACCGCCGCGGGCGCTGATGCGGGCGCTGATGCCGAGGCAGGCGCCCTGGATTCGGTGGCTTGCGGGGCGGGATTACCCGCGTTTGATCCGCCCGGTAATGGAGGCAGCGGCGGCATCACGTCCGGATCGGAGCCCAGGAGCGGATCCCGCGTGGCGGCCGGTTTGGCAGCGGGGGCCTGTGCGGGTGTGGCGGCTGGGGCAGGCTTCTCGGCGGGGGCGCTCGAAACCGTGACCTCTTTATCAAACGTGGCCGCGCTGAAGGGCGTTGAGGTATTCAAGCCCGCGGGATTGGCCGGCAAGGCAGCGGCCCCAGCGCCCGTGGCAGGCAGCGAGGTCGCGAGCGGCAAGTCGCCAGGATCGACCGCGGGGCCAGCCGCCGGCGATGACGATGCCGTGGCGGCCGCCGGATTCATGGCGGCTGCGTTGCGGTTATAGTTTGGCATGGGATACCCTGGCGTCGCGATCGACGTTCCCCGCGATGCGGTCGCACTCGCGGCTGAAATCGCCGGTCCCGCGGCCGCTGGAGCCGCCTCTGCCACCGCGCTCGAGGGCGAGGCCATCACCGGCGTTGAGGGGGATGCCTGCGGTCCCGGCGCGGCTGCGACCGAAGCCGCCTCAGGCGCGGCCCCAGGCGCGGGTGCACGCCCATTCCAACGCGGGTCCGAAGGATCCTGCATCGTCGTCGCCGCCAGACGATTCCCGCCCAGGCCGCGATTGATCGTGTCGTGAACCGATGGCACCGGCGTGATCGCCACCGGATGCGGCGGCTCTCCATCACGCTTGGCAACCGATTGCTGTGTATGGGCACAGCCGGCCAGCGACAGGCAGACCAGCCCCGCCGTAACGTGTCGTTTCATGGTCACCTTCGTCTCCATCCTGGAGACTGCCGGCCGCGCCGAGTCCTACGGGTGGCTCAACATGTTTCGCGGACGTCGGCCGTCCCGGCCATCTCTCATGGGATTGGAAGTGAAATGTCCCTCCGCGCCGGCATCGACGGGATCATGGCCGCCGGCCCGGAAGAGCGTCCGCCGCGAATCCTACCGCATTCCCCGATCAAGACAAGCCGGCTTCCCTGGCACACGCCGGAGAACAAACCCGACCACCATCCCCAGCCAGTCGCAAGCCTACGCCCACGAGCAACATCGAACAATTCGAAAAGAACCCATGGCGGCCCTCGAAAGCCATCCGTCCGACTCCCCATGCGTGTGATCATGCCTCGTGTTTTGCGGGGGGCAACTCGACAGCCGAGCGGGTGATGGATTAGGTTCGAGACGCGAGCGCCCCCTCACAGGCTCGAGGAGCATGTCGATGTGCGGGATCATTGGTTACACGGGAGAGCGTGACGCCAGCCCGATCTTGATCGCCGGGTTGAGGCGGCTTGAGTATCGCGGCTACGACAGCGCGGGGGCCGCGACCTGCCGCCAGGGCATGATCGACATCCGCAAGCGGGCAGGCCGGGTCCATGTGCTCGAAGAACTGATCGACCGCGAGCCGCTGCCGGGTGTCCATGGGATTAGCCACACGCGCTGGGCGACTCACGGGCCGGCAACCGACGCCAATGCTCATCCCCATCTGGGCGGCCGTTCCCAGGCTGAGGTCGCCATTGTACACAACGGCGTGATCGAGAATCACACCGCCCTGCGCGGGGAGCTCGAGCGCGCGGGCTTCCGCTTCATGAGCGAGACCGATAGCGAGGTCATCGCGCACCTGATCGCCCAGGCGCTCGAGGAAGAGCATGACCTGTTCGAGGCGGTCAAGCGCATCTTGCCGAGGCTCGAGGGTACGTACGGCCTGGTGGCGATTAGCCCGGCCCATCCTGGAGTTCTGATTGGTGCTCGAATGGGCAGTCCGCTTCTGGTCGGCATGGGCGAAGGCGAGCAGATCCTGGCGAGCGACGCCTCGGCCGTCGCGCCCCATACGCGGCAGGTGGTCTACCTGCAGGACGGCGAGGTTGCGCGGCTGACACCCAGCGGATTCGACCTGGTCCACCGCGATCGAGGCGTGGTCGCGCCCCGGGTCGACCGGATCGACTGGCGCCCGGACGCCGCCGAGCTCGGGCGCCACGCCCACTACATGATCAAGGAAATCCGCGAGCAGCCGGCCACGCTCGTGGACGCTTGCCGCGGGCGCATCAACCGCCGTGATGCCACGGCCTGCTTCGGCGGGCTCAATCTGACGCCACGCGCACTGAGGCGGGTCCGCAGGGTCGTCCTCATCGGCTGCGGCACAAGCTGGCACGCTGCTCTCGTGGGCGAGTATCTCATCGAACGCATCGCCCACCTGCCGGTCGAAGTCGAGTTCGCTAGCGAGTTCCGCTACCGCAATGCCCCGCTTGACGATCGCACCCTCGTCTTCGTGCTTAGCCAGTCGGGCGAAACGGCCGACGCCTTGGGCGCGCTCCGCGAGGCGAACCGGCTCGGACATCCCACGCTCGCGATCGTGAACACCGTGGGCAGCACCATCGCTCGCGAAGCCATGGGGGGCGTCTACCTCCACGCCGGCATCGAAGTGGGCGTCGCCAGCACCAAGGCGTTCACCGCCCAGATCGCGGTACTCACCCTGCTCGCGCTCCATCTCGGACGCCTCCGCGGACTCTCGTTCCAGGAGGGCCTGGCAATCGTCGAGGCCCTCGAGGAAGCACCCGGGCTCATGCAGGACACGCTCAATCTCGAACCCCTCGCCAACCAAGCAGCCGAACCGATCGCGCAAGCACGATCGGTGCTTTTCCTCGGTCGCGACCTGCTCTACCCCGTCGCGCTCGAAGGCGCGCTCAAGCTCACCGAGGTCACCTATATCCCTGCCCATGGCTACGCCGCCGCCGAAATGAAACACGGCCCCATCGCGCTTGTCGATGAAACCACGCCCTGTGTCTTTCTGGCCCCACGCTGTTCGCTCTACGCCAAGACCGTCTCCACGATCGAGGAAGTGCGCGCCCGCGGCGGCATCGTCGTCGCCATCGGCACTGAGGGGGACCGTGTGCTCCCGGGCCTTGCCAGCATCTTTTTGCCCATCCCCGACGCTCCCGAGGTCATTCAGCCGTTCCTCTGCGTCGTCCCGCTCCAGATGCTCGCCTACCACGTTGGACTCCGGCTCGGACGCGACATCGACAAGCCCCGCAACCTGGCCAAAAGCGTTACGGTGGAATAAGGCCAGATCGGCGATTTCCAGAACGATCTGGTACGCCCTGGTACGAGCCCCTCTGAGCCGGTATACTATTCTCACGTACACTGATTCTGTGTGGGAATCGAGGTCATCCGGAGCGCGGGGCGCATCCGCATCGGGAGGTCGGGGGCATGCTCGACTGTTTCGCGATCTTTGAGGGGGGAGGCGCGAAGGGGCTTGCGCACATCGGTGCGCTGAAGGCGGCGGAGGAGCGAGGCGCGCTGTTTCTGGGCGTGGCCGGTACGTCCGCGGGGTCGATTGTGGCTGCGCTCGCCGCGGCCGGCTGGAGCGCGGATGAGCTCTACGATCCTCATGCCGCGGCTGGTGAGAAGGGTGTGCTGGAAAAGGACTTTCTCGACTTTTTCGACCGTGATCTCTGGGACCAGTTGGTTGCGTTCAAGGCCGATGCGGAGGCGACGTTCGCGGGTCGAAGCGCGGCATGGGCGTGGCTGCGGGCGCCTGGGTTTTATCGGCGGCAGCGGGCGATTCTGGGCCAGCTCGCGGCAAGTCGCGGCTTCTTCCACACCGATGCGTTTCGAGCCTGGATCGAGGAGCGGCTGCGCGAGAAGGTCGACGGCAGCGGACCACATGGCGACGTCCTTTTCAAGGATATTTCCACTCCCCTCAAGATCATCGCAACCGACCTCACGCGGCAGCGGATCCGGCTCTTCGGCAACAGTCCGAGCGAAACCCCGAACGAGAGCGTGGCGGAAGCGGTGGCCGCCTCGATCTGCATTCCCTTCTTCTTTGTGCCGCATCGATTCCGTGCCAGCCACGGACTTTCGCTCCTGGTCGACGGCGGGCTGCTCTCGAACTTCCCCGCCTGGGTCTTCGACGAGGAACGGCACCGCGCCGGCGTCCTGATGCAAACCGGCGTGCTGGCGCCGACGCTCGGCTTCACGCTCGTCGAGCGCGGGACTGCGGCCGAATCGGGCGAAGCGATCTCGCCCCGCGGCTTGCTGGATTTCGCAACGCGGCTTTTCACCACCGCTCTTGCGGGCGACCCGTTGCTCGAAACGCGGCAGGTCGCCAACTTGCAGACCATCCGGCTCACGGTGCGGGTGGGAACGTTTGATTTCGACATGCCCTCCGAGCTCAAGGAGGACCTCTATTACGACGGCTACCGTGGCGCGATTGAGTTCTTCAAGAGCTACGTTGGCCCCGTGGATCCCGCGCTCATGGAGCCTGCGCTCAAGGTCGTGCGCGGCCACATTGGAGAATGCCTGGGCCGGGATGTTCACCTCAGGATCAACGTCGCGCTGCCGATCGGCGACGACCGCCTGCGCATTCTGTACACCTATAATATGGACGAGGACGCCGACGACCGCCTAGAATTCAATGAAGGCGTGGGTGCGACGGGGCTTTGCTGGCATGAACGCAGCGTGGTCGTTTGCGACCTGCAAGAAGCCAAGCAAACCTTTGCAACCCGGTATCATATGAGCAAATACCAGCAAGCTCTGGTGCGGCCGCAGCTTCGGTCATTGCTTTCGGTACCGATCTTTGCCGAGCGCCAGTTGGAAATCGATCTCGATCACAGCGACCGGGATCTGATCGGCGTGCTGAACTTTGACAGCGACGACGACCTGCTCGCGGAATTCGCCCAGGGGAAGATCCGAGCGGCGGCCGAGGATTGCGCCCATGTCGTCGGCATGGTGCTCACCAGGCAGTAGCGTGAGGAGCGCGGGTCGATGGAAATCACGCAACGAACCAACCAGGAAACCCGCGCTCTCATGGAGCAGGCGGGGCTGCGGCTCCATCGCGAGGATGAGCCCGGAATTTACGTGCCGTGCCCGGACATCACGGTCGCGAGCGATCCGCTCGATCGAGCCGCCATTCGCGCGGAGCTCTTACGGCAGATCGAGCTGCTTTCGCCCGGGCATGCCGAGCGCGACTGACGAGACCCGTGCGAACGCAGGGAGAGGCGGCGGGGCAAGAGGGTGCGATGAAACTCGACGACGACGCTCTGCTACAACACGCGCGCGAAGCCAGCCTCAAGGCGTATAGTGCGTATTCCGAGTTCCCGGTCGGAGCCGCGCTCGTCACTGAGGACGGGCGCATCTTCACCGGCTGCAATATCGAAAACGCCAGTTATGGTCTTACGATCTGTGCCGAGCGCGTGGCGATCTTTTCCGCGGTGGCCGCGGGGGCTCGCAGGATTCGCCGCATGGCGGTCTCTTGCCCGCGGGGGGATCGCACCCAGCCGAACACGCTCGTACCCTGCGGCGCATGCCGCCAGGTGATTGCCGAATTCGCCGCCGAAGATCTGGTTGTGCTTGTTGACGGCGTCGGCCCGATCTCATTCGGCATGCTGCTGCCAACTCCATTTCGGCTGCGGTAAGAGCCGGCGCAAGAAATCAAACGGCCGATGGGGCTACCACCGGCCGCCTGGGCGATGAGCCTCGTGACGTCTGCCTATCAGTTCGCCGGCCGCTCCCACTTGATCTCGAAGGGTGAGCCGACCAGGCTCTTCCAGGTCTTTTGCTGTTCGTCGTTGAGCTTGGCCTCGGCCTTGGCCAACGTCTGCTTGCGCAGCTCGGTCATCTTTTTCATCCGCGCTTCCTGATCATCCTGGTTGTCCTGGAAGATCTCACGCATCTCGGCCCGGGAGTCTTCTAGGATCGACTGGATATCGCTCTTCTGGGCATCGGTGAGGCCGAGCTTCGCCTGAACTTCCGGAGAGGCGAGAGCCTGGGCGCCCTGTATCTGGAGCTGGATCTGCTTGAGCCGCGTGACCTGCTCGGCCTTCAGGAACTCGCCAGCCGACTTCATCGCGTGGGTGTTCAGCTCGCGATTGAGCTCCATCATCTTCTCTCGGCGCTCTTGCTGGTCAAGCCCCTCGAGCTTGGAACGGTTCTCGGCCATTTTTTCCTGGAGGCTGGCGGCGAGGTCCTTGGCCTTGGTGATCTGAGCCTCGTCCATCTTGAGCTCTTGCTGGACGCTGGCATTGCCCAGAAGCATTCCGACTCCGCCGAAGCCGAATCCCCGGCCGCGACCCTGGGCAAACGTGGGCGAGGAGAATGCCACAACCGCGCTGGCCACGACCACATATGCTGCAATGCGTCTCATGAAGTCCTCCACGGGTGAAACCCCGAGCGGGGTTCGATTGGATGCACGACTCTTGCGCAGAAACACGAGCCAGGACCGCGAACGCGATCCCACAGAAAGGACTCAGCGTCAAACGCCGAGGATTGCGACCAAGATTCCACAATCCTCACGCGTTTCCCAGTCACCCCCCCAAAGCCGCCTGCTCAACATTGGTTGAGCAAGCGTGGCGGTGCGCAGGTTCCGACCCGCTGCCTTACTTCACTTCGTCCTTGATGATGTCGAAGAAGTCCTCATCGTTACCTTGCTTTTTGGGCTTCGCGGATTGCTTGAAGTGCTTGGGGACGGCGTCGTCGAATTCGGCTTCGTCCGCGGAGAGGCGTTCGATCACCGTCGGCGCGCGCTTGGGCCGCTTGGCGCGCGTCTCGTCCGTATCCAGTCCGGCCAGATCCATCAGCGAATGCCTTTCTCGCTCTTGCACGACCTCCTCGTCCAGTTCCTTGTGCGCGCTCAGGAAGGCTTCAGGACCGGCGGGCTCATAATCCAGGGTGAAGAGATGGCCTGCGATGCCAAGCTCCTCGTCGGGCATGACACTCTGCTCGCTCGCGATCATCGAGCCGTTGAGCGTCGTGCCATTGGTGCTGCCAAGGTCACGAACCATCCACAGACCGTTGATAAACCGCAGGTTGCAGTGCTTTCCTGAAACATTCTCAAAGTCGAGGCGAATATCGCAGCCGGGTCGTCGGCCGATGACGATCTCGGTTTTGTTGAGTGGGATCGGGTCGCCGCCGCCGACCGGGTTCATGTAGCCTAGATTGCGTCCTACAGGGGGCATGATGCGTGCCTCGGAAGAGATGACGAATGCTCGAGGTCAAAACACCTTTACTTACTCTACCGTGTGTGCTTGCGCTCGCTCAAGCGGGCTGTATGCGAGCATCAAGGCGGGAGGGGTCTGGCGAACGTCCGCGGCGTGAGATACCCTCGGTTTCACGAGTCGTGCTCGACAAGTCCAGGCCCCGTGGCGATCGCTCGCGATCGCGGGGCCGTCTCCTCCAAATCCGAGGGAGCCTGGCCATGGATTCTCGCCTTTCCTCTCGCGGCCTGCGTCGCCGCGAATTCCTTGCCGCCGCCGGCGCGTGCGCGGGGATGGGAATGTTCGCCGCCGCCGGGGCGGAATTCGCACTCCCCAACGAACAAACCGTGCCACTCGAGGGCCCATTCAAGCTCGGCCTACAAAGCTACACGCTGAGGGGTCTGGGCAAGAACGGCAAACCCGATTTTTCAAGGGCGCTTGAGGCCACCAAGGAGCTGGGGGTGCATTTCTGGGAGGCGTTCCCGGAGCATGTGCCTGTCGCCGGGCCGACGCGTGGCGAGAACCCGGCCAGGGCTGCTCTCGATGCTGCTCATGTGAAGCTCGTGGGCTATGGTGTGGTTCCGCTCGGCACGGATGCGGCGGCCAATCGCCGCTACTTCGAGTTCGCCAAGCAGATGGGAATTGAGTATCTCTCCGCCGACCCCGATCCCAAGGCACTCGATGGCGTTGATCGCCTGGTCGAGGCGTATAACATCGGAGTGGGCATTCACAACCACGGTCCTGGCCATCGGTATGACACGATCGCCAAGATCAAGAAGGTGATCGAGGGTCATCATCCGCTCGTTGGCTGCTGCATTGATACCGGGCACTTCCTGCGTTCCAAGGAAGATCCCGTGGAAGCGGCGGAGGCCTTCGCCGGGCGCACCTATGGGGTGCATCTCAAGGACGTGAAGGACGCCAGGACGTTCACCGTTCTCGGCAAGGGCGATTTGCGGGTGGTGGACTTGCTCAAGGTGCTGGCCAAGCATAAGTACAACTATTGCCTGGCGATCGAGTATGAGGAAAACCCCGAGCACCCCATGGACGACGTCAAGGCGTGTCTGGAGACCGCACGCAAGGCGATCCACGAGGCGGTGAAGGGTTGATCAGGAGGGTGTGGATCGATGTTAGCGCGAGTGCTCGAGCCGGAGGCGATGGAGACCGAGGCGGAAGTTCGGCAATACGACGCCATGGACCATTCTGAGGTCAATGCGCGGTTTGTGGCGGATTTCCTGGCGGTTCATGGAACCGGGCGTGAGGGTGAGATTCTCGACGTGGGGACTGGTACTGCGCGGATCCCCATCGCCCTGGCGCACGCGGATCCTCAGGCGAAGGTGCTCGCGCTTGATCTTTCCGAGGCGATGCTTGAACAGGCCGCGATCAACATCGCCAAGGAGGGTTTGTCACGGCGGATCAACTGCCATCTTGGAGACGCCAAGGCACTTGTGGATCAGTTTGGCGATGGGGCGTTCGGGGCGGTTGTGTCCAACACGATCGTGCATCACATTCCCGACCCAGCGCCCGTGCTGGGGATGATGGCCCGGCTGGTGGCGCCCGGCGGCACGCTTTTCGTGCGTGATCTGGCGCGCCCGGACACGCAGGCGGAGATTGAGCGGCTCACGGCGCTTTACTGCGGGGGAGAATCTCCGGAGGCGCAGGCGCTCTTTGCGGCGTCGCTCGCGGCGGCCCTTTCACTCGACGAGATCCGCGCCATCGTGGCCGAGCTTGGGCTCAGGGCGGGCGAGGTTCACATGACCTCCGATCGGCACTGGACATGGGTCTGGGTCAATCGGTCCTGACGGCGGGGGACGGGGGCGGTACATCACGGGAGCAGGAACGCTTGAGAGTCGGCACCGGCAGCGGGGCGGAAGGAATGGTCGGCGAACAGACGCCGATCGAGATCGGATCGTTTGACGGGCTCACACTCCGGGGGCGTTCCTGGCGTTCCAAGACACGCAGGGGCGTGCTCTCGATTTCGCATGGGTTCGGAGAGCATGGCGGCACTTACGGCGAGATCGCGCGCACGCTCGTCGATGCGCTTGGAATCGACGTCGTCGCCTTTGACTTTCGCGGTCACGGGCGCAGCGACGGCCCGCGGGGGTACGTTCGCAAATATGAAGATCTTGCTGGTGATCTGCATCGTGTGACAGCCTGGCTCGAGCGCGAATACAGTGACGTTCCTCGCTTCTTGCTTGGTCATTCCAACGGCGGCCAGGTCGTCTTGCGGGTCGCTCTGGAACGCCCGGGCTCGATCCGCGGCTACATCCTTTCAAACCCCGCGCTCAAGATCGCGTTGCCGGTTCCCAGAGCCACGTTGGTCCTCGGCCGTTTCTTGCTCGCGTGCTTTCCCTGGGTCACGATTCAGGGCAAGGTGCAAACCGAGTTGCTCACCCACGACCCTGAGCGCAGGAGCACACTCCGCGCTGACCCGCTCCGGCACACGCGCATGTCGGCACCGCTTTTCTTTGGCATGGTGGAGGGGGGGCGCATGCTCCACCGCCGAGCGGCGGAGATGACCGAGCCGGTGCTCCTGATTCTGAGTGGCGAGGATCCGGTGATCGACCCCTTGTTCACGCGGCAGGCGTACGATCGGTTCTCGAGCACGGACAAGACGTTGCTCTACTACCCGCGCATGTTTCACGAGCCTTTCAATGAAGCCGGACGCGACGGGGTATACGAGGACATGATTCGCTGGCTCGAGCCGCGGCTCTAGCATCTAGACACGCACGAAGCGGGTGCCGGGAGTGCGCTTAGCCAGCCTCTTGAGCTCGAGCAGGCTGAGGATCGACATGACCTCGTGCGCGGGCAGACGCGTGGCGGCGATGAGCTCGTCGACACCGGCGGGCTCAGCAGAGAGGGTATCAAGCACGAGCCGTTCGTTCGCGGGCAGGTCGAGCGCGGCGGGCGTGCGTGGAGGGGCCTGGGATTGCCCAGGGGTCACGGAATCCGCGAGCGGGCCGAGCCCCTCCAGTACGTCCTCGATCGTCTCGACCGGCCGGGCGCCTTCCTTGATGAGCTGGTTACAGCCGCGTGAGGTCAGGCTGTCAACGGGCCCTGGCACGGCGAAGACCTCGCGATTCTGCTCGAGTGCGTGCCGGGCGGTTGAGAGCGTGCCGCTCCGAGGCGCGGCCTCGACCACGATCACGCCCAGTGAAAGGCCCGAGATAATCCGGTTGCGCTGGGTGAAGAGCCCGGCGAGCGGCTTGCGTCTCATGGGCGACTCGCTCACAAGAGCGCCTCGGTCCGCGACCGATTGGGCCAGATCCTCGTGTTCGGGCGGGTAGACGGAGTCGAGTCCGTTGGCGAAAACGGCGATGGCGCGGCCGCCCGCGGCGAGCGCAGCCCGATGTGCGGAGCCATCGATTCCGCGTGCGAGTCCTGAGACCACAGTGAACCCTGCGCGGCCCAGGGCCGAGGACAACCGCTCCGCGATCCGCAGGCCGTAGGGAGTGGCTCTGCGCGAGCCCACGACCGCGATGGCGAGTTGGTCTCGCGGCACGATCGCCCCCCGGATATAGAGCAAGCTGGGCGGGTCGGGGATCTGCTCGAGGGGAGCGGGATAAGCAGGGTTGCCACGGGGGATGAGCGTGACGCCGCGGCGGCGGCAGAGCTCGAGCTCCTCGAGCGCCAGCGGGCTCTCGCGTGCCTCGATCAGGCGTGTTGCGAGCTCGGTGCCCACGCCGTCGACCCGCAGCAGTGCCGCGCGGGACGCGGTCATGACGGCCTGTGCCGAGCCGAAGTGATCGAGCAGCGCCTTGCCGACGAGCGGGCCCACGCCGGGCACAAGCGCAAGCCGGATCGCGTCGAGCATCGGGGCTTCGGTGGGGTCGGGTTCGTGTACGTTCAAGGCTTGCTCCCTCGGGGTTCGATCACGATCGGGGGCCGGCGGCAGGGCTTGCTCGATGCCAGGCCAGCACCGCGCCCAGGTCCTCGCCCGTGGCCTGATCGGTCTCCTCCACACGCCCAATGGCCTTCGGCAGCACGAAGCGGATCTTGCCCCCGCGATTCTTCTTGTCGCGTGTCATGGCGGCGATCAGGGCTTCGCTCTCGAGCCCCTCGAACCGGGTCGGCAAGGCGAATGCTTCAAGGAGCGCAGTCAAGCGCTCGAGCTCAACGTGCGAGACCCAGCCCAGGTTCTGGGCGAGCCTTGTTTCCGCCGCCATCCCAATCGCCACGGCCTCGCCGTGCTCGTAAACGCCGTAGCCGGCCACGCTCTCGATGGCATGCCCGATCGTGTGCCCAAAGTTCAGGATTGCGCGCAGGCCGGTTTCCTCACGCTCATCCTGCTCAACCACCCGCGCCTTCAGCAGGCACGAATGCGCCACGATGCGCGCCAGCGCTTGGGGATCGCGCCCGAGGATGCGATCGCGGTCTCTCTCGAGCTCTTCAAAGAACGCGGCGTCCAGGATAACCCCGTACTTGACGACCTCCGCCAGCCCCGCGCGGAAGGTGCGCTCTGGCAAGGTCGAGAGCAGGGCCACGTCGATCCACACGCCCCGCGGTTGGTGGAACGCGCCGATGACGTTCTTGGCGAGCTTGTGATTCACGCCGACCTTGCCGCCGACCGAGCTGTCCACCTGCGCGAGCAGCGTGGTTGGCACCATCACTAGCGGCAGGCCGCGGTTATAGGTTGAAGCGGCGAACC
Source organism: Planctomycetales bacterium (assembly GCA_027451885.1). GTDB lineage: Bacteria > Planctomycetota > Planctomycetia > Isosphaerales > Isosphaeraceae > JAKBAP01. Next base: position 81,276 of record DAIDHX010000165.1, read on the forward strand.
CAGCGAGGTCGCCGATCACGCCGCCGCCAAGCGCGATCACGCCGCAGCGGCGGTCCGCCTTGAAAGCGGCAAGCGCGTCGTAGAGCAGGGCGGTCTGCTCCAGAGACTTGGACGGCTCGCCCGCCGGCACGATCACCCACTCGCACTCAACCCCCGCCCGCTCCAGGGAACGCTTGCAGTCCGCGACCAGGCCGAGCGACTCCACCCGCGATTCCGAAACCCCGACCGCACGAGGCGCGCCCGCACCCGGCCGGTCGTCCTTGAGCAGACTGTACGCGAACGCGCCCAGGCCGTCCCAGCCGTTCGATGTGACCACAATGTCGTAACTGCGCGGGCCGAGCTCCACATGCACCCGGGTTTCCACACGCTTCCCGGGCTCAGACTCCATGTGACATCCCTCGATTCCTCAATTCAATGACTCTGAAGACTGGAATTCTAGCGTGCCAGGCCGTTCGACTCAAAAGGATCAGACCAAAGCCCCTGATGTGTTCCCACCACTCCAGGCGTTCGAGCAAGCTTGGCTCTATTTTCGTTGACCCGCCGCCCGCTGAAAAACTAGACTCAAGCGTCGGGCTGAATCCGCATCTACGCGTGTTCCTCATCGAGAGAGCCTCATGAGTCTGGGCGACGACGACGCCGGAAGTGAAATTGAGGTCGAGACGATCCGAGGGCGGAACTGGCCGTCGGTGACCCAGTTCTCCGTTTTCATGGAAAACCGGGTCGGCCAGTTGCTCGAGGTCCATCGCGCGTTCGTCGGCTCGAAGGTCAAGATTGTCGGGCTCACGATCTCGGATTCCGCGGATTGCTCGATCTTGCGCCTGATTCTCACCCACTCCGAACAGGGTCGCGAGATTCTTTCGCTGAACAAGTTCGCCTTTGCCGAGAACGAGCTGCTCGTGGTGGAACTGCCGGCGGGCTCGCAATCGCTCACCGACCTTTGCATGGCGCTTCTGCAAGCGGAGGTCAACATTCATTACGCGTATCCGCTCATTGTGCGGCCCCTGCATCGATCCGCCGTGGCGATCCATGTGGACAACAACGAGCTTGCGCGGGCGACGCTGCACAGCACCGGGTTTGAGGTCCTCTGCGAGGCTGACCTGAACTGGTGATCGGCTCGCGAGCGGAGAGCGTTATCGTGAACCTGGGTCCGAGCGACGCTTCGCCCTTTTCCGGCGGTGATCCTGACGAGGCGCGTGTTCGCCAGGCTGTCGAGCGGCTCGCCGAGCTCGATGGGCTCGAGGCGGATCGCGATGCCTGGCCTGAGGAATCGTGGGGTGTCATCGAGGCTGCGGGTGCAACCCGCTGGTCGTTGCCGGCGTCGGTTGGCGGCCTGGAATGCCCGCGGGAACTGCTGCTTGAGCGTTACGCCCGGCTGGCGAGCGGCGGGCTCACGGCGACCTTTATACTCTCCCAGCATGACGCGGCGATTCGGCGCCTGATCGCGTCGGGCGTGCATCCGACCGCGATGCGTTGGCTCGAGCAGATCGCCGCTGGGGAAGCGTTTGTAACGATCGGGGTTTCGCATCTCACGACCTCGCGCAGGCTTGGCGCTCGTGCGGTCCGGGCCGAGGAAACGGCCGCGGGATACCGGCTCGATGGCGCGATTCCCTGGGTCACGGGTGCCACGAAGGCCAACATGGTCGTCACAGGCGCCTCGCTTGAGGACGGTCGACAGATCCTGGTCGCCCTGCCCACGGATTGGCCGGGTGTGGAGGTTCGCGCGCCGTTCGAGCTGGCTGCGCTGCAGGCATCAGCCACAACGGAAATCGTGCTCCGGGCAGTGGACATCACGCGTGAAGAAGTGATCGCCGGCCCTGCGCCTGACCTGCTCTCCGCCCCGGGCGCGGTGGGGACGGCCGGGCTTGAAACCTCGGCCATTGCGCTTGGCCAGGCCCGCGCAGCGCTCGACGCGCTTGCACGGCTCGCCCTGGATCGACCCGATCTGGCCGCGCCTCGCAACGTGCTCGAAAACGACTGGCGCGGATGCTGGATCGGGCTCATCCGCAGAGCCCAGGCAGATGAATCCGCTCCAACCCCAGGCGATCTGCGCGCCAGCGCCAACCGGCTCGCGCTCCGCTCGTCGCAGGCCCTGCTCACGGCCCGCAAGGGGGCGGGCTTCCTGCGCTCCGATCCCGCCCAGCGCTACGCGCGGCAGGCGCTTTTCTTTCTCGTCTGGTCGTGCCCCGCTCCTGTTGCTCAAGTCGCCCTCCGCGAGCTCGCCGGCATCGCGATCGATCCCGCCGCATCAACCTCAGCCCTGTGATCCACGCGCGGGGAAGTCGCACAGGCTCGCCACATGCGCGAGCCCGCCGTCCGCCGCCCAGCCGTCGAGCTGGCTCGCGTCCTTGAGCTGCCGGCCTCGCGCGCGATCGACCACCAGAAACCGGCAATCGACATCCGGCAGCGACGTCACGTCGCCCCACAGCTTTTCAAACTGAGCCACCGGGTAGACGTCTTCCTGACCGTGCCCCCACCTGCGCTTGACTTCCTTGATCGTCAGATAGGTCGGCACCCGCGCGGCCATCGCACGCACCGCCGCGTCGACCTTCTGGGGCGCGCCCGCCAGATCCGCGCGGGTGAGCCCAAAGAGCTCGAGCAGGCCATCGATGCGAACCCAGGTCGTGAGCGTGTTGTAATAACGCAGGAGGAACTCAGTCGATTCACGAGGCTGCGCCAGCCCCTCGAGCAGCCGGGGCTTGCCCGCCACCCGCGCCAGCCCGCCGCCGCGATCCTCGATCCGCCGGGGGATCACCTCGAAGACAAACGGCGAGCCCGAAAGCTCCACGAGCCCCAGTACACCAGGATCGAGCGTGGCCCCCAGGGTGTCGACGTTATGCACGAGCAGCCATTCGACCCCGGGATGTTCCGCCAGCAACTGGGCGAGCAACCCGTTTCGCAGCAGATTCGGGATCTCATGAAAATGTCCTGGTGGATTGAAACGTTGAACTGGCGCGTTGTCGGTGTAATCGGCCCCTTCGCCGGCCCCGCGCGCCCAGTCGAGAATCGCTCTGCGGGAGGCTTCGCGCACCTTCTGCTTGTTCTCGTCGAGCGTTTCCTGCGCTTGCTCTTCCCAGAGGAAGAGCAGGTCGCGGGTCATGGGGATGAGCCGCTGGCCGATCGACTGCCCGCGAGACAGGTAAACGGGCCCGTCGTGGCCGTAGCTGCGCGTCCGATCCAGATGGCGCTCGAGCGCGCTGTGGGTGAGGAAGCTGGTGGTGACGACATGCGGCAAGGTCGCGTGGTGGGCGCGGGCGATCTTGCGGGTCTTGGCCAGGTGGATTTCGAGGAACGCGCGATGCTGGCCCTTCATGACAACGAAGGGCATGACCGCCTTGACCACGCCCGCGCCGGTGGTCCAGCGGCTGCCCACGCCGGCCGCGAGCGTGACCGCGGCCACGCCCCCACGCGCAAGGATCTGTGCTCCACGCGCCACCACCGCGGGCGCGATCGAGCCCCGCGCGTCGAGCAATTCCGCGTCGTCGACATCGCACACGTCCAGATCGATGGGCAGGCGATTTCGCGCCAGCCCGATGCGCCCGCGTAGCAAATCCTCGCGCAGCCGTTCGTGCTGCTCGCGATCGAAGCCGTTGTCACGGCGGATCGACTCCGCCTGCTCGTCCCAGGGCGCCTGGGCGGAATCCTGGCCGCCGCGCGCCACAGGAAACAGGTGATTCACCGCCGTTCGCAACAGCTTCACCAGATCGGCCTGGCGATCCGCCTGGTTCGCGAAATGGTCGATGTCGAGCCGCCGCTCACGCGCGATCGATCCGCTCCCCGCGGCGATCATCCGCGGCAACTGGAGCGTGTAATACTCCGCCGGCATGAGCGCGCTTGCACCTGTCTCGAGCTGCGCGTATGTGCCGTGGCGATTGATCTCGAAATCGTGCACCACCGGGTCCATCGCGAATGGCAGCGCGTCTTCGAGCGCGCGCTTCGTGGTGCGCATGATCTCGGCGATGCGCGCCTGGAATTCCTGCTTGCGACCGGGCGCAACGAAGAACGCCATGCCGCCGCCCGACATCCCGCCGAGCATCAGGAAGCCCCAAAAATCATCCCCGAGCGCGGCTTTCGTCTGGGCGATGATCGACTCCGTGAACTGGTTTGTCACCCAGGGGATGATGGTCTTGAGCGGGCCGTCCCAGTTGCTGGTGGTCAGCCCGCCGAGCGCGCGGACGTCGTTGGCCTGCACCGCGTGCAGAATCTGCTCGAAGATCGCCAGCGCCTGGCCACGCGCTTTCCACTCCGCCTGGCCGCGGAGCAGATACTTGGCGGTGACCATGTTCAGGATCGGGCCCACGTTCTGGGCCATCCCGCCGTGGACAAGCACGAGACTCTCGGCGAGCGACCGCGCAAACGCATCGGGGCTGTGATTCCCCGGGGCGCCAAGCAGCCTGTGCCGAGGCAAAAGCCGGCCGCGGCTCACCCCCCACTCCGGGTCGCCGGGCGCGGATGCCACTCCCTCGATTAGCTTCACGCCCGGAAACACACCCCCGGAATCTTGCCAACCGCCTCCCGAACCCCCCAGCCACTCGCCCAGAATCGCCCGCGCCACAACCACGCTCGCTTCATCCGCCCCAAGCGCGCCTTCCAGCCGCCGGGCCTGCCCGGTCGCGCGCATCACCAGCGTGATCAAGGACGCCAGAAGATTCGTCGACACCGCCAGCCGCGAGCCCTTGGGGATGTCATTCACCTTGCTCACAATCTCGATGCCGTGCCCCGGGCGCACCACTCGCGCCAGCAATTCGTCAAGCCGCGTTCGCGTGCCCTCAAGCGCGGGGGGCACAAGGCCCGACGCCACCACCGCCGCCTTCACCAACCCCAGATAGTCATTGCCGAAGTTGAAGAGCTCCTCCAGCGTCTCCACGTCCTTGCATGACTTGAGATCGATCGAAGTAAGCCGAATGACCGGCTCGGAGATTACCCGCAGGCGAGACTCGATCGGCGGCCGAGGCGATGCGTCACGACCACGCACGCCCAGATCCACCGAGATGTTGAGCACTCGCGCGCCCTCGGGATAGTCCATCCCCAGGAAGAAAATGTCGGACCAGCCGCTGTGCGAGAGGTCGAGCCGCACCGGAGTCCGCTCCACCAGAATCGGAAACGGTCCGTCGTCCGACTCGCGTGCGAGCAGCGCGGGGTGAATCCGGAGCGGATGCTCGCTCACATCCCCCACGCGGAACATCCAGCGATTGCCCGCGCACCCGCGCACCGAGCGCCGAACCTGGTCCGCCAGGGTCTGAAACGCCGCCTGCTCGTACGCCTGCGCGAGCGCCCCGCAGATGGGTGCGCCTGGTCCCTCGCGGTCGAGCGTCGTCCAGAATCGCCCGATCGCTTGCTCACCCCTGCGCTCCATGAGCTCCACGAATCCCTCGAAGGGAATCAGCCCCGTTGCGTGCAGGCCGGGATCGTCCTCAATGTGGAAGCGAAGAAGCGCATGCAAGAACAGCGTGGCCCGCACACGCTCGTAAAGATTCTCGCTCCGCTTGCGGAAGACCTCGAGCGCGCGGCAGGCCTCGAGCTTCTCATGCAGGCTGCCTGCGCACGCCAGCTCGGCCAGGCCCCGGTCGCGGCGCGCGGGATCGGTCGCGGTGATGGTCTCGATCAGGATCTCGCCCAGCGCTGGCATGTTTCGGCGTCCCGTGCTCGTGCGATCCGGCGCATCTTGGCTGCGAGCGGATCAAGGCAGTTTGGATGGGTCAGGATCCGTGATGCTGTTGGCACCGGATCAGAAGCTCGAGTAAAAGCGAAAGCATCACCTGGCGATCCACACCCGCCATGGCCAGGCCGATCTGAGCCTCGAGCAGCCCGAATTTCACACCCAGGTTATAACGCCAACCCGCAGTCTCAAGCGCAAGATACCGCTCCCGCTTCGCAACCGCGGCAAGCGCTGTGGAAAGCTGGATCGAGCCCAGCTCGCGGGCGTCACGCGCCACCAGGTCGTCCAGCAGCTCGAACACAAGCGGGGTCAGGATGTGCATCCCAAAGAAGCACAGATAATGCCCCGCGCGCACGCCCGGCGTTTGCAGCTTGAGCTCCGCCAGCGTGGGATTCGGCTTCTCCACAAGCTCGTCGATGATGTGCACATCCGGCCGGCCTTCAAGCCGCCGGCCCGTGATCGTGCCGTACTGGTGAATCAGATGCTCACGCGTGGCCTGCACAGCGGACACAGCGCACGATTCCGCAGCCGCTAGGTCGATCAGTTGTTTGGCGCAGCGCCTGGTTTCAGCCGAGACATAGAGATGATCCGACAACAAAAGCAGCACCGGCTCGCCCGCCGCGAACGCACGCGCACACCAGACCGCGTGGCCATACCCCTTCGGATCAGGTTGCACCACAAAATGCAGCCGCTGCGCAAGCGCGTCCAGCCGCTTCGCTTGCTCCATCGCCTCGTCACGCCCTTCCCGCGCGGACCGAAGATTCTCAGCGTAATTGCGGAACTGCGCCCGGTAGATCGCCTCGTCCCCAGGCGCAACTACCACGCAAACCTCCTCAACCCCGCTCTCAATCGCCTCTTCCACGATGATCTGAATCACAGGCTTCGTCCGCCCGTCGCGATCAACGATGGGATAAAGCGCCTTCTGAACAGTGTCCGAAGCGGCGTACTCGTGACCGCCCCGACCCGCCGCCGTGATGATTGCCCGGGTGATGCGCACTGTCTCTCCTTGCTCCGCCGCAACGCTCGAAATACGGAAACCACTTGCAGGCCAAAGACTAGCGAGCTAGCCCGCAACCCGGCAAGATGCCGTCTCAGCCGGGGCGAGTTCCTTTTCCAGCCGCTCTTGAAGTCGAACCTTTCGTCGGCTAATCTTATCTAGCATATGACCCACGCGACATGTTCGCGATCGGGGGATGTAGCTCAATTGGTTAGAGCACCGGCCTGTCACGCCGGAGGTTGCGGGTTCGAGCCCCGTCATCCTCGCTGCAACAACAACCGCGGTTTCGCTGCCTGCTTCACTTCTTTCGCATTCGCGATGCTTGATTGACCGGCCCTGGCGTGTCGCATCGTCCCGAGGTGATTCATCCACGCGAAGCGGAACCGCCGCTTGCAACTGCACAGGGAATCGGGCACGATATCTTCCCGCTCAGAATGTGAGCGACCCTCCGTCGTCTTGTGCTCGCCACCCGAGCCTTATTGTTGGACCCTGAGACATCGAGAACATGGACGCGCAGCGCCAGTTTCGTAGGCGTTTCATCACCGCTTGGCTCTGCGGCCTGTTTGGTGTCTCACTCTTGCTCGGCGGTCTCAGCAAGGCCGGCATGATGGCGTACAACTACTCGCAGTACGGCCTTTACCCGATCCGCCCCGATACGCCCACCCTCAACCTTTTTGCAATCACCCCTGGGAACATCGCGAGTGTGTGCTCTGGACTTGTGATCTCCGGCGGCCTGCTCGCCGTGGCCGTGGTCCTCGCACTCAAGATTCGCCGCGAGCGCCCATGAACGCGCCTTGATCAGCGCCCAGACCTTCCCAGACCCTCGCGATTCCAGCCAGCGCGGCAGCTCTACCGCAAGCCCGTGATCAGCGGGTCGTGTCCCCTCGTGGCGAACGCCTGTTCGTACTCGAGTCGCTCCAAACAACCCCATCCATCGAATCCGCTTCCTCCAAATACTCGTCAAGATCGCCTCAAACCGATCGTCCCGAGTCAGGGATCGTGACAGAGTTCCGCTCGGCCGTGCTGGCTCCGGTCAGTCGGAAGTCGTTGGCTCCGGTCGCTCAAGGCGACCTGGCTTCGATTCTTCGGAGCCGTTGGCTTCGCTTTTTCGAGGCCGTTGGCTTTGCTTTGACGAGGCCGTTGGCTTCGCTTCGACGGGGCTGTTGGCTTCGCTTCGCTGTCGATTTTTCTCCCTTGATGGCTTCATGTTATGGAGAGCCTTGGCTCGATTCTGCGCCGCGGTTGGCTTCGGTCCGGTGTGTCAGGAAAAGTCTCGGTGATCCTGTCAGGTGAAAGGAACTGACCATGGCAATTGCTCGTTCGCCATGAAGCCGACCCAGCGGCGTGGTGGGTGACCACCGCATCGAAGCCTGGGAACGCGATGACGTCAGCCGTAACGCAAGTGAACCTGATTCAGCCTCGTTAAAGCCTTTAGCTGGGAGCGGCCAACCCGTCGGACCGGGCGAAGCCTGCCACCAGCCGCCAAGCAACGAGCAGATGCAG
>DAIDHX010000166.1 GCA_027451885.1 Planctomycetales bacterium
ATCGCGTTCCCAGGCTTCGACGCGGTGGTCACCCACCACGCCGCTGGGTCGGCTTCATGGCGAACGAGCAATTGCCATGGTCAGTTCCTTTCACCTGACAGGATCACCGAGACTTTTCCTGACACACCGAACCGAACCCAAGCTCGTCAGAAAGCGAAGCCGGGCTCGCCAGAACCCCAAGCCATCAAAAGAGAAACGCCAGGCCAGGCGTCGCCTGCGAAACGAAGCCAAGCTCGTCAGAAAGGGGCGCCATTAACCCGAGAAAGCGATGCTGTCCGCGGCGGCGAACCCGCTTCAAAGTCGAACCCAGAAGCGGCGTCGAAGTGAACTCTCTGCGCTGGATGCGAAGCGAACCCACCGCGCCCAGGTGGACCAGGGCCGCCGTGCGCGAGCGGGAGGTGATGATGAAATTGGGATGCGGCAGTCGCTCGATCGTGAGGCCGGTTTCCGGCTGCGCGGGTCGAGCCTGGAAGGCGATTCTTGACAACTGGGCGGTTTATGCCGGGGGACGCGCCTTCGATCGTCGATTGCCGTTCCTCCAATTCGCGCCGGAGGAATCAAAAGCTGACGCGAACCCGGCTGTGGGCGACTCCTCACGCGACCGCGCTGGGAGGCACATTGTTACCGTGGTCGAATTTAACGCGGCTTTTGCAAGATCGCCAGTACCGAGGTTCCAAACGGAACGGGCACGTGGCGCAGCAGGCGATCCTCGGCCAGACAAAGCGCGCGCATGGTCTTGTTGACCGCGGGCGCTGGGATGGAATGCTGCGCGACTTTCTGCGAACGCGTGGAATTCAGCATCCGCACCAGCAGCTTGGGTATGAAGAGCGCACGGAAGGCATAGCGGATCTGCTTGATCTCAAGCCCCTGCCCCTCGAGCGCCTTGCGCAGTCGGCTGGCAGTATAGCGGCGAAAGTGGTTATTGATGTCGTCGTGATGGTCCCACAGGAGTTCGAATGCAGGTACCGTAAGTACCATATGCCCACCAGGCCGAAGCATGCGGGTCATGGCGGCCACCGCGGCGCGGTCGTCCTCGATGTGCTCGATCACGTCGAGGCCGGTAATCAGGTCGAAAGACCACTCGGGGCCGTCATAGATGGGGTCACCCAGGTAGCGGGTCGAGATCCGTTCGCGGTAAGGACCGTTCGGATCGAGCAGTGATTCATCGACCTCAATGCCGCGTACCGAGCCGAACTCGCTCAGGACTGGGAACGCCACGGCGTCACCACAACCAACGTCGAGGATCTCCAAATGCGGTGGCAGACGCAAACCTCGCAGAATGTCCAGAATGATGGCCTCGCGCGCGCGCCACCACCAATGTTCGTGGTAAGCACGCGCGTAAACCGCTGCGTAATCAGCTTGCATGACTTTCACCCGGTGCGGATCGCGCGAGGAGTGCATTGGCGCGCTTCTCGGGCGCTGAGCGATGATCCATCGATTCCGAGTCTTCCTGCTCGATGACCTCGCGCACAAGCGCGGAGGGGCGACCCTTGCCTTCATCGTGGGTGCGGATCACGTACTCGCCCACAATTCCCAGGCAAAGCAACTGCACGCCGCCGAAGAACCAGATCGAGATAATCAAGCTGGCAAAGCCGCGGGGGAACCGCTCCGGCGCGATGAGATAGGTCAGCAGATACCCCACCGCGATCAACAGCGAGACCGTGGACAACACGAGCCCAATCGCCTGGATGACTCGCACCGGCATCCGGGTGAAGGAGAACAAGCCGTCGTAGGCAAGTGCGAACAGTTTGCGGAGTGTGTACTTGGGCGTGCCCGCGAACCGGGCAGCGCGTTCATAGGTCACCCCCACCTGCTTGAAGCCGACCCACGCCCGCAGGCCGCGGACGAACCGGTTCCGCTCCGGCAGCGTCAGCATGGCGTCGACCACCCTGCGCCTCATGCAGCAGAAATCACCAGTATCGAGGGGGATATCGATCGACGAAATCCCGCTTAACAGGCGATAAAATGCAAAGTAGGCAAAACGCTTGAAGATGTTTTCCTTGCGCTTCTCGCGGACCGCGTAGGCCACATCGGCGCCACGCTCGAGCGCATCGACCAGCTCGGGAATGACCTCCGGCGGATCCTGAAGATCGCCGTCGATGATCACCACAACTGAGCCGCGGGCGTAATTGAGCCCAGTGGAAACCGCGGCCTGATGGCCAAAATTTCGCGTGAGAAAAACACCCCGAAAGCGAGGATCGCGCTCGACCATTTCGCAGATGATCGACTCGGAAGCATCGTGGCTGCCGTCGGAAACGAGAATGAATTCCAGATCCTCGAAGCCCAGGCACTCGACGGCGGAAGGAAGGCGCGCTTCAAGCTCGCTCAGGGTCTCTTCCTCGTTATAGATCGGCACGATCACCGAGAGCCGGCTTCGATCGAGCGGCGGGGCCGGTACACTTGCTCGCCTGGATTCGCCTTTTCCATTGTTCATGCTGAAGTCTCTGCCCCGAGGGCGTTTTCATCAAGGATGGTTTTGAGGTGGTGCCTCACCCTTCACGCTTAAGAGCAAGCTCTGGGGCGAACAGGGGAGCCAGGTTTGACAAGGAAAATCCTTCAGTTTTTCGTATCCCGCGATCGGCTTCACCGACAGAACGTGGGTGGCTCCGACGCGAACCTTGGTTGCCGGATCCACCGGAACGATTCTGATATCACCGGGCACGTAAAGATTGCGTCCAAAATGCTCGAGATTATTCACCTCAAAGCCGCCGTCGAACCGTTCCGGGGGAATCCCAAGGTCGGTCGCGACATAACGAGCGGCAACCCAGCGCGTTCGGTTCCATTCAAGATAATCGTGCACGATGGTAATCGACCACGCCGAGATCAACAGGAGTCCAACCAGGGCGACGGCCCGTGCAGTCCTGCCTGCCTCATTCCAGACATCGATCCCGCCTGTGAATGGAACAGCGAGCAGGAGCGCATATGGCAAAAGACACAGGAGATAACGATCGAAAAAAGGCGAGTACATGATCAGCGCGGGACCGGTAAGCATGCCGTTGAGCACGAAGATGAAGACGTAATGCCCCAGCCGGATCGACCGTTGTGAATCGTGGCGGTGCTTCCAGGCTTCGACAGCCGTCCTGATCCAGAGGGCGTACATCGCCACGCCGCCCCAAACGCCGACAGCCAGGATGCCAACCCAGAGCCAGCGCGGAGCATGGGGCCATTCCCCGGGTAGAGAACGCCAACCCATCCCAAAATCGTCGAGGACATTGCCAAAAAGAGGCATCTTGATGCCGCGGCGCTCCAGGGCCACAGCCGCAACCGCGGCCATCACAGCCCCGGTGAGCCCGAGTGTGACACGCCTGGCAGGCGCCCAGGCCCGAGTCCAGCACGAGATCAAGGGCACAAAAATCGGCGCCAGGAAAACACCGAGATAGACGCTGCAAACACCGATTCGTGACACAGGAACGCGTGCCGCCCCAAACTTGAAGTGGAGATAATCCTTGACCGCCCGGCCGAGATCCGCGTGCTTCGCGAAGTAAACGTATGGAACCTGCCCCTGTGCGGTAATGGCCGCGTCATACATCTGGAGCGATCCGAAGGCGATCGCCGCGGGCACTACCGCATGGGTGATCCAGCGCCTCCAGGACCGGTCGAAAAACGGGTAGGCGGCCACCACTCCAAAGAAGACCCCCAGGCCAATCTGGCGGATAAAGACCGAGATCAGACCGAGCAGAAGCCCCATCCAGTATGCCGCCGGCTCACCGTGGTCCAGCCCGCGGAAAATCAGGTACGTCGATCCCAGGAGCGCCGCGTAAAACGGAATATCCGTCATAAACGTGTTCGACTGAGCCACATAGAGCGGGCTCATGATCACAAGCAGCGAGCCAAAAAGAGCCAGCTTGCGGCTCAACCCCAGGTGGCGTGACAACGCGTACATGGCGAAGCCGCCGGCAAGTCCGAGGACAAGCGTGGACAATCGGAGCGCCGTGAATGAGAAACCGCCGATCAGACAGAACGGGACGGCCCAGAGAACCTGCGCAACCAGGGTACTCGATTGCCAATCGGTGAGCTGAAAGCGGCCGTCCTGAACGAGCGCCTTGACCGTGAGTGCGTATGCAAAATCATCGTTGGTCGGGAACTCAGCGATCGGGTTGATTGCGATCAGGCTGGAGATCCAGACGAGCAAAAGCACCATGGGCGCGAACCAGGGCCGGTCGAGCCAGGTGCCAGCCGGACGAGAATCCGGGGACATCAATCCGCCTCTTGGAAACATTGTCGGCCGCGCCCGAGCGCCATGAGCGAATCGGCCGATGATCTGGAGTATCATAGGACAAAACCAACGAGCACGCCAGGACCGGTGCCGCGCTGATCGGCCGGTCCGCAATGCCGCCGGCCTGGTTCCAGGGCAAATCCTTGATTGAAATCGCCGACAGGAACCCTTCGGCTTGACACTGTCCGGGCCGCGTTCTGATAATTATGAGGGATTGCGCGACGCGGGGTTTTCGCAGTATGGGCGGGGCTCTTCGCCGCTCCAAGCCCAACGTGCCGAACTTCGTGAGCGAGACGAACCGTCCCATGAAAGCCCTGCCTCACCCACCCAGCCGCGACCTGCTCGAAGAACAGCTCGACCGCCGCGTCGTGATCCTCGACGGCTCGATGGGCGCACTCATATATTCATACAACCTCGACGAGGCTGGCTTCCGCGGCGAACGCTTCGCGAAGCATCCTGTCGATCTCAAGAACTGCACCGAGGCGCTCGTTCTCTCGCAGCCGCAAATCATCGATGAGATCCATCGCGCCTATCTTGAAGCAGGCGCTGACATTATCGAGACTGACACGTTCAACGCCAGCCCGCTCTCGCTCGAGGAATTTGGACTCGCCGAGCACGTGGGCGAAATCAACACTCGCTCTGTGGAGATCGCCCGCCGCGCGGCGGACGAATTCACGCGTAAGAATCCAGGCAAGCCTCGATTCGTGGCGGGGAGTATCGGGCCCACCAAGTGCCAGCTCTCGATGGGGATCCATGTGGAGGATCCCGGGCGCAGGGATGTGACCTTCGACCAGATGGTGGCCAACTACAAAACGCAGATCCGTGCGCTGCTCGAGGCCGGGGTCGACATTCTGTTGCCGGAGACGTCGTTCGATACGCTGGTGATGAAGTCGTGCCTGTACGCGATCGCGGAGTGTTTTGATGAGGCCGGCATGCGCGTGCCGGTGATGATTTCGGGCACGATTTTCGACAATCAGCGCACGCTTTCGATGCAGCCGATCGAGGCGTTTTACACCTCGGTCTCCCACTTCGACGCGCTTTCGGTTGGGATCAACTGCGCGGTCGGGGTGGACCTGATGCGGGACTCGATCGAGAGCCTCTCGTCGATCTGCCGCACACGCATAAGCTGTTATCCCAACGCCGGCATGCCCGACGGCTTTGGCGGTTTTCTGGGCGACAAGGACCACACCGCGGCCGTGCTCGGCGAGTTCGCGCGGAATGGCTGGCTGAATATCGTGGGCGGCTGTTGCGGCACACGCCCGGACTGGATCGCGGCCATCGCCAGGGCCGTCGAGGGTGTGCCCCCGCGCAAGGTGCCTAACCCGCCGCATTTTTCCACGTACTGCGGCATGGAAAACCTGGTCATCACGCCCGAGACCAATTTCGTGATGGTCGGCGAACGCACCAACATCACCGGCTCGAAGAAGTTCGCCCGCCTGGTGAAGACCGGCGACTTCGAGACCGCGCTCACCGTCGCGCGCGAGCAGGTCGAGGGGGGCGCCAACATCCTCGACGTCAACATGGACGAGGGGCTGGTGGACGGCGAGGCGGCAATGACGCGGTTCCTGAATCTGGTCTCGGCCGACCCCGCCGTGGCGCGGATCCCGCTCATGATCGACAGCTCGAAGTGGAGCGTGATCGAGGCGGGGCTCAAGTGCGCCCAGGGCAAGTCGGTCGTCAATTCGATCAGTCTCAAGGAAGGCGAGGAGGAATTCCTCCGCCAGGCCCGGCTGGCGCGGAGGTATGGCGCGGCCGTGGTCGTGATGGCGTTCGACGAGGAGGGCCAGGCGGTCGATCAAGATCGCAAGCTCGCCATCTGCAAACGCGCCATGAAACTGCTCACCGAGGAGGCCGGCTTCGCGCAAGAGGACGTGATCTTCGACGTCAACATCCTCACCGTCGGCACCGGCATTGAGGAGCACAACAACTACGCGGTCGAATTCATTGAGGCCGTGCGCGCGCTCAAGCGCCTCTTCCCGCTGGCAAAAACGTCCGGCGGCGTGTCCAACGTGTCGTTCTCTTACCGCGGCAACGACGTGGTGCGCGAGGCGATGAACGCGGCCTTCCTCTACCACGCCATCGCCGCCGGGCTCGACATGGGCATCGTCAACGCCGGGCAGCTCGCGGTCTACGAGGAGATCCCCAGGGATCTGCTCGAGCGCGTGGAGGATGTGCTGCTGAACCGCCGGC
>DAIDHX010000167.1 GCA_027451885.1 Planctomycetales bacterium
ATCGCGTTCCCAGGCTTCGACGCGGTGGTCACCCACCACGCCGCTGGGTCGGCTTCATGGCGAACGAGCAATTGCCATGGTCAGTTCCTTTCACCTGACAGGATCACCGAGACTTTTCCTGACACACCAGACCGAACCCAACGGCCCCGCGCAGACCGAACCCAACGGCCCGGCGCGAGCCTGGAACAACGCAGGCGTGTCGATCCGCCAGGGCGCTGCGACGCCAGGGGCCGAGGGGGTCGAACAGCGCGGTGGTGGATGCGCTTGAACCCTGTGTGGGGATCGAAGACGATGATGGTGAATCCAGTCTGGCCAGGGCGCTCGAGCGCAGCGAGGGAGGTTTCCGCGATGCGAACGCAGGGTTTCGCGATTCTGTCGGTCTGCGGCGTTCTGGCGCTTGTGACGGTCAGCCGAGCGCGGGGGGACGACGCGCCCGGCTGGAACCCCCGGGCCGCGGCGCAGTACCTCGACGGGCGGGCCAGGGACTGGTTCGCGTTCCAGGGCGCCCATCGCGGCGAGGGAGCGAACCAGATCTCCTGCCTGAGCTGCCATACCTCGGTGCCGTACCTGATCGGCCGTGCTGCCTTGCATGACGCGGCGAGTGAAACCACCGCGACCCCGCACGAGGATCGCCTGCTCGCCGGCACCCGGCTGCGGGTCGAACACTGGAAGGAGCTCGATTCCCCCCGCTTCGGCCTGGCGTACGATTTCGACGATCGCAAGAAGGTCGAATCGCGCGGGACCGAGGCCGTGCTGAACGCGCTCGTGCTGGCGCTCGACGATCGGCACAGGGGCAAGAAGGCCCCCGCCAAATCGACCCGCAAGGCGATTGAGATTCTCTGGTCAACCCAGCTTGCCACGGGAGCCGACCGCGGCGCGTGGGACTGGCTCGACTTCGGCAACCATCCCTGGGAGCCGGGCCCGTCGGGCGAGGGGGTTTACTTTGGCGCAACGCTGGCCGCGATCGCGATCGGCTCCGCGCCTGGCTATCCCGCGGCGGACGACGCCCAGGCACGCGCGGGGCTCGATCGGCTGCGGGGCTACATTCGTTCGCATCACGCGAAGCAAGGGGTGCACCACGCGATGTGGACCTTGTGGGCGGCCTCGGTCGTCGACGGCCTGCTCACCCCGGCCGAGCGCGAACAGACCGTCACGCGCGTGCTGGCCGCCCAGCGCGGGGATGGCGGCTGGGCGCTGGCTTCGATCGTGAGCTGCAAGCGGCAGGATGGCTCCCCGCAGGATCTCGCCTCCGACGGCTACGCCACCGGCCTCGCCCTCCACGTGCTGCCCCGTTCAGGCGTCAGCCGGGCCAACCCAAAACTCGCCAGGGCGCTCGCCTGGCTCCGCGCCAACCAGCAGCCAGGAGGCGACTGGCAAGCCCGCTCACTGAACAAAAAGCGCGACCCCAAAACGAATTACGGCAAGTTCATGAGCGACGCCGCAACCGCCCTGGCCGCCCTCGCCCTCACCGAGTCCGACGCCGCGAACCGAACCGCGGCATTGTCGCCAGGGGCGGAGACTCGCTAGGATTAACCCAGTGAACGATCCCGGTCCCGTGAGCCCCAGCCTTGAACGCATCGACTGACGCGCAGACGTCCCTACGCCTTGCCATCCGCTGGAATGAAGCAGGACTGGTCCCGGCCATCGTGCAGGATTCGGGAACCCGCGAAGTGCTCATGCTCGCGTGGATGAACGCCGAGGCCCTCGAACGCACCCTCGCGAGCGGGCAGACCCACTTTTACTCCCGCTCTCGTGGCCGGTTATGGCACAAGGGCGAAACCTCTGGACACATCCAGACGGTCGAATCGATCGCGATCGATTGCGATGGAGACGTGCTCCTGATCGGCGTGAACCAGGTCGGAGGCGCATGCCACGAGGGTTACCGCACCTGCTTTTTTCGCAAACACGACCAAAGCGGCAACCTGACGATCCCGGATCCCCCCGTGTTCGATCCGCAATCGTCCTATAACAATCCATGAGAGCCGTTCGTCCCTTACGTTACACAGGGGCCGAACCAATCTCCCGTAAACGTGTCTGGTTTAGTAGACTTTATTCTTTCGTGGCACTGGTGCATGCTCCTGGGAGCGTGTGCCTGGGTCTGCCTGGCTCGGAACGTGGCCCGATTTTTTGAGGATCCTCTTCATGCGTAAGCCCCGACTGATGACGCCTGGTCCCGCGATGGTTCCCGAGGACGTGTTGCTGGAGCTGGCCCGGCCGGTGATCCACCATCGCTCGGCGGAGGCCAAGCAGGTCATCACCGAGGTGACGGAAGGTCTGAAGTACGTGTTTCAGACCACGAACGACGTCATGATTTTGACGGCTTCGGGCACGGGTGCGATGGAGGCCGCGGCGGTGAACTCGGTGCCGCCCGGCGGCAAGGCGATCGTGCTTTCGGCCGGTTACTTCGGAGCGCGGTGGGCGAGCATCTGCAAGGCGTACGGGATTCAGGCGATCGCGCTTGAGACCGAGTGGGGCCGGCCGGTCGATCCCCAGACCGTGGCAAACGCGCTCAAGCAGCATCCCGACGCCGTGTGCGTGATGGGCACGCTGAGCGAGACGTCGACAGGGACCGGGCATCCGGTCGAGGCGATCGGCAAGATCGTGGCCGGCACCGACGCCATCTTCGCGGTCGACGGCATCTCCGGCGTGGGCGCCATGGAGTGCCGCCCCGACGACTGGAACATCGACATTCTTTGCGTCGGCTCGCAGAAGGCGCTCATGCTGCCGCCGGGCCTGGCGTTCGTGTCGGTGAGCCCGAAGGCATGGGCCAGGATCGACGCCTTCGACTCGCACAGCTTCTATTTCAATCTCAAGGCCGCGCGCAAGAAGGCGAAGGAGTTCGACACGCCTTACACGCCGGCACATACGCTCATTCTTGCGCTCAAGGCGGCGATCAACCGTATCAAGAGCGAGGGGATTGAGAACGTGTGGATGCGTCACCGCGTGATGAGCGAGGCGTGCCAGGCGGGTGTGCAGGCGCTTGGGCTCGAGCTCCTGAGCACGCGGCCCGCGGAGGGGCTGACGGCCTTCCTGGTGCCGGCGGGGGTTTCGGAATCCAAGCTCCGCGCCAGCCTGACCGACCGGTTCGGGATCGCGACGGTGGGTGGCCAGGACAAGCTCAAGGGGAAGATCATTCGCATCGGCCACATGGGCTATACCGACGAGCTCGACGTGATCGCCACGCTCGCCGCGCTTGAGATGGCGCTTGCGGGTCTGGGATTCGAGGTTGAGCCCGGCCGGGCCGTCACGGCCGCGCAGCAGGTGCTCATGGGCGCCCGTCAAGCGGTCGCCGTGGGCTGAGCGGGGCGTGTCGGGGGGGCTCGAAAATCACTTGAACCGGGGAGAGTGCGCACGTGGGTTATCGGATCCTGGTCACGGACAAGCTCGCGGAAGAGGGACTTGCCAGGCTGCGGGAAGAGCCGGGCGTTGAGATCGTGGTCGACACCAAGCTCGCCAAGGACGTGCCTGCGCTTCGGGCTGCGCTCGCGGAGGCGGACGGGATCGCGATCCGGTCCGGCACGCAGCTCACGGCCGAGGTGCTCGCCGGTCAAAAGCGGCTGAAGGCGATCGTGCGGGCGGGCGTGGGGGTGGACAACATCGACGTCGCCGCCGCCACCCGGCTCGGCATCGTGGTCATGAACACGCCCGGGGGCAACACCGTCTCGACGGCCGAGCACACCCTGGCGCTCATGCTTTCGCTGGCGCGGAACGTCGCCCCCGCGAACGACAGCCTGAAGGCCGGCAAGTGGGATCGGAACAAGTTCACCGGCACGCAGCTCGAGGGCAAGACCCTGGGCGTGGTGGGCCTCGGCCGCGTGGGGCTGACCGTGGCCGATCGCGCCCGCGCCTTCGGCATGACGGTGATCGGCTTCGACCCGTTCCTGTCGTCCGACCGCGCGCTCGAACATGGCGTCGAAAGCGTGGCCCGGCTCGATGATCTCTGGGCCCGCTGCGACTTCATCACGCTGCACACGCCGCTCACGCCCGAGACCCGCAACGTCGTGGGCAAACGCGAGCTCGCGCTCATGAAGCCCACCGCCCGCATCATCAACTGCGCCCGCGGCGGACTCATCGACGAGCCCGCCCTGCTCGAAGCGCTCGACGCCGGCAAGCTCGCGGGCGCGGCGATCGACGTCTTCGAGCCCGAGCCCCCGCCGGCCGATCACCCGCTCGTCAAGCATCCCAGGGTGCTCGTCACGCCCCACCTGGGCGCATCGACGGATGAAGCGCAGGTCTCCGTGGCCGTCGAGGCCGCGCACCTGATCACCGATTACCTGGTTCGCGGCCAGGTGCGGTTCTCGGTCAACACGCCCACGCTCGACCGGGCCGAGTTCGAGGACCTGCGGCATTACCTGAACCTGGCCTGGCGGCTGGGCATGCTCCATGCGCAGATGGACCGGGGGACGCTCAAAACCGCCCATCTCACCTACCGCGGCGAGGTCGCGGGTAAGAACACCAAGCTGCTCACCGCCAGCTTCGTCGCCGGGCTCATGTCGGGCGCGATGGAGTCGCAGGTGAACCTCGTAAGCGCGCTCCCCATGGCGCGTGAGCGGGGCATCGTCATCGAGGAGCGGATCGCGGACGCCCCCGGCGACTTCGGCACCCTCATTCAGACCGAGGTCGCAACCGAGCGCAAGACCTACGTCGCCTCGGGCACGCTCTTCGGACGCCAGTTCCTCAGGCTCGTGCGCCTGGGTACCTATCTGCTCGACGCCCATCTCGACGGCGCATTGCTCGTCTTCAGCCACCACGACAAGCCCGGGCTCATCGGCTTCATCGGCAAGACGCTCGGCGACGAGGGGGTGAACATCGCCCAGATGAACGTGGGACGCGAGGACCCCGGCGGCGAGGCGATCGGCGTCGTCAACCTCGACACGCCCCCAAGCGCAAAGGCCCTCGAGGCCATCAAGGCCAACCCGGACGTGGTCTCCGCCAGCGTGATCAAGCTCCCCGGTCTCGGCGAGCTGCCCCACTGGCTGGGCGCCTGAGCCCTAGGAGCGCGGGGCCGAACTGGATCTGGTCGATCGGGGATTCGCAATCGCCCGATCGATCAGATTCCTGGTGATCCGCTGAACCCGCTCGTCCGGCCCGTGTGGGCGCGACCAGTGCGACCAGGGGAGCGTGTGACCCGGCGGCGACGAAACCCCCTGTGCCCAGAAGATGGTTGATGCGTTGAAGACGAAGTTCCCCTTCGGCCCGGGATAAAAGGTGGCCGTCCAGTCCTTGGGCGCGGTTCCGCCCATCCAGGCGCGGCCCCCCGCCACGATCTCAAGCCCAGGCAGCCGCGGCGGATCGCCGTGGAACTCCCAGCCGATCAGCCCCGGAATCCTGTCCCCCTGCTTCACTCCCGTGCCGGCGAACATCCAGTGCTCCGGGCGCAGAATGATCCAGTCGCCCCCTCCCATCACAGGCTCGACATTCCGCGCACCCATCAGGAACCCCTCGTCCGGCCCACGCTCGGTGAACGGCCCGTGCAGCTTCTCACGCGTTTTGGCGTACTCGTAATCGCCGCCGTAAGGCCCCCCGCGCGACATGATCCGGTTCGGCCTGCCGTCCTTGCTCGGCCGAAAAGGCGAAACCCAGCAGACCGCGTTCCCCGAAAAGAAGAGCAAGGACACGCCCTCGTCACGCATCTTCTCGACACTCCGATACTGCCGGATATCCCAGTACTCGTCATGCCCAACCGAAAGAAACGCCTTGCACCTGAGCCCCCGCGCGGGGTCGATCATGTCGCTGTTCGAGCAGTACGCCACGTCGTAACCTTCACGCTCGAGCCAGTACGCCAGCGGGAATTCGAACGGCAGATACTCCCCCGCGCCGATGGTGAGCGGGTCGTTCACAATGCCCTGGTACTGCGCCTCGCGACCGTACGGCCGGTCAAACCCGCCGTCGGACCACGGCCCTTGCACGTCCTTCGGATGCGTGTAGACCGAGTAATGGTTCGGCCAGCGGTTGTACGCCTGCCAGGTATTGTCGGAACACTGAAAAAGCAGATCGGCCGGCCGATCGTCTGTTATGATAAAGATCACGTAGCTCTGCCAGTACGGCTCCTGGGACTCATCCACAATCGTGGTGAGCCGGCCCAGGTAAACTCCGCTCGTCCAGTCTCGCGGAATCGTGAGCCGCGCAGTGGTTTCCCACGTGCATTCGATCAGCCGGCGATCATCGGGTTTTGGCAGCGCCTGCGTTTTTCCCTGCATCGGCCCGAGCGTGGTCATGAGCCGCGCACCCCGGCCGCCGTAATAACCTGTCCGAAAAATCTCCAGCCGAAACGGCCGCGGCGGATCGGTTGAGACCTTGATCTCGAGCGTCTCCCCCGCCTTCACGCTTTGACGATTGCAGTAGCCCTCGATCCAGGGAGACCGGAAGCCGTCCTTGTCGACCCGCACGCGCGTAAGCTGCCAGTCGGTCGAGCCAGGGCGCTTGTTTTCCGCGACGATGGGGTTCGACCCCGGAGGTGTGTTCTGGCCGAAGCACGCGGAAGTCGCCACAAAAAAACCAAGCACGTGCGCAAGGGCGCGCGAAAGCGGTCTGTCCATCGGTCGGGTCTCCTGGCGGGTGCGAACCTATGAGCGGGTGTGAACCTACGAGCGGGTGTGAACCTACGGGCGGGGCGCGGCGGTGCGGATCTCAACGTTGCGATAGTCGATCTCGGCGGCCTCGATTTCCAGCGCGATGCGCCCTTTTTCGATCACGCGCGGCTTGCCGTCGCCCCGGGGATCGGTAAACGTCAGCCCGCGCCCGCGATTGATCACATGGCCATTCAGAAGATGCGTGACCGTGCCGCCGGCGACGATGATCTCCACCTTGTTCCAGCCGTCGCGCTCCAGGTCCCCCGCCAGATGCTTCTGATACGAGATTCCCTTGCCTCCGAGCTTCTTTTCAACCCCTCCGCGCTCGGGGGGCAAGAAGGTCGGCATCGCCTCGGCCTTCGTTTTGGGGTCGACCCACGAATCGATGGCGTAGCCGTGGAGCGTGATCAGGTCGCCGACGTTCGTTTGCTCGATCTGAAACTGCAGCGCGGTGGGCCAGACGGCATCAGGTCCAATAATATGATAATACAGGCCTGCGTCACGCTTGAGCTCGTACCGCGGCTTGAACTTTTTCGTCCCCCAGCGGAATTCGAGCCGCAGGTGGTAGTCGCCGTATTCCTTTTCGGTGCCGATGTAGCCCATGACGACCTCGCTGGCTTCCGGAGCGTTCCTGTAGAGGCGGATCATGCCGTCCTCGACCGTGATGACGCGCTCGGGATCGCTGTTCTTGCCGTGTTTTTGCAGGAAGGTGTACCATCCGGAAAGGTCGCGGCCGTTGAAAAGCGGGGTCCAGCCGGGCTCATTCTGGCTCGAGCGAGGCGCGTCGGCCCGGGGCTCTCCCCCGCGCGCGGGGACGATCATGGTGAGCACAAAGAGCCCCACGGCCACAAAACGCGCCATCATGCTTTCTCCTTTCGATGCGACGGGAAGAGGCGCCCTCGCGCGCGGGGTGAGCGCAGCGCGAGGGCCTCGGGGTCAGTCGAGCTTCATGGTGACGGTCTTGAGCTCGGTGTAGTTATCGAGGGCCTTTTCGCCGAGCTCGCGCCCGAGCCCGCTGGCCTTGAAGCCGCCGAAGGGGGCGGCGGCGTCGAAGACGTCGTAACAATTGATCCACACGGTCCCAGCGCGGACGCGATCGGCGATGGCGTGGGCCTTCTTCACGTCGCGGGTCCAAACGGCCGCGGCCAGGCCGTAGTCGGTGGTGTTGGCGCGGGTGACGACCTCGTCCATGTCGCGGAACCGGAGCACCTGCATCACGGGGCCGAAGATCTCGTCGGTGGCGATGTCCATCTGGTCCTTGACGTCGGCGAAGACGGTCGGCTTGACGAAGAACCCGCGGTCGCCGAATCGCTCGCCCCCCGCCACGCAGCGAGCCCCCTGCGCCTTGCCCCTGTCGATGTAGGAGAGAATCTTGTTGAACTGGGCCTGGTCGACCTGCGGCCCCTGCTCCGTCGCGGGATCGAAGGGATCGCCCAGCTTGCGGGCGCTCGTCCTGGCCGCGAGCCGCTCGACCATCTGGTCGTGGATCGCGTCCTGCACGAAGAGCCGGCTCCCCGCGCAGCAGCACTGCCCCTGGTTCAAATAGAGCCCCAGGATCGCCCCCTCGACCGCCGCGTCGAGATCGGCGTCGGCGAAGACGATGTTCGGGCTCTTGCCGCCGAGCTCGAGCGTCACCCGCTTGAGCGAATCGGCGGCGTTCTTCATGATCAGCTTGCCGGTCGAGGTCTCGCCGGTGAACGCGATCTTGTCGACCCCGCGGTGCGCGACGAGCGCAGCGCCCGCCGTTTCGCCAAAGCCGGGGACGATGTTGATCACGCCCGCGGGATAGCCGGCCTCCATCGCGAGCTCGCCCAGCCGAAGCGCGGAAAGCGGCGTTTGCTCCGCCGGCTTGAGCACCACCGTGCAGCCCGCGGCGAGCGCAGGGCCCCACTTCCAGGCGAGCATGAGCAGCGGGAAATTCCAGGGGATGATCTGCCCGGCCACGCCCACCGGCTCGCGTTTGGTGTAGCAGAAGTGCGGGCCGCGGATCGGGATCGTCTGGCCGTGGATCTTGTCGGCCCAGCCCGCATAATAGCGGAAGCAGTCGATCACCAGCGGCAAGTCGGCGTGGCGGCTCTCCCGGATCGGCTTGCCGTTGTCAAGCGTCTCAAGCTCGGCGAGCTCGTCGATGTTGGCCTCGATC
>DAIDHX010000168.1 GCA_027451885.1 Planctomycetales bacterium
TCTTCCGGGTGCTTGTGTCCCAGAGCCGGATCGTGCCTTCGTTGCCGGCCGAGGCGAGCGTCTTACCATCTCGGCTGAACGCCAGGTCGCTGATCGAATCGACGTGCCCCGGGAGCGAGACGACTTCCCGCCGCGATTCCGCGTCATGGATTTGCACGCGACGATCGGTCCCTCCCGAGGCGATCCAGCGCCCGTCAGGGCTAAACCGAACAGCGTGCACGGAGCTCCGGTATCCCCCGAGTTTGCAATACTCCTGGGGATCGAACGCGTCCCAAAGCTTGATCGTGCCGTCGCCGCCGCACGAGGCGATTCTCCAGCCGTCGGGTGCAAACGCAGCGCCCAGCACGGGCTCCGAATGGCCGCGGAAGACGAACAACGCGTGCTCTTCCGCCACGTCCCAGACCCGGCATGTGCGGTCATCGCCCGCGGAGACAAGCCGCTTGCCGTCCGAGCTGAAACGAACGCTCCGAATCGATTCGCCATGCCCATTCAGCATGTGGACCACGCGCCCGGTGTGCGCGTCCCAGATCGGAATGAACAGCCCCTGTCCCGTCGCACTGACGAATTTGCCATCCGGTGAGTACGCAATGGCCGGCGTATCGAAGGCAAAGGTCTCGATCTTCAATGCCACCGCGCCGGATTTCAGATCAATCAACTCGATTCTCTTGTCGATGCTACTCGAGGCGAGACGCGAACCGTCGGGTGCGTAAGCGAGGTCGAGAATGACCTTGTCGCGCGAGGGAAGCGCGCGCTTCAGCTTGCCGTCGAGGTCTGCAATCTGGATTGAGCCGTCCCAGCCGCCGAGCGCGATCTCTTGCCCGCCAGGCGCAAAGGCCAGCGAACGCAGCCCGGCGGATCCCGCGGGGTTGGTGATGCGCTTCCGCTCTCGCCCATCGTCCGCGCTCCAGATTCGGCATTCACCCGACTGAAGCTCGCCGCCGCCCACCGCGGCGATGCACGATCCATCCGGACTGTAATCCAGACGCCAAAGGAAACCCCAGGGAACATGCACCTTCCAGACCGGCTCTCGATTCAGCGTGTTCCAGAGCTGGATCTCGGTCCCACTGGAAAAATCGCACTGGGCCGATGCGATGCGGGCGCCGTCAGGCGCGAATGCAAGCGCCCGCACCGGCCCAGTATGCCCACGCAGGGTGGCCAGTTCGCCATGGCAGAGGCGTCTTAAGAAGTACCATTCGAAGTTGCGGAGATCCTCGCCGCCGGCTGGAATCATGTGCCGCGCCAGCCGCGCTTCCACCAGATTGGTGTAACCCTCCTTCCAGTCCTGGTAGGCGAGATTCATCTCGGCGTCGTACGAACGGCGTTCGCTCGAGCGCTGCGCGGCAATCGCTGCGCGTGCAGCCCGGTCCGCCTGGATCGCCAGCACGCTCGCCACGATCGAGCTCAACGCCAGCACAACTGCAATCCCCGCCGTAAGCGACGCCACGACCTTGTTACGCAGACACCAACGCCACGCCCGCTCGGGCCGGCTGCTCGGTCTCGCCTGGATCGGCCTGCCCGCAAGGAAGCGTCTGAGATCGTCGGCGAGCTCCGCGGGGCCTGGGTAGCGGCGGCCGGGATCCTTTTGCAGGCACTTGAGGCAAATCGTATCGAGATCGCGATCCACCGCGGCGTTGAGCTGCCGCACCGACAACGGCTCCCGCTCAAGCACTTGCTTGAGCGTCTCGACCGGCGTTGCAGCCTGGAACGGCGGCCGGCCCGTCGTGATCGCATAAAGGGTCGCGCCCAGCGAGTAAACGTCAGACGCGGGGCTGATGGCGTCGATCCGCCCGCTCGCCTGTTCGGGCGGCATGTAGCTGGGAGTGCCGAGCACCTGACCCGCCGAGGTGATGCAGCTATCACCCTCCAGATTGCGCGCCAGCCCAAAATCTGTCACACGCGGCTTGCCCTCGCGATCCAGCAAAATATTGCTAGGTTTGATATCGCGATGAATGATGCCGTGTTGATGTGCGTGGGCGACGGCGTCCGCAACCTCCGCCATGATGGCGGCAGCCTTGAGCGGCGGTAGTGGGCCGCTCTTGAGCCTGTTGGCCAGAGAACCTCCCTCCACGAGAGCCATGGAGAAGAAGTGCTGGCCGTCATGCTCCCCGACCTCGAAGATCGGTACGATCCCTGGGTGATCGAGCCTGGCCGCGGCCTCGGCCTCGAGCTGGAAGCGGTGGACGTCCTCTCGCGACGCGAGACGCCCCGAGAGAATCATTTTGAGCGCAACCTTGCGCTGAAGCTTGATGTGGCGGGCCTTGTAAACCGCGCCCATGCCGCCCTGGGCAATCCGCTCGTAGAGAATGTAATCGCCAAAGACACCGAGCTGGGGTGTCTCGCTTGAAACGCGCGACGACCGCAGAGGCTTGATCCCAAACTTCTCAAGGCCGCCCGCGGCCGTGAGGTCCGCACTTGCAAGCCCGCGGAGCGCCAGCGTCTGATCGTTCGAACCGTCGAGCGTTGACCGATCCAGCGCAAGCGTTGTTTCAGGGTCACTCGCCGGAACAGGCGTCGGAGGCTCCGAGATGGGTAAATCCGCCGCCGCCGCACCCGGGCAAAGCTCAGCCGCTGCGCCGGAATTCGGCTCCGGTCGGGCCATGGGGTCCTCAGGGGCATGGTCTTGTTGCATGGCCATGCTCTCGACTGCACCGCCCTCGCCGCGAGATCAGTGGCTGGGCCTTACGAACGCCCGGCGCAGAGCTGATTACGAATCGCACTCACAGCAAGACTTGGTGGAGTCCCAGTGACATCCGATGCCCTCGGCGCACTCGACCGTCGTGCCATTCGGACACATGCAGATGTGAACAGGATCGCCTCTGCCCTCTCCAGCGGGCTGAATCGTCCCGCCCGTGGCGGCAAACATCGACGTTGATTGGGATCGATCAATCGGACGAGCGAGCACTGGCAACTTCATCGCGATCTCCTCACATTCGTCCGAGCATCGGGTGACATCAGAATCCGCGGGTAGATTGCTTATAACCTCGAACGCACTCCCACAAAAGAGTGCAGCCTATGAGCGTGAGTTTCTTTTAGGCTTCATGATCGCAGGTTTTCAACCACACCGCGAGCCGGCGGCTGGCGGAGCTCAGAGTCAGGCTTGCAAGCTCGGAAGCGTGGAACCAACCCACGGCCTTGAACCCCCGACCCGGCCGCGCCTTCCCCTCTGACGCGACCCCGCGATGCACCGCCAGCTTGACCTTGTGCCGCGTCACCGTGTAGCGAATCGTCGTTTCAACCGGTCCGATCTGGGCCTTGATCCCAGTCAGTCGCGCCAGCCCGTCGCTGAGACTCACAGGTTCCTGGAACGACCGGCCCGCGGGATCCGCGCCGGCCACGTGAATCGTGGGAAACTCCCAGAATCCCTCCCAAAGTCCTCCATCCTCACGTTGCAGCAGAAGCCATGCCTGCTTGCGAGCAATTGCGCCGCAGGCTTCGGAAACCTCAAGCATCGCCGGACGAGAGCGAGCCTCCGGGATCGAATCCTCGAGGCGGAGGATTCGGGCCTGGCAGAGCGCCTGCAGTGGGCAAATCAAGCACCGGGGCTCGCGTGGAACGCAGACAAGCGCCCCCAGTTCAATAAGGCCCTGGTTAAAGACTCCCGCCTCGCTGGGCGGCACCAGCCGCGCAGCCGCTTGCCAGATTCGCTCTCGTGCTTGACCCTGCGTGATATCCCCACGAATCGCCAGCAAACGCGCCAGCAGACGCTGGCTGTTCGCCTCCACGATCGGCTCGGGCAGGTCGAAGGCGAATGACGCAATCGCGCCTGTGATGTATCGGCCGACGCCAGGAAGCGCGGCAATCCGCTCGGGATCGGGAGGGATTGCGCCGCCGTGTTCCTCGATAATCGTGCGCGCTGCCGCGTGAAGCTGACGCGCCCGCCGATAATAGCCCAGACCCTCCCACGCCTTGACCACCTCCGCCTCATCTGCCCTCGCCAGCGCCTGGACGTCCGGAAACCGCTCCAGAAATCGCGCGAAATACGGAATCACCGCCGCCACCGTCGTCTGCACCAGCATCGTCTCGGACACGAGAACCCGATAGGCGTCGCGATCTCGCCGCCACGGAAGATCGCGCCCGCAAGACCGGTACCAGGACACCAGCCCGGCTCTCACCCGCCCGACCCACTCCGATTCGAGATCCAGTTCTTGATTCACACGGTATCCCCGATGCGGGAATTCACTGCTCCGCCCGCCATCCTCAGATTCGAGGGCAAAATCTAGAATATCTCGCATTCAGAGTCAACAAAAAAATCCCTCGCAATTTTTGACATCCCATATACGTCGGATATCTTGTGGTTACGGGATAGAAATCGAGAGTCGACATCCGGTTCTGTGAAACCGGATGGCCGGGCTCAGGCAGGGTCCTTTTGTCCTCGATGACGAGGCGAGGCGTTCATGCGAGTCGACGGATCGCGCGAGTCGGTGCGGGCGGCAGTGGGATTTGAATGGGGGGCTTCGCGTCGTGGCCGGAGTCACGCATTAGCGCCATGGAGGGGATCGAGGTGGACCGTGGCGAACGAGAAAGGGACGCGTCGGCGGGTGGATTCCGGCCCGGATACAATCCCGATCCGACGGGCGATTCGTCAGGCGGATCGAGTGAGTGCCGCACAAGAAGGGGGATCGGTCGAAGGCAACAGCCCGGTCAAACCTCGGGCGCGATCTCCGCTCTCAGAAGATCAGCGCGGCCTCGCGTTGCAGTATTTGCCGCTTGCGCGGTCGATGGCAAGGCGGGCAGATCGCTACTGGCCGGAGGAGCGTGACGAGTTGGAATCAACCGCGTTACTCGCCCTCGTGGAGGCAGCGCAGTCGTTCGATCCAGCGCGGAATGTAAGCTTTGCGACATTCGCGAGGCACCGGATCAGGGGGGCGCTACGCGATTATCATCGGCTGATGATGGCCTCGGGCTCGCGGGATGGCCAGGAGCCGCGTCCTGCCTTTCAGGCGCTCGGCAAGGACGCCGAGCAATACGGCCGCGTCATCGGGATCGAGCCCGCCCAGCCCGTCGGCAGCGAGATCGAATCGAACGAGGCAGTCGAGAACTGGCTCAAGCGCCTGCCACGGGCGCACGCGGCGGCCTGCCGTATGATTTACCTTCAAGGTAAGTCACAGGACGAGACCGCCGCGATCGTGGGCTGCTCCAAGTCCTATCTCTCGCGGCTGCACCGCGAAGCCATCGCCTGGTTGGTATTCGAATCGCGCGCGGGGCACGTTGATCATGCCACGGGCGACGCGAACCAGGAATGAACAAAAGCCACCCACGGACCGCTCACGCCGCCCGGTCGGCCTTGAGCCGAGGATGCGCGTGCGCGTCCAGGAACTGGTGGATCGACCCCACAACATAACGCTGTTGCTCGTCGAGCAGCTCAGGATACATGGGCAGGGCGATGGTTTCTCGCGCGGCGGTCTCCGCCCGCGGGAAATCACCCGGCTTGTATCCCAGGTCCGCAAAGCAGGGCTGAAGATGCAGCGGAATCGGATAATAGATCTCGGTCCCAATGCCGCGGCTCGTCAGAAACTCACGCATGGGATCGCGCATCACGGCCGGCACCCGGATCACGTACTGGTTGTAAACCGAAACGTGGCCATCACGCTCGCGAGGCGTGCTGATCCAGTCCGTGAGCTCGTGCGTCTCAAACAGACTCTGATAGCGCTGGGCAGCCTGCCTGCGCTCGAAGGTCCAGGTTTCAAGATGACGCAGCTTGACCCGCAAGATCGCGGCTTGAAGGGCGTCCAGACGCGAGTTGAAACCAATCTCATGGTGATGGTACTTGGGCTCCATCCCATGCACGCGGAGCCGGGCAAGTGCGCGGCCGACAACGGGGTCGTCCGTCGTCATGAGCCCGCCGTCGCCAAAGCCGCCCAGATTCTTGGAGGGATAAAAGCTGAACGCACCCACGGTTCCCAGGCCGCCGACCCGCTTCCCCTTGTACACAGCGCCAATGGCCTGGGCCGCGTCCTCGATCACGTGCAGCGAATGCTTCCGGGCGATCGCGTTCACGGCATCCATGTCGGCTGCCTGGCCATAAAGGTGAACCGGGATGATCGCCTTCGTCCGAGGCGTGATCACCGCCTCGATCTGCGCGGGATCAATATTATATGTATCGGCCTCGATATCCACGAAGACAGGCTTCGCCCCCAACCGGCTGATCGAGCCAGCGGTCGCGAAAAACGTGTAGGGCGTGGTGATGACCTCATCCCCCGCGCTGATGCCCAGGGCCATGAGCGGCAGCAGAAGCGCATCGCTTCCCGACGCACAGCCCACGCCGCGCGCGACCTCGCAGAACTCCGCAACTTCGCGCTCGAGAGCGTCCACTTCCGGACCGAGCACGAACATCTGGCTGTCGACAACCCGTTTCAGAACCGGCTCGATCTCGTCCCGGATACGCTCGTACTGAGCCTTCAGGTTCAACGCGGGCACAGACACGGACAGGGGCGTCACGCTCATCGAGGATCACTCCCTTGACATCAGCGGGCAACCAGGAGCTCCCTGGCCGCGCTCGCATCTCCTTCCATGGAGGTATCGGACGCCGAACCCTAGGGATTTGCCCCATTTCTGTCAAGCAAATCTGGATCCCGCCGGCAGAGCGCTTCAATTCTCCGGTTCAGGTCGTCACAAGTTTCTTGGCCATTTGATGATCGGATCGAAAACCCGGGATCGCATCAGTGCTTGCCTGATTCTGTCGCCTGGCCGCCGCGCGCGATTTGACGCCTGGCCGTCGCGCGCGATTTGACACCTGGCCGCCGCGCGCGATTTGTCGCCTGGCCGTCGCGCGCGATTTGACGCCTGGCCGCCGCGCGCGGCAACTCAGGGCAGGCGATGTTGTTTGCGGGTCCCCAGATTGGTGCCGATTTTGCGTCACGCCTGGCCTTGATCGCCCCTTGCACCGACTCGGCGGGGCAAAACGCATCGAAAAAGGACAGTCGATGCAATGCTAATCCGACCACGATCAATACGAGCCCGAAGCGCGCGCTCGTGTGTCCCAACCCAGACACCTTGTTTGCCCTCGCACCCCGCGCGCAACCACGCGTTTACCGCTCGTATGGTGACCGCCTGGGCGGAGGCTCTCACCACGGGACCCGGCACGAATTCGCTCTCTCGCGTACGCTTCGGGCTCGTATTGGCACTGGCAACGACGAGCACGAAACGCCAGCGCGTTTGTCTTGCCCGCCCTGGCTCTTCCAAGGCCGGCAAATGTCAACAAAAGGCAGTCGCGGTAATGAACATGGAGAGGCATCATGCCTCGAGGTAAAATCCCGGCCTTGAGAAGTGAGCAGAATTAAATCGTAAATTCGGATCTGTTGTGAGCGTCAGTCCGCGGACCTTCGCCGGTGCAGCCGACGGGCAAGCACGATGCCGAAACCGCCCATGGCGAGCAGCAACATGGAGCCTGGCTCGGGCACGGCGGCGGCGTCGAGAATCATGCTGTCAGGATACCCGCTCACACCGGAAGTGTTGACCGAAGCGAAGTTCCCAAGCAGCGCGCCTGTAGTGCCATCAAAGGCGTAGATGTTGTTCGAATAGGTATTGCCATCGCTCATGAGCAGGTTGCCGTTGGGCGCGAACAGAAGGCCGTCGCTCGTATTCGAAAGGGGCGCCGTGGCGAACACCGACACGTTCCCCGAGCTGATGTCGAGCTTGTAGACCTCGGTATTCCCACCCGCGATATAAATGTTTCCGGACTTGTCGGCCACCATGTAATAAGGGTAAGATACTGAGCCCACTCCGCCTGGCAGGGTGTACTTCGTCTCGTATGCGCCCGTGGTCGCGTTGTATGCCAGGACGGTATTGTCACCGTTCGACACGTACATGACGTTGTGCGAAAACAACACGTCGCCGGGACTATTCAGGCCGTTCGCGCCCGAGGCCACGAACTGCCCCATATAAGCGCCCGTCTTGCCGTTGAATTCGTCGATCGAATTGTTCAAAATGTCCGCGCCAAAGAGATTCCCGTTGGGCCCAAACGAGATCCCGTAGAGCTGGTAGGCCGAACTATTGGGCGTCACGAACGTCGAGATCAACGCTCCAGTCGCGCCGTTGTACTCGAGCACGTCGTAATTGTTCTTATCGGCTACGTACACGTTGCCATCCGCTCCCATCGCCAACCCGACCGGGTAAGCGATTGTGCTGGTCGCGTAGGGAGTATTGGGCAGCGTGGCGAACACTCCGGCGTAAGTTCCATCCGTCTTGTAGGCGAGGATCTGTCCCATCTGAGCGCCCGCGGTCCCACCATTGGAAAGGTCCGTCGAGACCAGGATGTCGCCAACGAAACTCCCGCCGGACTGTGCCCGGGCACGGGAATCGGCGATGAGACAGACAAGCGCAGCGAGCAAAACACGAGTCATTGCAATTCGCATGGGGCCTCCAAAACACGCAGGGAAGCGATGTATGGGAATTAACCATTACAGATTTAAATCGTGGGCGTTTTAATCACAATAGGAATCATTCGCCCGTTCACAAAAAACAGCATTGGCGGCGATTTAGGAATAACACGACGTTCCTTGTTCGCTATTAAGGAATCCCCACATGGTTTGTGCGAAATGTGATGTTTTGCCACCCAGACGGCCACGTTCGCGCTGACCCGAGCTCTCCCCTGTCTGGCCCTGGAGAGCGGCGGCGCCTGTCAGCGAGTTTCAGGGAGTCTCAGAGCAGGTCAAAGGCAGAACAGGCGGTTAGAACCAGACGTCCATTGTCCGCGGCAAAAGTCCAGGAAAAGACGCCCATTTGCCGCAGAACAAAAGGGCAGAACCAGACGCCACGGGTTCGAAAAGGCCCAAACAAAGCCCCCAAACAAAGGACAGTCGTTGTAGAATCCACAAACAAAGCCCCCAAACAAAGGACAGTCGTTGTAGAATCCGTCGTTGTAGAATCCAGTATACGAGTGGTCACATCCCCTCTCTGCCTCGGCGGGGCAAACCGCGTCGAAAATGACCACGGAGAGCGTCTTTTGTCGGCGGAAGGGGCGAGATTCGCGTCTTCCTCGCCGCCTCAGCGCAGGGATTTGCCTTGTAATGAAACGCAATGACCACGCCTGTCCTACGCCATGAAACGCAATGACCACGCCTGTCCTACGCCAGAGGGAGGCGGTTGGCTGCCGCGGGAAGACCTGGGCATCGGGTGGCGTTAAAGGGCGTCACGATTGGGATTTTCGTGAGAATCCGCAGTCTCTGCGCAGCCCAACCGGGCCGAGCAGAGATCAGGGGGATTCTTGATTCGAGCCGAGCCAACGTGCGTTAGATTCATGGTGAGAAGAACCTGGAACGGCGTCTGAGCCTTCCAGCTTTCGTCTTCGACCTTTCACGACTCACGCAAAGCACCTCGGCAATTCCCGAGTCGATGAACCCGTAAGGCAGATGCGAGCCGGGCCTGACCACCTGGCCTGCGGTTCGTGTTCGTTTTGTCACCGGCTGGGCGCCGGCGTTGAGAAGCGGACCGGGCACGAATGCACGCACTTGCTGGCGCTGCGTGCTCGTATCGGTGGCGCGGTCGAGGGTGTTGTTTTCGTGGCGACGAAGCAAACCCAAACGCGTCAGAAAGTGATGCCAAAGCTTGTTAGAAATTGGTGCCACAACCACTGCGCAAAATCGCGCCAAGGCTCTCTGTAACATGAATCCAGAAAAGGAGAAACGTCGACTGCGAACCGAACCCATTGTGCCCGCGCGAACCGAACCCATTGTGCCCGCGCGGACCGAACCCAGCGCGGGGAAAAGCGTGACCGGCTGGGCGCCGGCGTTGGGACCGGCTGGGTGCCGGCGTTGAGAGGCGGACCGGGCACGAATGCACGCACTTGCTTGCGCTGCGTGCTCGTATCGGTGGCGCGGTCGAGGGTGTCGTTTCCGCGGCGACGGAGCGAACCCAGGTGCGTCAGAAAGTGAAGCCGAAGCGTGTCAGAAATTGGTGCCACAACCGCTGCGCAAAATCGCGCCAAGGCTCTCTGTAACATGAATCCAGAAAAGGAGAAACGTCGACTGCGAACCGAACCCATTGTGCCTGTGCGAACCGAACCCATTGTGCCCGCGCGGACCGAACCCAGCGCGGGGAAAATCGTGACCGGCTGAGCACCGGCGTTGGGACCGGCTGGGTGCCGGCGTTGAGAGGCGGACCGGGCACGAATGCACGCACTTGCTGGCGCCGCGTGCTCGTATCGGGGGCGTGGTCGAGGGTGTTGTTTCCGCGGCGACGAAGCAAACCCAAACGCGTCAGAAAGTGATGCCAAAGCGTGTCAGAAACTGGTGCCACAACCGCTGCGCGAAATCGCGCCAAGGCTCTCTGTAACGTGAATCCAGAAAAGGAGAACCGTCGACTGCGAACCGAACCCATTGTGCCCGCGCGAACCGAACCCATTGTGCCCGCGCGGACCGAACCCAGCGCGGGGAAAATCGTGACCGGCTGGGCGCCGGCGTTGGGACCGGCTGGGTGCCGGCGTTGAGAGGCGGACCTGGCACGAATGCACGCACGAGCGCGCGCTGCGTGCTCGTATCGGGGGCGCGGTCGGGCTTCCGGGGACAGAACGGTCCCCGGGGAAGAGGCAAGCGTCAGGGAGGGTTGGGTGAAATAGGTAGGCCCTGGCGCTGGTTCGACTCAATGCTCGGTGGAACAGCTCTCAAGCCCGCGTTTCTTGAGATATTGCTGGTGATACTCCTCGGCCCGGAAGAAGGTTGGGGCTGGAGTGATCTCGGTGGCGATGGGACGGCGAAACCGCCCAAGCGACTCCAGCCTGGCCTTCGATTCGAGCGCCTCGGTTTTTTGCGGCTCGTCGTGATAGAAGATGGCCGAGCGATACTGGGTGCCGACATCGGGCCCCTGGCGATTCTTTTGCGTGGGATCGTGGCAATTCCAGAAGACTTCGAGCAACTCTTCGTAGCTTACCTTTTCGGGGTCGTACGTGACCTGGACGACCTCGGCGTGCCCGGTCCGATCCGTGCAGACGTCCTTGTATGTCGGATTCGGAGTCGTGCCTCCGGCGTATCCCACCGCCGTCTCGACCACGCCGGGAACGCGGCGGAACGTGGCTTCGACTCCCCAGAAACAGCCCGCGCCAAATGTTGCAAGCTTCATGAGCGTCTCTCACCCGCGATCGAGTTTTTCCCTATCCACAGCATAGTCATGACGTCCCAGGGCTGCCATGAGCTCTCAAATCCTTAATCAAGTCGTGCGCCCGGAATTCCGATTTTTGGGCGTTCGATATGTGCGAGAAGATGAAGGGATGTAACCGATATGACGAAAACATCGGCCAAACGGACATGTGTGGGCGGGATTGGCGGATGACTCGGTCGATCACGAGGAGTGCGATCTTGGATGCAGGGCCTGTTGCCGGCGTGGGCCGGTGATCATGGGTGGGGTTGTCGGGTGATGGGTTGGAATCGATTGGGCTTCTTTTGTCGAGGGAAGTGAGCGAAACGGATGGTGCGCAAGAGGAAACTTTTGTCGGGAGCGACCTGGATCGTGCTGTACGCCGCGGCGGCAATTGGGGCCGAGGCGGGCGAAGGCGATCCGCAAGGCGGGGGTCAGGAGCAGGTTCTAGCTCCGAAGCGGCCTCGGTTGGTGGCATTGCCGGAACAGTCGCCGCCAGGCGAGGCGCCCAGAATCCCTCCTCCTCGACCATTTCGGGTCGACCCGGGCATCACGCGGAGCCAGGTACCGGCGGGAGACGCACCCGCCAACGATCCGCCTCAGCAGGCGCCTCCTTCTCGCGGTGTGCCCGAGGACACAACGATCCCCGACCTGACTGTCCCCGCGGAATCTCGTGGTCTGGGCGGCGGTTCACCGACAACCGTTGAGGCCGAGGCCGAAGCCGCCACCGAAAGCGAAGCGCCGACGACGCTGCTGATGCGGGCGCTCGACATGCGGGACTCGCCCGTCAAGATCTACGGCTGGCTGCAGAACAGCTTCACCGGCAACGCCAACGGCTTCGGCAACGGCAAGAACTTCGGTGTCACGCCCAACTTCAAGGCTGACCAGTGGATGGGGAACCAGTATTACCTCGTCGTGGAAAACCCGCTCGAGCAGAACGACAAGGTCAATTTCGGCTTCCGCATCGACAACATGTTCGGCAACGACTGGCAATTCAACTACATGCAGGGGTTGTTCAATGGCGCTTTTCCGCCTGGCCAGTTCGCCGGCTACGACCTGTCGCAGCTTTATGGCGAGGTTCACCTGCCGATTCTGACCGAAGGCGGCCTCGACGTGAAGGGCGGCCTCTGGTACGCGCTTGCCGGCTATGAGCAAGTGCCCGCGATCGCCCGCCCGTTACTCTCGGTCCCTTACATGTTCAACTACGGTCAACCGTTCCGTCATGTGGGCGTTTTGACCACGCTGCACTTGACGCCGCAGCTCAACCTCTTCAACGCCGCGATCAACGGCTGGGACCGCTGGATCAACGAAAACTACATCTGGGGATATACAGGCGGCTTTAACTGGACCTCAAAGGACACCAAGACCAACGTCGCGTTTACCTGCGTTTGGGGGCCGAACCAGTTCCCGCATTACCTGGCCGGCAATCAAGGGATCTATCCCACGGGGTACATCAATATCCCGAGCGCTGCCTTGCGCCCGAACCCGCGTTACGCCACCAACGAACGGACCCTGTTCACCACCGTCGTCACGCACAAGTGGGGCGAGAGCGGCAAGCTCACGCAGGTCATCGAGACCGACCAGGCCTGGGAACAGAACGTCCCCGGGCTCGCCAACAACGGTCTGACCACGGCCTCCCGCAACGCGGAGTGGTATAGCTTCGGCAACTGGTTTCTGTACAACGTGACCCCGAAGATCACCGGGGTCTGGCGGAGTGAAGTTTTCTGGGATCCGACCGGCGACCGCACAGGGTACCGTGATACGTATTATGAGATGACGCTCGGCGGCATTATTAAACCGAAGGATTACCTCTGGATTCGCCCTGAGCTCCGCTATGACTGGGCGCAGTTCGGCACCCCCTATAGCAATCAGACTCGCGGGAGCCAGCTCACACTCGCATTCGACGTGATTCTCCTTTTCTGATTGGCTTCCCAGGCCGCGCCACGGCCGCGAGATCGCGCGGAGACTCCAGCCGATGCCTGGCCTTCCGTCGCCTTGTCCACACCCAGGACCGGGCGCCCGGAGGCCGGTTTCCTTTGACTCGCTCGCACGTCTCCAGTCCAGGCACGCTTCGATCTCATTTTTGTGAAACCGGCATATCATTCGCTCTCCTTCGTTCTGTTGAACTCTCTCCACCCCCCCGGAAGGTCAAGCCAAAGCGACGCAACCTACTGTTATACATGAGCTTGTAGCATGTCGGCGGTCGCTGCGAGGAACAGGGAGTGGGTCCCTGAATCTTGTCCCTGGGCGGGATTGTGCCTGAAAAGAGGTCGAGGCTGCTCGTGAAACGCGCAACACCGTTTCCATTCATCTTGCTTGTGGTTCTGGCGGTGGTGGCACTTTTGCCCTTTGCGAAGGGCACGCCGACGCAAACTCCGCCGGGAGAGGCAATTAACGCAGGGGACGTCGCATGGATGCTGACGGCATCAGCACTGGTGCTGCTGATGACGCCTGGTCTGTCTTTCTTTTATGGCGGGATGGTGAGTCTGAAGAACGTTGTGTCGACGATGCTGCAGAGCATCGTGGCGCTGGGGCTCATCAGTTTGGTGTGGATTGCACTTGGGTTTAGCATGGCATTTGGGGACAGCATCGGGGGTGTTGTGGGGAATCCGCTCACCTATCTGATGTTTGACGGAGTCGGAGAGACAACGAACAAGGCGTTATGCGCGACGGTGCCGCTGGCGATTTTCGCGATGTTCCAGCTCAAGTTCGCGATTATCACGCCGGCCTTGATCACGGGTTCATTCGCGGAGCGGGTCCGGTTCTCGGCGTATCTCTTGTTCATCGTGCTCTTCAGCCTTTTGATCTATTCGCCGCTTGCCCACTGGACGTGGCATCCGGATGGATTCCTCCGCAAGTGGGGTGTGCTGGACTTCGCTGGCGGCACGGTGGTGCACATGTCGGCGGGATGGGCGGCGCTTGCGGGTGCGCTCATTCTGGGCCGGCGGAAGTCGCACGAGTCGAACGAGACGATGTCTCCGGCGAATGTACCGTTTGTGATTCTGGGCACGGGGATGCTCTGGTTTGGATGGTTTGGGTTCAATGCGGGATCGGCGGTGGCGGCCAATGGGACCGCCGCGCTGGCGTTCGCGACGACGAACACGGCGTCCGCGTCGGCGATGCTCGGCTGGATGTTCTTTGACTGGATGCGGGGGCGCAAGCCTTCCGCACTGGGCGCGTGCATCGGCGCTGTTGTCGGCCTGGTGGCGATCACGCCGGCGGCCGGCTTCGTCACCATTCGCGAGAGCATTGTCATCGGGCTCGTGGCCAGCGTGGTTAGCAATTTAGCTGCCCACTGGAAGAGCAAGTCCACACTCGACGACACGCTCGACGTCTTTCCGTGCCACGGCGTCGGCGGCATGGTTGGCATGCTCGCGACTGGCATCTTCGCCAAGGATGTGGGGCTCACGAGCGGCAAGACCGAGACCTTCATCGCGCATCTTTATGCGCTCGTCATCGTCTCGGTCTTTAGCTTCGTGGGGGCCTTCATCCTCTTCAAGCTGACAGATCTGATCATCCCGCTGCGGGTGACGGAGGAGCAGGAACTCGCGGGGCTCGACCAGAGCCAGCATGGCGAATACGCCATCGCCGCGGAGCTTTTGCTTGCCCCGTCGACCAACGGCAATGGCGTCCACTCGCCTGGCGAAAAGGAGCTCGTGGCTCATTGATTCTCAGCAACGCCACGGCCCTCACTATCCTTTGGAATATCGCCGTGCAATTCCAGGCGTGAGGCTGGCTCTAGCGAGGCCGATGATCAGAACGGAGTGGAGAGGCCAGGCTCTGGTCTCTCCGCTCCGTGTTGTTTTCCGATCATCGCTCTTCGCCGTTCTCGCGTGCACCGACTGCGTTACGACCCGGTGGGTATGACCGCTCAAGCTGGAATATGCTTGGACACCCCTGCGTGGGCGGAGCCGCCGGCGAGTGTCTGGTCGCTTCAGAATCGAATGATGAGATCGGCGGAGAATGTGAACATCTCCCGCGCTGTCCCATTGTCGATGGCCTTGGCGCCGGAAGTGTAGTCGAAGCGGATTTCAGGCCGGAGAACGAGCCAATCGTAAAAGTAGTGCGCCCAGCCGAGCGTGTGCTCAAAGTAAGTCGTCTTGTAGCCCAGCCGCTGGCCCTGGGGATCGTTAAGGATGTCGGATCGCAGTACCAGGCGATCCTTGTCGCCGAGCTTGTATGCCGTGTAGTTCACGATGCCAAGCGAATCTGATAAGCCGGGGATCAGGGTGCCCGGGCCAACGCTCGGAAAGAATGAGTGCGGTGGGCCGTTGATCACCGTGCCACCAGTAAGCGCGTCGCGTTGCCAGATGTAATAGGCTTCGGTCATCGTATGGAGACGGTCGTTGAACTTGTGCTCCCAGAGGATCGATGAGACCTGCAAGTCGTCGTGACCGTTCTTGTAGTAACCTCTGCCAATGGAGTCCACACCTCCAAAAATCATGTCCTTGTTGTTCGGTGAGACCCATTTGACCAGGAATTCGCCGTTCGGCTGGGATGAGCTGGTCCAGGGCGCCATGTCATTGCCGGCCTGGATCGCGCTCATGATGTAGAAGCGTTCCCTGATTCGGAAAATCTGCTGGATCCCAGTGAAGGTGTAGGGATCCACCGAGTACATCGTCGAGTGTGTATACAAGTAGTTCTCAGGAGAAAGCTGAGCTTCGATGTCGATCGGTGAAATATACCGCCCAACGCGGAGAATCATCCCCTGCGCGACCCGGGGAAAGTAAATGTCAAAATAGAGCTGGAGCGGATCGTAGCCGTAGAGGTTGTTGTGCTTCAGAAGCTGGTCGCTGAACCATCCCTTGGCCGTGGTATAGCGGTAATCGATGCCATAGAGGTTGGTGATTTTAAAGCCCCAATCGGCGTGGTCGGTCTGGTAGGAATCGGTGGTCCGTTCGAAGATGAGAATGGCCTGGGAGAGCTGAAGTGAATTGGGAACAATGTTATAAACCTCGGGAATGTTCGAATGCCTGGCGGTTCCGAACGTGACCGAGGGATCGACCCAGCCATAGATTTTGATGCGATTGGATTTCCAGAAGTCGCCGTTTGGGCCTTTTTCGAGTGCTTCCATCAGGGGCCAAACGGCGTCGTCGCGAATCCCGATGACGGGACCAAGGTGTTCTGAGAACGGGAAAGGCGGTGAATCGTAGGGCGATGGGGCCACTCTGCGGGGCTGGCTGGCCTCGCCTTCTCCTTCGGGTTCCTCGACGAAGAACGCTTCAAAGAGCCGCTGCAGGAAGGGAACATTCGCCTCGCTGCCTGGAGTCGCGCTGCGGGTCTCGGGGGAGAATCTTGGGCTTTGGGCCGGTAGCACGCCCGGATCCAGGGTAGCACTAGCGCGATTCATCCAGGGCAAGCTCCCGGCGCGGTCGAGTTCCGGGCGCTTTTCGAGCGCTTGCAGGATCGGGCTCGCCGGTGGAGGAATGGGTCTTCTGGCAGGAATCGGCGATTCTACCGCAACGCCCAGGGGCGCATTCTGGGCGCCCGCGTTCTTGCCGTGCATGGCAAGGCATATAACGACAAATCCAAGCGAGTATGCAGTGCTGCGATGGTAAATGCTCATATCTGGTCGTCCTCCCTGGACATGCCTAATCGGAATCTTGATCGATCTCTCGCCCGTGGCGCTGATGCCGACCTTTCCGTCGGCAAGTCAAGATGCGCCTGGCCCTGAGAAAAGACGACGAGACCCGACGGCATGATGAGTCTTCCTTGACTCCTGGAAACGCAGTGAATAAAGCCAAGAGCGAACGCTAGACGTCCACGATAAAGAGGTCCATTCCCTGGGCCTCGCGTTCAAGCTTTTCGAGAATCGACCGGCCAAGCCAGCGCCTGACGGGCGACTGGCGGCTCTTGCCCACCACGATCACCTTGATCGCGTATTCGCGTGCGAACGCCAGGATGGTGCTGGCGACATCCGGGCCTCGGAATGTCATGGGGATTCCCCCTAGCTCCTGGGCGAGTTCGAGATTCTTGCCAATCGCGCGCTGGGTGGCCGCGTCGATGCGCGTGAGGTCTTCCGCGGGAGTCTGGATATAGACAGCGTACCAGGGCACGGAAAATCGGTCCGCCAGCCGCGCGGTCTTGCGTAGAAGCGCGGGGGCGCTTGGGCCGCGGCTCGAAAGCCCGACCATCACCCGATCGGTTGCGAGCGACGCGGTCCGACTGGCGTTGGCCTTGCGTGAGCGGTTGTCGATCAGGTGCGCGATCTCGGTGAGTGCGAGCTCGCGCAGGCGTGTCAGATTGGGCGGTGTGAAGAAGCGCTCAAGTGCGGTTGCGACTCGCTCCGCGGAATAGACTCGCCCTTCCTTGAGGCGGTCAATCAGGTCCTCGACTGAGATGTCCACGTTGACGAGCTGATCTGCCTCGGCCAGTACGTGATCTGGGACGCGTTCCTTGACGCGCACTCCCGTGGCGCGCTGAACTTCGTCATAGAGGCTTTCGAGATGCTGCACGTTCACTGTCGTGATCACATGTACGCCTGCCTGGAGCAAATCCTCGACATCCTGGTAGCGTTTGGGATGCCTGGAGCCGGGCGCATTGGTGTGGGCGAGTTCATCGACCAGGCAAACCGTGGGCTTGCGTGCGAGCACGGCCTCGACGTCGAGCTCGCGGAGTGTGAGGCTGTGATACTCGAAGATGCGTGGGGGAACGATTTCCAGGTCAGCGATCTGTTCCTCGGTCTCGATCCGCCCGTGGGTTTCGACCAGGCCGACGACGACGTCAACGCCTTGCGCTTTGAGCCTGCGGCCTTCGCGGAGCATGGCGTAAGTCTTGCCGACGCCGGGTGCCGAGCCGAGGTAGACCTTGAGCCGGCCCCGCGCCTGGCGGCGGATGAGGGTGAGAAACTGTTCGGGTGCGGGGCGATCGAGCTCGGTCTGTGGCATGGCGCCTCGCTCCGGAAGGATCCTGGAAGACAGCCTCGATTATTCTCGACTGGTCGTCTTGCCGTCGAGGGCCAGGTTGAGCTCAAGCACATTGACCCGCGGAGGCGCGCCCAGGAACCACCACGAGTGGTCTGCCCTGCGGTCAATCCATTGGGCGAGCGCGAGAGCGTCTATGCCGCGGGCCGTGGCGATTCGCTCGACCTGGAATTTCGCCGCTTCCACCGAGAGATGGGGGTCGAGGCCAGATCCGGAGCGGGTCGCCAGATCGACAGGAAGGTGGAGCGACTGCGTTGCGCCTTCGGCGGCGGCCTGTGTGGACATGAGCTCGGTGAGCTGCGGGTTGGTTGGCGCCAGGTTCGAGCCGCCGGAGGCGTCGGCCTTGTAGTCGACGGCGGAGGGGCGCGGGTGAAAGTAGCCCGGCCCCTTGAAGCTCTGCGCGATCAGGCTCGAGCCCACGATCGTGCCGTCGTCGCGCACGATCAAACTCCCCTGCGCCTGCCAGGGGAAGGCAATTTGGGCGACGGCCCAGACCACGAACGGGTAAACCACCGAGCACAAAACCAGCGTGCCCAGGCAGGCCGACAGAGATGTGATGACATCGCGTTTCACGGGCAAACCCCTCTTCTTTGTGCGTGCGGGACCGGCTCAGGCCAGGCCCAGGACAGACAGGATTGGGTCGACGATCCAGTCGATCAGCTTGATTCCCAGGAAAGGCGCGACCACGCCTCCAAGGCCGTAAAACAGCAGGTTTCGTCTCAGCAGCGCGCTTGCGCCCACCGGTCGATAGGCGACGCCCTTGATGGCGATTGGAATCAAAAGCGGGATGATCACCGCGTTGAAGATCACGGCGGAGAGGATCGCCGACTGATGGCCGCCGCGGCTGGCAAGGCCCATCACGTCGAGTGCCCGCAGCGACGACAGGGGGGCGAATTCCACGAACATCGCGGGGATGACCGCGAAGTATTTCGCCAGGTCGTTGGCGATCGAGAAGGTCGTCAGCGCTCCTCGGGTCATGAGAAGCTGCTTGCCGATCTCAACGACCTCGATCAACTTGGTGGGGTCGCTGTCCAGATCGACCATGTTGCTCGCCTCCTTGGCCGCCTGGGTGCCGGAGTTCATGGCCACGCCGAGGTCGGCCTGGGCAAGCGCAGGGGCGTCGTTGGTGCCGTCGCCCATCATGGCCACGAGCTTGCCGCCGGCCTGCTCCGAGCGAATGTACGCCAGCTTGGCCTCAGGCGTGGCCTGGGCGATGAAGTCGTCCACGCCCGCGCGATCGGCGATCGACCTTGCGGTGAGCGGGTTGTCGCCGGTGACCATCACCACGCGCAGGCCCATGCGTTTGAGCCGGAGGAACCGTTCCTGAATCCCAGGTTTCAAGATATCTTCAAGCGTAACTACACCCACGATCTGGCCATCGCGTGAGACCGCCAGCGGCGTCGAGCCGTCACGCGCGATGGCATCGACGATCGGCTGATAATTCTCGGGGATTTCGTGGCCGGCGGCGAGGGCAGCCTTTGCGAGCGTGTCGGGTGCTCCCTTGCGGATCGAGAGCCCGCCTGGCAGATTCACGCCGCTTGAACGAGTCTGAGCGGAGAATTCGATGAACTGGCTGCCGTCAGGCGCGTTTGAGTCAACCGCGAAGTCTCGCCTGGCGAGCTCGAGCACGCTCTTGCCTTCGGGAGTGAGATCGGCGAGCGAGGCGAGCGCGGCCAGGCGGGCGAGCTCGTGTTCGTCGACTCCTGGCATTGGAGTGAACCGCGTGGCGCGGCGATTTCCCAGGGTGATCGTCCCTGTTTTGTCGAGCAGCAAGGTGTCCACGTCCCCCGCGACCTCAACGGCCTTGCCGCTTTTGGCGACGAGATTCGCCTGCAGCGCCCGGTCCATGCCGGCGATGCCGATTGCGGCGAGGAGTCCGCCGATCGTGGTCGGAATCAAGCAAACGAGCAGCGCCACGAGCGTCGGCACGTCGAGCGTGACGTCAAAGAACCGTGCCATGGGGTAGAGCGAAGCGGTGACGATCAGAAAGACGATGGAGAACGCGGCGAGAATGATGGCAAGCGCGATTTCGTTCGGCGTTTTTTGCCGCCTGGCGCCTTCGACGAGCGCGATCATGCGGTCGAGAAAGCTCGCGCCTGGCTCGGCGGTGATCTCAATGATGATGCGGTCGGAAAGGACGCGCGTGCCGCCGGTGACACCGGAGCGATCGCCGCCGGCCTCGCGAATCACGGGCGCGCTTTCGCCGGTAACGGCCGATTCGTCCACCGAGGCCGCGCCTTCGATGATCTCGCCGTCGGCCGGGATGATCGCGCCCGCCTCGACAATGACCCTGTCCCCCGATTTGAGCTCGTTGGAGGGCACAAGTTCGATCTCGCCATCGTCACCGAGCCGGGATGCCGTGGTCAGCCTGCGGGTATCGCGCAGGCTCTTGGCCTGGGCCTTGCCTCTCGCCTCGGCGAGCGCCTCGGCGAAATTGGCGAACAGCACCGTGAGCACGAGCAAAAACGCGAGTGCGATCTGGTAGAGGATAAGGCCCAGGTCTGCGCCCGTGGCGATCGATTCGATCACCACCATCAAGGTCAGCAGGGCGCCCCCCTCGACCAGAAACATGACCGGATTCCGCGCCTGGATCCTGGGGTCGAGCATGACGATCGATCGCAGAATCGCCTGCTTCACGAGCCCTGGTTCGAACAGCCGCAGGTGGCGGCTCGAGCGCCGATTCAGTTTGAGCTTTTCAACATCGGGCATGGGTTCGAGTGTCGCGATCCCCATTAGTGTGCGTCCTTCGATTGAGATTGTACGGATCCAGGCTCGGCCGTCTGGGCTGGGATGGGAGACTCAGGCGCGGCCTGCCGCGACAGGCCGTCAGCCACCGGCCCCATCACCACCGCGGGCATGAACGAGAGCGCGCCCACCAGGAGCACCACCCCGGCAAGCGTGGCGCCAAAAGTCACGCCGTCGGTCGGCAGTGTGCCCAGCGAGGGGGGCGTGTACTTTTTCTCCGCCAGGAATCCCGCGATCGCCAGCGGCAGAATCATCGAGGGAAATCGGCCCAGCAGGAGCACAATCCCCGTGCCAATGTTCCACGCCGGCGTGTTGTCCGCGAGCCCTTCGAAACCCGAGCCGTTGTTCGCCGAAGCGGAGGTGAATTCGTAGAGAATCTCGCTGAACCCGTGCGGGCCCGGATTGGCCACGCTCTTCGATCCCAGTTCGGTCGCGGCGAACAGCGCTGTGCCGGTCACGATGAGTAGCGGATGCACGAGCAGCGAGGCCATCGCCAGCTTGACCTCGCGCGCCTCGATCTTGCGCCCCAGATACTCGGGCGTGCGCCCCACCATGAGTCCAGCAATAAACACAGTTGCAATCACGAACATGAGCATGTTCAGG
This sequence comes from Planctomycetales bacterium, assembly GCA_027451885.1. Taxonomy (GTDB): domain Bacteria; phylum Planctomycetota; class Planctomycetia; order Isosphaerales; family Isosphaeraceae; genus JAKBAP01. The sequence goes on from DAIDHX010000168.1 coordinate 21,342, forward strand.
AAACCAGATCCGACGCCGCTGTAGTCGACGTTGAGCATCATGAGCGACATGGGCACGAGCCCGCCGTAAGGCTGGAAGCTGTCAAGCATGGCGTAAACCGAGCCGTTTGAAGTCGCCGTGGTGATCGCCGCCCACGTTGCCGAGGCGATGGGGCCGAAGCGGACTTCCTTGCCCTCGAGCAGTGGGCCTTGCGCCACGCCCTTTACGGCTGGGCCATGGCCAAGCTCGGCACCGATTGCCACAAACATTCCCAGAAGGAGCATGCCGAGCATCACGAGAAAAAGGACACGCGCGTGCTTCGCGTCGCGGATCATTCTGCCGAACATGAAGATCGTGGCCATCGGCACCAGGATGATCGACACGATCTCGACGAGGTTCGAGAAGGGTGTGGGGTTCTCGAAGGGATGGGTTGAGTTTGGTCCGAAGAAGCCTCCGCCGTTGGTGCCAAGCTGCTTGATCGCGACGAACGAAGCGACGGGACCGCGTGCGATCGGCGCATGCACGCCTTCCAGGGAGGTTGCGTCGGCCGCGCCTGAGAAGGTCATGGGCACGCCGCTCGCCGCCAGGAGGATCGCCACCACGAGCGCCAGGGGCAGGAATACAAAGAGCAGCGAGCGGACGAGATCGTGCCAGAAGTCGCCGAGATTGCGGTCGCCGCGCAGGCCTCGGATCACCGCCAGCATCACCGCCAGGCCGCAGGCGGGAGTGACGAACTGGAGCCACATGACCACGCCGATCTGGCTGAAATACGAGAGATGCTGCTCGCCGGAATAGTGCTGCAAGTTTGTATTCGTGACGAAGGAGCAGACGGTGTTAAAGATGACAGCGGTGTCGGCGTTTTCGTGCATCGTGCCCGAGGCGTCTTTCCAGCCGTGGGCCGCGAGCGAGCCCTTGCCGTCCGGATTGAGCGGCAGCCAGGTCTGCATCTCGAGCGCCAGGAATGAGAGCACGAAAAGCGTGAGATTGAAGATTAGGAACGCTCTGCCGTAGGCCTTCCAGTCCATGGCCTGGGGTTTCGAGCGGCCGAGGGCGTGAAGCGCCCAGTGGGTGAGCCGGTCGAAGCCGTGCCCCGCGCGTTCGGGCGGCGGGTCGAGAACCGAGGCCATGAATCGGCCGAGCGGTATCGCGAGCGCGACTGGCAAGAGGAGCGCCCAGAACGGATGAATCCACGTAATATCCACGGTCGTGCGATCTCCTCGACGCCTAGAACTGCTCGGGCCGGAGCATGGCGTAAATCAGATAGACCAAAGCGCCCACGGTGGCGGATGCCGCAACATAGATCATGGTGGTTGTTCCCTCGGTTAGAGCCGCTCGCAGGCGGCGAGCAGGCCAAAAAAGGAGGCGAACAGGACGATCCCGATTGTGAACGAGACGATTGCCGTCATGACCTTGCTCCGTGTTCTGGGCGGGTTGGTCCGCCTGGGAACCATTCGCGCAGGATTGAGAATGGGCCGGGGCGGCGGATTTCCACGACGAGCTCGGCCTGGCCGTCGTTGGCGGAGTTCCCCTTCTGCGCGGGTCCGCGGGATCCGCGCAGAAGGCTGCGTAAGCTCGGCAGATCGTCGGCGTGGAGAATGCAATAACGGTGGGTCATGTGAGTGATCCTTGTGTGAGTTCGTGTGTTTCGGGCTCGGCCGCGGGAATGGTGAAGGAGAAACGGGCTCCGCGGCCGGAGCTGTTCTCGGCCTGGACCGCGCCGCCGTGCGCGAGCACGATCTCGCGCGCGATGGCAAGGCCCAGCCCCGCGCCTTCTCGTCCGCGCGCGGCATCAGCCTGGTGAAACTTGTCGAACACGCGGTTGAGGTCGGCGGCGGGGATGCCTTCGCCTTCATCTTCGACGTGGAACCGGACCTCGCGCCCGGTGGGACTTGCGCCCACTCGGATCGAGCCCCCGCGGGGCGAGTATCGTAGCGCGTTCGAAATGAGGTTATCGAGCACGTGCTTGATGCGCTCGCGATCGACCAGGACGTCGGGCGTGGTCGGCTCGATGTTGGCAACGAGCTCGACCCCCTTGTCGGTCGCGCCGCGGCGGGAACGCTCGATCGCTTCGGTCACAAGCGCCCGCGCGGGGACTGGGTGGACGTCGAGCAGTACCTTGCCGTGCTCGATCCGCGCCAGGTCGAGCAGATCGTTGATGATCGTCAAGATGCGATCCGCGTCTTGCCTGGCGGTAAGCAGAAGCTCAATCTGCATGGGAGTCAGCGGGCCGACGACCTCCTCAAGCAAGAGGTGCACGGCCATTTGCACGCTGGTGAGCGGCGTCTTGAGCTCGTGGCTCACGGTCGAGACCATGTC
>DAIDHX010000169.1 GCA_027451885.1 Planctomycetales bacterium
TGAGAAATCAGGAAACCCACGCCAGGCGACTGGGTATCTCCCTCGCCTGTCGACGCGATCACGATCGACTGGTTCGGATTGTGGTTGCGAGCGAACACCGTGATGCTGCCGATGTTCACCCCAGAAGTCGGCCCGAAATCCGTGAGCGGAATCCAGGTCGGACCGGCGGGATTCGTGGTGAGGAAGTCGGTCGTCTTCCAGATGCCGCCGCTGGCCCCAGCCACAAAGACCGTGTTGCCGGAGGGATCGGACGGGTCGATGGCAATTCCGCCGATCCGACCGCTCGCGCCAAAGATCGACGCCGGGCCGACCGCCGTCCAGGCCTGGCTGGACATCGCATCGGCCTGGCCCAGGTTATACAAACGGAACGACAGGCTGGCGACGTCACTGCCAGGCTCGCCCAGTCCCGTGGTCGGCGTGGGCTTCTGGAAGTTCAAGGACCAGCTATTCAGCGTGCCCGCGCTGCCGCTTCCGGTTGCGGAGTTCTGAATCACGAGGGTCCAGACGCCCTTGGCGTTGATCCCCGCGAACTTGGCGAGCGGAATCTGTGGATTGAAGGTCGCGAAGAACGGCGCGCCGGCTTCCTGAATCGGCGTCGTGGCGTTGTCGTCGAAGATCGTGTTGGTGAAGTTCGCCTTGTTGACGCCGTTTCCAACACCGCTGAAGAGAGTGACACCAAGCTGGCTCGGCCCGCCGTAGTCGTAATAGAGCGTGGCGGTAAGATCGGGATCGACCGGGTAGCTGATGTTGAGCTGAACACGCAGGCCGCTGATACCTGAAGTGGTTGTGTCGCCTTGAACAACAAAGTTATCGGGCACCGTGATCGAAGAGATCACCGTGCTCGACGAGCCTCCCGAAGGCGCGGCAATCGCAACCGGGCCGGTCGACTTGTAGGTTGCGTTGATCGTGGGATTGTTCTGCCCCTGATCGCGCAGAACCGCCAGGCCCGCGTTTTGATTGATGTCGAGCTGCTGATTGAAGGTGTCGGAAATCGTCGGCGCGAGATCGATGGTGTACGTGCCGCTCAAATCCTGCATCGGGAAGCCGATCTGGAACGTCGTGGCAGCGCCTGCCACGGGATTGATCGGCGTGACCGTGAGCTGTGGCGTGATCGACAGCGACCAGTTGACCAGCACGGAGGTGTTGCTCGTCCCCGTGTTTACGACCTGGAGCGTCCACTGGCCGCTCACGTTGGAGCCGACGAGGCTCGAAAGCTGACCCTGAGGCTGGTACGTTCCCGTGAAGGGAGCGGAGCCCTGGCCGATCGCTGTTGCGGCCGAATCGGCGAAGGTCGTATTCACAAAGTTGCTGCCTGAGCCGCCGACATTGGCGAAAATCGGAACCGTCACCCCGGTCGGCGAGATCAGCTCGGCCGTGAGCTGCGAGTCCGTCACGGACGAAATATTCAGGTTGAGCGTGACCAGCCCGGCCGTGAACGAGGAGCCGAAGTTCGGCACGGTGAGAGTGGACGACAGGATTCCCGGTCCGTTCGCCGTCTGGGTTGGGATCACCTGGTCGACGGAATCGTTCGGGAAGTACTGAGGGCCCGAAACCGAACCCGCGGGACCCATGATCGAGAGAATCTGGGCTGGAGTGAACGTACTCACTTGCATCGGCCGGTCGAACGTCACGTTCATCGTGCTCGTCGAGCCGTTCGTGATCAGATTATCAGAGCCTGTGCCGTTGGGAACCGAGCTGCCGGCGACCGTCGGCCCGGGCACGATGAGTGGCAGAGTCTGCTGGTTAAAGGGAGGCGAAAGAATGGACAGAGGATTGGGCCCGAAGGTGACCGGAACCGACGGACTGGGCGTGGGCACGGCGTAGACGTCGCCCGGAGTGAGGCCCGTGTACGGTGTGACCAGCGGATTCTGGTCTGGCGTTCCGTTCGCGTTCTGGTCCATCGGAGCGCCCGGGCGAAGCTCGAAGACCGCCTTCGTCGATTGCACCGCGAGCGACCAGCTCTGGAGCTGGCCCACGTTGTTCGAGCCGAAATCGTCGATCACGAGAGTCCAGCGGCCGTCTACCTGTCCGCCGTTCAGAGCCGCTAGCGGCGCGAATGGCAAGAACACCCCGGTGTATGGGGCCTGACTTGAGGTGTATGACTGCGTCGCCTGATCGGAGAACGTCGTGTTGGTAAAGCCGCTGCCGGTGTCGCCAGGATTGTAGTAGAGAATCGACGAGTTGCCGTTCGGTGCGATGAGCGTGATCTGAAGCCCGCCGTCATACGTCGCGGTGAGCGAGAGGTTCACCTCGACACCGGTCACGACCTGATTGCCGTATCCCGACAGATTGATGGTCGAGGTGGTGACGTCCTGGAAGGTGCCGCTGCCGCCCGAGCCCGAACTTGGAATCCGTAAGCCCACCTGGGTTGCGGGCACGGGACCAATCGGATTCTGCTGAACCTGAACATTCCCGAACGAGGGGATTGGTGAGACGATCGGGTTGCCGTTCCCGTCGTCCGGCGCGATCAGATAGCTATAAGTACCGGTGAAGTTCGAGATTCCGCTGGGCACACCTGTCGGTTGCGTCGTGGTGCTGAAGCTGACCCTGAACGTCGTGTAGCCGAACATGCCGTTCGGACCCACTCCACTCGAAAACACGGGCGCGACGGAAAGCACCTTGAGCGGAATCGACGAGCTCGTGTTCGACGTGTCGTGATAAAAGACCTGCACATCCGCCGGTACAAAGCTCGGCGTCGTCGTGTAGCCATTCAGGCTCGGCGGGTTGATCGGCCGATCGAACGTGACAGTGAACGAGACCTGACCTGACGCCGCTTCTGAATAAGGAATCGGGCCCATGTCGCTCGTCACGACCCGCGGACCCGCGGCGATCACGGTCGGGCGATAGAAAATCGCGAGCGGATTGCCATCCACCGTGCCGTTGTTGATGAACCCCTGGTTAAAGTTGCCAGACCAGATCGGATAGACCTGGCCGTCATAGGCAGCCAGACCCATCTGAATCCCATAACCAAACGCGGCGTTCGTGGATGGATTGCCGCCCGATTCGTTATCGGGCATGGGCCCGATCACCACCGTGTTGCCGGTGATCGCGTCGATTGCGGTTTCCTGGGGATTGACATAAGTCTGGGCGCTGAACGTCATGCCGCCGTCGATGCTGGTGGCGAGATACGTTGCCACACGGGCGTTCGAGGCATCGTCGCGGGCGTCGCGCCAGCTCATCACGACCGTCCCTGTGGACTGGTCGACGGTGATCTGAGGCATGAAATGAGCGCGGCCGATGATGATGTCGGGATTCGTCGGCGAATAGTTCGCGCCCGTGTAGCCGTCGGTGACGCCGCTATCATTGTTCACCTGGCCCGCGTAGTTCCAGGTCTGGCCGCCATTGTCTGAGTAGGCGAGATAGATATTCGTATTTGTGCTGGGCGGAGTTTTGACTCCGTCGACCGTGACGTTGTAGTAACCCACAAACGCGGCGTAGATCCGGCCCTCGTAGGGGCTAAACGAACCCAGCGTGTTGTCCTGGGCCAGAACCAGACCAGGCCCGATACCATTCGGATTCGTCGGCGACGACGTCGGGAAATTGTTGGTGATGCTCCCCTGCACCACCGTGAGATTCAAGGGCGCGGCCGCTTCGGCCGCCGCTGAGATGTTGTAATCAGTCGGCTGGATCGTCAGTCCAGAATTGAAGTTGAGCGACCAGGAATCAAGATTCTCCGGGCTCGTGGGGGCTGTGGTTGAAGTCTCGGTCGCGATCAGCGTCCAGTTGCCATTCACATCGCCCGCCGCCTTCACCTGGCGAAGGAACTGGGCAAACGACGACGGGTTGCCCGGGATGAACTGCTCGGGAAGATACTTCCCGACATAGGGCGCGGATGCGCCTCGGGCACCCGTCAGGCTGATGTCGACGATGCTCCGCGATGCGTTGTCCGTAAATGTCGTGCCGACGTCAAATCCATTCACGACGCCGACATTCACGCCGGAGATTCCGATCGCATTGTTCGCCGTCCCACCGACCGTCTGCGGCACGAAGAGCTTGTAGATCGGGCCGCCATTCGGTGCTTGCAGAGCGAGCCCCAGGTTGGTGTCGGTCGGATCGAGGATATTGACGGTCACGCTCATCGAGAGCAGCGCGGCGATGTCGTTTGACGGGATGTTCACGGACTGCGAAAAGGTGGTCGTGCTCCCAGGAGTAATACTGCCGCCAGTGGATTGAAAGCCGTAGTTATATCCCGGTGCAACGATGTTATTAAGAAGCTGATCCTGTGGCGGAGACGCAGTCGCGAGCGTGCCAAAGTCATCCCAGGCCACCGTGACCTGGCCGCCTGCGATCCCCGCATCGCCAGCCACTCCACTCTGACCCGGAGTGCGGCCCTGGCTGATGATAATCTGGGGCGATCCGTCGCGCTGCGGGGTTGAGCCATAGCCGCTCGCACTCGTCAGAATCGGGGCGCTGAAGGTCTTCCCCTGATCACTCGAGACCGAGAGCATGATGACATGATTGTTAAAACCACCGCCGAGCGGGTTGAACGCAGGCGCGATCGCGTTTTCCGACCAGGCCACGTAAACATTCCCTGAGTAGGGATCGGTCTGGGTCTTCCCTGTCGTCGGATCGGTAAAGCTGGGAAGGTTTGAATCGACCGCGAGCGTCGGTTGGGCGGCTGCCGCAAAGTTCGGCGTCCAGGCATAAATCTGAGTGTCCGCGCCGACCCCGAGCCCGCCCTGCGTGGGTACATCGTTCGAGAAGTTGTACCCCCGTAGATTCAACTCACCGCTCGTGTCGCCGGAATTGCTGTAGAGGCCAAGGACGTAGAAATTGCCGTTCCGATCGAACGCAACACTCGGGTTCGTCTCCTGGGAATAAGGGATCGTGGGATTGGTCGTGTTCGGATCGGCGAGGGGAGAACTGACGTTGAACGCATTCCACACGTTGCCCCCGTCCACGGAGTACGCGCCCTCGATCGTGATCTGAGGGCTCGGGGCAGGAATGGCCGGATCGTTGTTGACCCAGACCGCCACCAGCTTCTGGGGATCGGTCGGGTCGATGGCAACCACGGGGCTGCTCTCATTGGCACCGCCCGAGTTGCCTTGCGAGATCGAGATATTGATTGGCGCGCCCGTTGGGGTCACGGCCGGAATCGTGGCAAGCAAAGCTCGCGTCTCAAGCCCTTCAAGATCCGTCCAGAGAATCCGCGACTTGCGCACGGACTTCCGCCGCTCACCCAGTCCCAGTCGTCCGTTGCGCCCACGCGACCTGATGTCCGACGACCCCTTGCGCATGACCATCTCTCACACCCCGCGTTGATCGCTCTAGAGGACTGCGATGATTGTGGCGATAATTCCGGTTGGCCAGCCTGCCCAGACTGCTTCGTCGAGATAAACCTCAAGGAATCGAGAAAACATGCAGGCTTATCCGCGCTGAGTCAAATTTCTCGTTCCAGCATCCTCGCTTTTGACCCAAACGACCCAGACACCCAAGGTGCCCTGCTCTGCCTCACTGACATCCTCATCCCGCGATTCAAGAGCACACCCGCATACTAGCGTGCTATGATGCAACGATGATTACACGCCTGTCAAGTCTCCGATGACGATTTTTTTGAGTACCTGAATGCCGTTCCTATCCCCCCTGCTCCGAATTCGTGCTCAACGCCAGATCGATCCTTCGTCGCGTGCCGGAGCCTGAAGGTTTGGAGCCCGCTGTGAATGCGGTCAGCGCGAAACACATCGATGGCTGAGAACTCTGCTGCACCGCTCAAATAAGCCGTCGAGATCGCGAAACGAGCTCGTCAACCGCTCGCGCGATCACGGCCGTGGACAGCTCGAAATTCCTCGGCGATCCCTGCTTGGGATCAAGCCAATCGAGTTTCCATGGCGGCCGTGCGGCCTTGATGCCTCACCCAGCTTGGGAGCAACTTCAATCGGATCTCATGATAACAAGGGATCAAGTCGGCGCAGACACATTGAGTCCTTGTTACCGAGGAGCATTTGACTCCAAGGAGCCAGGGCGCGCCAGATGGCTCGACGACTTGGTTCCAATGCGGGCAAGCCATCCAGTTCCAATGTTTGACTGGGAACCAGGACGGATTGGTACCCACGCCACTGGGAAACATGGAGACTGGCGACCACGAGATCAAGGGACCAGGTCTCCAATTCCCCACCATCAACCTGGAACCTTGCCATGCAAGGTTTCTTGGTTCAAGGGACTCAAGTTGAGCAAGACGCCAAGTTGATCACAACGCCCTGTTTCCAGGGGACCACAGCTCGCTTGATTCCACGTTTCTGCTGGTTTCAAGCTCTCAAGTTGAAACAGGAGACTTGCCGACTCCATGAAATTGAAGGCCAGGCATATTGGCGCTGCCACTCACTTGCCAACAAGCAAGCTGGGGACCCATTTACCAGCCTGAGCCAGCTTCCAAGCTCTCATGGAACCCAGGAGAAATGGGCTCCAATTTGGCAACTGTCCAAGTTGAGCCAGGCGCCTTGGCGGCTGGGCGATCAAGCGATCGACTTCGCTGGGTTGCATGGAAGCCATGCGAAGCAGTTGGCTTGCTAGCTGGAGCCCAAGTCAACCAGGTTTCAAGCTTTCTTGATGATTTGGTCGATGGAACGAATTGAAGTCATGACGACCCAGCCAACTGGGCAACCTGGCATCAAGGAGCCAAGCGATCTGGGTTTGTTGGAAGATGGGCTCCTTGCGAACTCGTTCGCAAGGAATCAAGGCGGTGAGTTTCCAAGCGATCGACTTTCCCAGCGAGTCAGTTACCGAGCCAAGTTGGTTCCAAGTTTGCAGGGAAGCGGGGAATCGAGTGAACCAGTTCTCAAGCTTGGGCCGATAAGTCAAGACAAGGCTGGATCTTCTGTCTAAGAGTGGTTGCAAGGGCAGGGGAGGGGGGAAGCTGTGAGAAGTGTGGCGATTACCAACGCGAAGGGGGGCGTGGGCAAGAGCACGACCTCGATTAACCTGGCGGCTGCGCTTGTGGAGCTCGATCAGCGTGTGCTTTTGGTCGACGCGGACCCATCGGGTAACGCCGCCCTGGGGCTGTTTCCGCGGGGGATCGCGTCGGTCGGCCTGGCCGACTCTCTGCTCGAGAACGTGACACTCGAGGAAGTGGCGGTTGCATCCGACGTCCCCGGACTCGATGTGGTCGCGCCGGGGGATCGCCTGGGGGCGTGCTCAGATCAGATGGGGGGCGCGCAGGGGCTCGGACAGGGTCGTGAGTTCCGCGTCCGCCGCCTGCTCAAGGGAATCCAAAATCACGACGTGGTGATCATCGACACGAGCCCAGTGCTCACGCCGCTGAACGTGGCCATTTACTACGCCGTCAACGAGATCCTGATCCCCATCGATCCCTGCGTCGCCGCGCTCGCAGGGGTGCGTGCGCTTGAGGATCTCGTACGATCGGTCAGCGAGTTTCGGCTGGAGTTCACCGATGCCGGCCCCCTCCGAATCGCCGGCGTGCTCATCACGCGCGCAGACAGGACTCTCGTCTCCAAACAGATCGAGTCCGAGGTTCGTGACTACTTCGGCGAGAGGGTCTACCCGCGGATCGTGCCGGCCTCGGTCAAGTTCCGCGAGGCTTATGCTCGCGGCATGCCACTCATTCATTACGACCGGCTGAGCGCGGGGGCGGACGCCTATCGAGAAGCGGCGATGTTCTATCTCCACGGTCAGGACGCCCGGGAACGTCCAATTTCCAAGGCATCCTGAAGCGGAATGGAAACCGGCGGCAGTGGGATGAGTCGATCCAGGTTGGGAGGTGAATCATGAGCGCCGGTCGGCGAGGCGGGATCCCCGGACCCGAAAACCGGACGGGCCTCACACGGCCCACAATGACGGAAGCGGAGTTCGAGCGCAGGATGAGTACCGTCGCTGCGCCGATCGAACAGCCGCTCAATCCCGAGCCGGTTGAGCCAATCCTCGCTCAGGATCTCGAGCCGCCCCAGCGCACAATCCAGCCTAAACAGGCACGCGCCGCGCGGACGAAAACAGCCAAGCCGAGACGCGTTCAGCGCATGTTTGCCATCGAGGAAGAGGTGGATAAGAAGCTCTGGCTCTATGCAATCCATCTCGGCAAAGATCGATCTGAAGTCGTGAATGACCTGCTGAAACCAGTCGTGGCTTCCATGGTGCTTTACGATTCGCGTGAGCGGAGAGGGGGCAGGAGCCCGGAGCCGAACGCCGACCGCAACGACGGCGATATCGATTCCGCCGCGTGAATCCTCGCTCGAGGCAGGGGGGTGGAAACCGACGTAACCGCTTCCTCGATCGAAGGCGGTTCTACTGTGCTCATTCCCCCAGGCGGAAGGGCTCGTCCGCCCTGTCCATTCGGTTCAGGCGTGATTCCAGGATTTCCAGGCAATGTGCTTCGAGCATGGGACGCCAGCGTGCGATGGCCGGATTTGCCCGCCGCGCTTCCTCACGGATCGATTCGCGATCGCGTTCGCTAAGTCCTTCCCAGGCGAATCGCAGCCGGGCCTCCCGAGCTGATTCCAGGTCACCCTCCCCAGTTGCCACCGGCGCAGCGGAGGGCTGAGCCGCTTGCCGGGATTCGCGGAGGGGAAGGGCAGGGCGGAAGTCGGTCGGTGGTTGGTAATCGTCACGGATCGACGCCACCAGATACCCCGCCGGATTCTTGCCAATGCGCTTGTCTTTTTTCTTGATCAGCCAGTCGTAGACCTCGACCTTCGCGCGGATGTGGATCGCGGACTGACCTGTCGCCAGTTCTCGAGCCGTGCGCGGCGTCACCCCTCGCTGGCGTAGGGACTCTTCAATCTCCATTTGCTCGGCCGATGCGGCCGGCGCAGGCTCCTTGGTTTCCTCATTCGCTCGGACGAGGACAATCCTCCACGTCCCACGCTGAACGTAGACATACCGCTCCTCGGGGGACATCGGCTGGAGAAAGCCAAGCGCCTCAAGCTCTTCGAGAGCCGGCTTGAGCCGCCGCTTGAGTTCAGTCGGAGCGTACGAACGGCTCAGCCCGATGTGCTCGCAGGCAAGTGTTCGAAGATCGAATTCCAGGCGCGGACGTCGATAGAACCGTTTGTCCAGGAATCGATACATCCGTTTCGTGGTGGGAAGCCGAAGCCTCAGATAAAACTCGAGATCGAGTTGCTTGAGATTTCCGCTCTGAAAGCTCTGAAAGATCACCTCGTTCCAGCGGAAACTCGAAAGTGGCAGGGGAGGCTTCTCGGCTCGACCTGCTGCCGAACCCGTTTTTCTCTCCTTGGATGAGGTCCGCCAGCGCTCGCGGTCGTACAAGGTGACGTTATCGAGCACGTGGAATTGCTCGTCCACCCAGCTCTTGGCCGTGTTGTCCCACCAGGCGTTCTCATACATGAGCACGACGCCGACCCAGCGAAACAGCGATTCTTCGATACGCCGGTAGCTTTGACCACTCCGGGGCCAGCCCAGAAGCTCAATCAGTTCGTACCGCGAAAAATGCACCCGCGCATCGGTGAAGTTGCTGCGTCGTTTGGTGAGCTGAATCAGCCCAACGAGAACCTCGTCATCCAGTGAGGTCGGCAGCCCGTGTTTGTGCGTGCCCATGATCGTGAGCCGACGCACGATTGGGGGATTGTCACGACGTTCAAGCCGGTCCTCGAAGACAAGCGTTGTCTGGCCGTCCGGCACCCGATCCGTCAGAGCAGCAATCGGGAACTCGGCTAGATTCAGCTCATCCTTCCATCCCGCGTCGACCGTGCTTGCGCCCCGGTGAACACTGCCTTCCGGCCTCTCCAGACCGGTGGGGTCGTTCCATTCGTCCATCCCAGCATCCTTCGCTCCAGACCTCCTCAGCCCGGCAAAACCCTCGCCAGCGGCCGCTCGCAATCGCCTCCTCGATCCTCACCTCTCAAAAGACAACCGCCACAAGTTCCGCATGGTGTTGCCTCTCTTCTGGACAAGAGTCTAAGAGCAAAGTCTACGCGACACAAGAGATTTCTGGCAAATAACTTAGATGACCAAAGTATGTCTGGTTAATCGTGTCGCTATGCTCGGTTAATCGCGCTTCGAGCCCCAAAGTATGCACGGAATATCGCGCCAGCCATGGCCCGTTCATCGCGCTTTGCGTGCTGTAGTCCGCGCGAAACATCGCTGTGGACGCATGAGAACTACGGACAGTTCATCGATACGATACGCATGTTCCAAAACAGGGATGGCAAAGCAAGTGTGCTCGGATTATCGGTGTGTACTTGCGTCCAGAATCCGGTTGATGTCGTGGAGGTTCTGCGCAGGCTGGTTAATTTGGCGTGGCCGCCCCGCGCCGAGCTGAATTGAGTCGCTGGCGATTGTGCTCCTGGCAAGTTCAAGCCAGGTCTTTTCGTGGAAAGCGTGTTGAATTGAAGCGCAGGGGCGATTGGAAGACAGAATTGCCTCCGGTTGGAGGATCCCTCGAACGCGATTCATCGAACGGAGCACCTGGCTGAACCCAACCGGCTGAGAAGTATGCTCGGAACATCGGTAGCGAGGTGAACACGGGGCCCAGGAACTACAGTCCGTCACCGAGTCGGGGCAAACGTCACGCGTCACCTCACGGCGAAGTATGTCTCAAGTATCGGTATCGACCGGGGCTCTGGGAGTGTTCTAATAATGAGAGCAGAGGTGCATGCGAGGGAATCTTTAAGACTCCGTGGGAACTAGAGTGGCACAGACGTCGTGGAATCTTGAACAGCCGTCACGGTGTTCGTAAAATATCACTTAGGTTAGCTTTGTGCTCGAGTACGTGAGCGCCCGCGAGAAAAGGTGGTAGCACACCCGCTGGCTCGCGTCCACCATTGCATGTGAAGGCGTCATTTAGTCATGACACTGACGATCCTCAAGCGGTTGGCGATCCTGCTCGTCTGCATCGGCGGGCTTGTTGGACTGGGTTACTGGCTGCAGAGTTATCAGATTCAGTCGATGACGCGAGTTGTGGAAACTCAAGCGACCAAGGCTGAGGAGTCTGGCGATCTGACTCGAGCGGTCGAGCTTTTACGTGAACGCGTCGAAGTGACTCCGGACGATATCGATGCTCAGAAGAATTATGCGGATGCCTTGCTCAAGTCCTCGAAGTCGCTCGCGAATCAAAATGAAGCGCGGATGATCTACGAGAGCATCGTCACAAAACATCCCGGACGCGAGGACGCGCGCAGGGCGCTCCTGGACGTGGATCTGGCGCTTGGTCGGTTCGACGACGCTCAGACGAACGCAACGATCTTGCTTCAGACCAACCCAGATGACGGCGATCTTTTGTTCACACTGGGGCGTTGTCGGCATGAATTGAAGGACGTGGAGCGGGCGATTACGAACTACCAGGCCGCGATCGATCACAAGACGTCGAAATGGATCGAGGCATACAGTAGCAAGGCCGAACTCCTGGCTGACTATCAGCAACGGCCGGAGCAGGCTGATGCAGTGATCGAGGCCATGGTCGATCGGGCACGGGACGATTTTCGGGTCTACCTGGAACGGGGCCGCTATCGCCGCAAACACAAGGATCAGGCCGGCGCTCGCAAGGATCTCGAAAAGGCAGTCGAGATGGCCCCCAAGGAATGGAGCATCTATGCCGAGCTGGCCGACCTGATTGAGGAAGAGCTGGGACGGCCCGAGGCCTTGCGCGTGGTGAACAAGGCGCTCGAAATCGAGCCGAACGCGGTCCCACTCTACGAAAAACGGGCTGTTCTTGAGCTTCGCGAGGGCAAAATCGATCTGGCCGTTGCGGGCCTGGAGGCGGCCCTCAACAAGCTCGTCGATCAAGGCCGCCTGCGAATCGTGCTCGCGACGATCCTGGCCCGCCGAGGCGACACCGGCAAGCTCTTGCTCCAGATCGAGGAGCTCAAGCGGCTCGGTTTTCCGCCCCAGTACACCCAGTATCTAATGGGATATTACTATGTGAATATGAAAGAATTTGTCAAGGCGCGGCAGGCATTGCTGCCGTTGATTTCGCAGCTTGCCAACAATCCGAACCTGAAGAGTCAGGTGAACTTGCTCCTCGCCCGCTGTTACAGCCAGTTGGGTGAGCCTGGGATGCAGCAGGAAGCTTACCTGCGTGCCATGAGCGCCAATCCCAATGACAGCATGGCCCGCCTGGGCTACATCGCGAATCTGGCGGCACAGGGAGATTTTGACGGCGCGATCCAGGGATACCGGGACTTGTTGCCCCGTATTCCCCAGGTGCGACTCCCGCTTGCCCGTCTGCTTGTGACGAAGAATCTGCAACGCCCCGAGAGCAGCCGAGACTGGAGCGAGGTCGACGCGCTCATCGAAGCGGAGCTCAAGGCTTCCCCGGACTCTGATCTGGCTTTGGTGCTTCGGATCGACGAATACGCGGAACGCGATCGTTATGCAGAAGCGAAGCGCTTGCTGGACGAGGCGGACAGGCGGTTTCCGAAGAGTGCGAACCCACGGCTTGCCCGGGCGAATCTTTACGGCAAGCAAGGGCAGTTCGACGCCGGGCTGGCGGTGCTCGAGCAGGCGCGCAAGGAGCTGGGTGACAAGGTTGATTTCCGAATTCAAGCCGCCCGACTCATCGGCCAGCGCAAGGGGGCGGGGATGGTCCAGGCCATCACGGCACTGGCTGAGGATGCGAGTGGGTTCTCCAAGGACGACCGCCACAATCTCCTGACCGGACTCGCGACCGAGCTGTTGAGGCTCCAGGAGTACGAAGGCGCCAGCCGACTCCTGGAACGGCTGGCTGTCGATGAGCCGAACAACATGGAGGTCTTGCTCACCCTCCTCGACCTCCAGTTTCAGGTTGGGGATCGGGATCGAATCTCAAGCCTGATTAGCCAGATTCGCACGCTCGATGGGGAAGAGGGGATCCTCGGCCGCTACTGCGAGGTTCGGAGGATGATCTGGCTCGCCAAGCGAGAAAGCGATGCGAACAAGCGGGAATCGCTTCGAACTTCCGCCCGCGAGCTATTAGGCGAGCTCAAGTCACGGCGCCAGGACTGGTCGTTCATTCCGCTTGCGATTGCCGAAATCGATGAGCAGACGCTCGCGCAGGGCGATATTGATGGCGCCACGAAACAGCGGTTGCAGGAGGAGATCGTCGAAAACTATCTCCGTGCGATTGAGCTCGGCCAGCGCCGCTCCGACATCGTGCGCCGCGCCGTCGATCTGCTTTTTGCATTGAATCGAGGCAACGAAGCCCTCTCGCTCTTCAGTCGAATCCCCGTCGGCTCGCAGATTGCCAGCGATCTGGGCGGGACCGCGACGAGAATCGCGCTCGAGAATCGCGACTTCCAACGCGCCGAAGAGATCGCGCGCATGGCCGTGAACTCCAATCCCAATAGCTTCCGTGAGCGGCTCTGGCTGGTTGAGGTGCTTTACGCCAGCGGCCAGCAGGCCAAGGCCGAGACCGAGTTGCGCCAGGCGGTCAATCTTTCCAAGGGTGATCCTGATCGCTGGATCTCGCTGGTGAACTTCCTGGTGGCGACAAGACAGCTTGCAGCCGCTGAGACAGCGGCAAAGGAGGCGCGGTCTGCGCTTTCCGGTCCCAGGGCGGGAATCGCAATCGCGATCTGCGACGAGCTGATTGCCATGCGGGGTTATGTCGGGGACAAGACCAAGGCTGCTCCCTGGCTCGACGACGCCAAAACGCGGCTCATCAAGGCCCGCGATCAAGCGCCGGAGGACGGATCCCTGGCCAAGCGCTATGTCGAGTTCTTGCTTCGCACCGGCCAGAACACCGACGCAGAGACCGAGCTTGCCGCCCTCATGAGTCGGCCAAATGCGCCCGAGATTTCCAAATGGGCACGGCGCGCGTTGGCGCTCACACAGGCCTCCAGCGGTGATTATCGCAAGGTTGCAAACGCGCTCGAACTTGTTTCCTCTGTCGCGGAGTCGTTCGAGCAGAAGGACAGCAAACCCACGGAAGTCGAGGACCTCCGCGTCCTCGCCCGAGTGCTCGACGCCCAGCGTACGCCCGAACATCGCAAACAGGCGATCAAGGTGCTCACACGGCTGCTGGAATTGCAGCAGGCTGGGCCTGAGGATCGATATCTTCTCGCTCGGCTCTACGATATCGACGACGATTGGAACAAGGCGCGCGAGCAGTACCGCGAGCTGATCCTGCGGACCGAACGGTCTCGCGACGTCGAGACGATCTCACGCCGTCCGCTCTACCTGGCTCAGTTCGCCAGCGGACTCCTTCGGCGTCGTTCCAGCGATGATACCGAGGCGATCAAGGAAGCCGAGACGCTCGTCGAAGCCTTGCGGGGCGCGCAGTCCGATTCGCTTACAACACTCCTCCTCGAGGTCGAACTCGATCGCGCTCGTAAACAGTTCGACCAGGCGGCTGAGAGGATCCAGAAATACGCGAGCAAGCCGAATCTCAATCCCACGGCGGCAGTTGTGCTCGCGGAGACTGCTGAGAAGCTGGGTCGAGCTCAGTTGGCGGAACAGATCTTTCGGGCCAATGCCGCCGCCGACAAATCGCCGCGGGGCAAGCTCATTCTGGCCGCGTTCCTGGGCCGGCAAAAGCGGGCGGCCGAGGCACTCAAGCTCTGCGAGCCGCTTTTCTCCGATCCCGCATTCGCCGAGGTTGCCGCGATGACCGGAATCGACGCGATGCTCTCGCCAGGTCGTGAGGCCGACGCGGCCCAGCTTGATCAGCTTGCGGACGCACTCAAGAAGGCGCTCGACAAAGCCTCGAAATCACCAACCCTTCTGGTTGGCCTGGGCAATCTCTACGAACGCAAAGGCAAGTACGACGAAGCCCAGAAGTACTACCAGCAAGCCGTGGAACTCGGCGAAAAAACGGGGATCTCTTACAATAATCTCGCCTGGCTCATGGCGCTGAAAGACGGCAAGGGCAAGGACGCGCTCGGGTTCATCAACCAGGCGATCGCGCTCAAGGGTCCGCTTCCAGATTTCCTCGACACGCGTGGCGTGATTTATCTCCGGTCCGGAGATAGTCGGCGCGCGATCAAGGATCTGGAGACCGCTGTGGCGGCTGATCCTTCCGCGCCAAAGCTCTTTCATCTCGCGCAGGCTTATCTGGAGGTCAACAACAAGGAAAAGGCCAAGGAGTCCCTCGACGCCGCACGCGGCAAGGGCCTGGCCATTGACGGCGTTCACGACCTCGAGAAAGGCGCGCTCCGCAAGTTGATGGACCAGCTTGGAACGTCGCCCTGAGCTTCTGAATCGCGCCTGAGCCGGCTCATCGAACGAAAAGCGGGTCAGGCTGGCCCCGTTTGCGGCTCCTTGAGGATCTCCCGGAGATAGTTGCCGTACTCATTGGGGATCGCCGCCGCGGCTCGCTCAACGTGTTCCGCGGAGATATAACCCATGCGGTATGCGACTTCCTCCAGGCACGCGATCTTCAGACCCTGCCGTGATTCGACTGCCTCGACATAATTCGCAGCCTGAGTGAGTGACTCCGTGGTCCCTGTGTCGAGCCAGGCGAATCCGCGGCTGAAAAGCTCAACAGCAAGCCGATTCTGTTCGAGGTAGACTCGATTCACGTCTGTAATCTCGAGCTCGCCTCGAGGCGAAGGCTTGAGATTGGCAGCAATTTCGACCACATCGGGGTCATAGAAGTAGAGCCCTGTCACTGCAAAGTGAGATCGGGGTTTTTTGGGCTTCTCCTCGATCGAGAGTACCTTGCCTCCCTCATCGAATTCCACGACACCGTAGCGTTCCGGATCGCGCACTGGGTACGCAAAAACAGTTGCCCCGGTGGTGCGCTCCCGCGCTCGGGCGAGCATCGCCTGGAATCCCTGGCCGTGAAAAATGTTGTCACCCAGGATCAGGGCCGACGGATAGCCTTCCACGAAGTCTCGACCGATCAAAAACGCCTGTGCCAACCCCCCTGGATGAGGCTGAACCGCATACGAAATTGAGATCCCCAGGTTGCTTCCGTCGCCCAGAAGTCGCTCGAAGCCGCCGATGTCAGTCGGTGTCGAGATCAGCAAAATGTCGCGAATCCCCGCCAGCATCAGCGTCGACAGGGGATAATAGATCATGGGCTTGTCGAAGACGGGAAGGAGCTGCTTGCTCACCGCGCGTGTGATTGGATACAGCCGAGTCCCGGATCCGCCCGCCAGGACGATGCCCTTTCGAACTGTAGCTTGGGACTTCATAAGATTTTAATCCTTGGTCTTGAAGTCGATGTTGACCATGTATCGTACGACAGAGAACCAGCCGAAGCGGAGCCCGTTCGATCAAGAAAGCAGCCGTGTCATCTA
>DAIDHX010000170.1 GCA_027451885.1 Planctomycetales bacterium
TGCTCGAGAAGGTCGAGGACGTGCTGCTGAACCGCCGGCCCGACGCCGCGGACCGGCTCACTGAGTTCGCGGAAACCGTCAAATCCACCCGTAAGGACAAGGTCAAGGATCTCTCCTGGCGCACGCTCCCCGTCGCCGAACGGCTCAAGCACGCGCTGATCACCGGCGATCTCGAATTCATCGAGGCCGACGTCGAGGAAGCGCGGCAGTCGGCGACGCGCGTGCTCGAGATCATTGAAGGCCCGCTCATGGCCGGCATGAACGTGGTTGGCGACCTCTTCGGCGCGGGCAAGATGTTCCTGCCGCAGGTCGTCAAAAGCGCGCGGGTGATGAAGAAGGCGGTCGCGTATCTCACGCCGTTCATGGGAGAAGAAAAGAAGCAAGCGCAGCTCAATGGCGCAAGCGAAAGCGAACACCGGGCGCGGGGCCGGGTCCTGCTCGCCACCGTCAAGGGAGACGTGCACGACATCGGCAAGAACATCGTTGGCGTGGTACTCGCGTGCAACGATTATGACGTCGTCGACCTGGGCGTGATGGTGCCGTGCGAGAAAATCCTTTCGAAGGCGCGTGAGATCCAGGCCGACGCGATCGGACTTTCGGGGTTGATCACACCGTCGCTCGACGAGATGGTTCACGTCGCCCGGACGATGCAACACGACGGGTTCACAACCCCGCTCTTGATCGGTGGCGCAACCACCAGCGCGCGGCACACGGCTGTGAAGATCGCTCCTCGATATCAGGGGATCGTGTTGCACGTGCTCGACGCGTCGCGAAGCGTGGGAGTGGTCGATCAGCTCTCGCGCCCTGAATCGCGTGACGAGCTCAACCAGCGCAATCGAGCGGTCCAGGAACGGGAGCGGCTGGCCTTCGAGAAGAAATCTCAGCGCAAGCTCGTGCCGTACGCTCAGGCCGTCGCCCGGCGGTACCAGATCGATTGGGAACGCGACCGCCACGCGATCGCCACGCCCAGCTTCCTGGGCACCAAGGTCTTACCCCAGTTCCCGCTCGAGCAAATCGTACCTTTCATCGACTGGTCGCCCTTCTTCCTCACCTGGGAGCTCAAGGGCAAATATCCGCGGATCTTCGACGATCCCAACATCGGCCCGCGCGCCCGCGAACTGTTCGAGGACGCGCAGAAGCTCCTCGACCGCATCGTCCACGAAAAGCGACTCGCCGCCAACGGCGTCTATGGCTTTTTCCCAGCGAACGCCGAAGATGACGACATTGTGATCTACGGCGGCCCCTCGCGCTGGGTGGAACGCATGCGGTTCCCGGCGCTCAGGCAACAATGGGAGCGCGACGGCCAGACCTCGTTCCGCTCCCTGGCCGATTACATCGCGCCAAAATCCAGCGGCATTCCCGACTACATCGGCGCATTCGCGGTCACGGCCGGCATCGGGCTCGAGTCAATTGTTCATGAGTTCGAGCGTGATCACGACGATTACAACGCGATCATGAGCAAGGCCCTGGCCGACCGACTCGCCGAGGCGTTCGCCGAGCTCCTGCACAAACGCGCCCGCGAGGACTGGGGCTACGGCAAGGGCGAGTCGCTCTCAAACGACGAGCTCATTCGCGAAAAGTACCGCGGCATCCGCCCCGCGGCGGGCTATCCTTCCTGCCCTGATCACACAGACAAGGAAAACCTGTTCGAGCTGCTCGATGCCACCGCCGCCACCGGCATTCGACTCACCGAGTCGTTCGCCATGTATCCAGGCGCATCGGTGAGCGGCTTCTACTTTGCTCATCCCGAAGCGCGGTACTTCTCAATCGACTTCATCACCCGCGACCAGATCGAGGCGTACGCCTCGCGCAAACGGCAAAGCGTCCATGAAACCGAACGCTGGCTCGCGCCCTACCTGGCCTATGACCCAGCCTGATTTATGCTCAAGGGATCATAACTGCCGAATGTCCATACATGGCCTTCCGGATCGCGGCAGGTGAAGTCTCGGCCGCCGTAGGGTTGGTCGATGGGCTCCTTCACAATCTCGGCTCCCGCGGCCCTCGCGCGGGTGTGGACAGCATCGGGGTCGGGCACAACCACGTAGATCGACTGTGTGACGAACCCGCCAAGCTCGCCCGGCTGCCTGAGCAGCTTGCCGAACTCATTATCCCGCGCTGGACCCACCATGATCATCCCCTGGCCCAGAATCAACTGGGCGTGCTCAACCTCGCCATCGGCAGCGGTGTGGACGAACTGCTTCTCAAAGCCAAATGCTTTGCCAAGCCATTCGACAGCCGCCAGCGCGCGGCGATAGCGCAAACACGGGATGATCATGGCTGGACCCCTTCATGAGATACGTACGCGCTAATCTTCCTCAATCCCCGCGCGTGACTTCTTGTAACGGTCGACGATCTGAGACTGCACATTGCCTGGCACGGGATCGAACGACTTCAAATCCATGGTGAAGGAGCCCTGTCCACCCGTGATGCTCTTGAGCTGCGAGGCGTAGGTGAGCACTTCCGCCAGAGGCGCCTCAGCGCGGATGATCTGGACGCCGCCCGAGAGGGAATCCATCCCGGTGAGATGCCCTCTCCGCGTTGAAAGATCCGCCGAAATGTCGCCGAACTTCTCGCCCGGGATCGAGATCTCGAGCGTGACGATCGGCTCCAGGAGCGCAGGGCGCGCCTGCTCAAAGGCCTTGCGAAACGCCGTGGCCGCGGCCGTCTTGAACGCCTGCTCCGAGCTATCGACCGGATGATCCTTGCCGAAGTAGACCTCGACCTCCACATCCACGACATGATTGCCCGAGATCACACCCTTTTCCATTTGCTCGCGCACGCCCTTCTCGACGGCCGGGATGAACTGGTTGGGGATCACACCCCCCTTGACGGCGTCGACGAACTTGAAGCCCGCGCCTCGCGGCAGCGGGCGCACACGCAGATGCACCTCGGCGAATTGCCCGCGCCCGCCCGATTGCTTCTTGTGCCTGTGGTTCGCCTCCGACTCGGCCGAAATCGTCTCCATGTATGCGACCTGTGGAACGTGCGTGTTCATTTCGAGCTTGTGGCGATGCTTGAGCCGCTGCTGGATCACGTCCAGGTGCAGGTCGCTCATGCCGGAGATCACCAGCTCGTGCGTCTGGGCGTCGCGGTGGATGGAGAACGTGGGGTCCTCGTCAGCGATTTTGGCCAGGCCCGCCGAGATCTTCGCCTCGTCGTCGCGCGCCTTGGGCTGGACAGCGCGGGGGACCATCGGCGTGGGAAACTTGATGGGAGCCAGGCGAAGCTGGGGCGCTGTGGTGCCGCCGCCGACGTTCGACACCGTGTCCGAGACATGCAGGTCGTCAAACTTGGCAACGGCCACGATGTCGCCGGCAATCGCCTCCGGCACTTCTTCCTGCTGCTTGCCCTGCATCACGTAAATATGTCCCGCCTTCGCCGACTTGCCGCTCCGCAAGTTGACGAGCGTGGTGTCGGAGCTCATGCGGCCAGACAGAATCCGCAGATACGACAGCTTGCCCATGAACTGGTCGTTCACCGTCTTGAAGACCTGGGCGACGAGCGTGCCATCCTCGGTGGGCAAGATCTCCTCTTCAGGCCCGTCCTCAGCCCTGCGCCCGTAGCGGTGGATATCGTCGGGCGAGAGCCCGCAGTTGGACACCAGGTCCAGCAGCTCACGCAGGCCGACATCCTTGCGGGTGCAGACGCAAAGCACCGGAACGAGCTTCCCCTTGGCGATCGCATCGTGCGCGGCGACCTTGAGCTCGTCCGGCTCGATCGTCTCCCCCTCAAGGTAACGCATCATCATATCTTCGTTGAGCTCGACGATCTGCTCCACGACCATTCGATACGCTTCGGACGGCGGCAGCGGGCATTCGGCCGGATCCTGCTCGTGCTCGGCGATCACATCGACCACGCCCTTGAAGGTTGGGCCCTGGCCCACGGGAACGTTGAATGGCACGCACTCCACACCGAACGACTCGCGAATGGCGGCCAGGTCGGTGCGGTAATCAACATTGTCGGCGTCCATTTTGGTGACGACGACGAACCGCCCAAGACCAAGCTTCCTGGCTTCTTGAAAGATGCGGCGGGTATTGACCTCGATGCCGGAGGGGCCGGAGACGGCGACGACGACGTTCTCAACGGCCGCGAGACCCGAGAGGGCGTTGCCGATAAAGTCAGGGTAACCAGGGGTGTCGACCAGGTGAATCTGCTTGCCCGACCAGGCGAGATGTCCCAGGTGGCAGTCGATGGTGAAGTGTCTGCGCTTTTCTTCTTCGTCAACGTCCAGCGTGCTGGTGCCGTCGTCGACCGACCCTTTGCGGCTAATGGCGCCCGCGGCGAAGAGAAGGGCGTCCGCAAGACTGGTCTTGCCGGACGCCCCATGTCCCGCGAGCGCGAGGTTCCTGATATCGGTGAGATGGTAGGTGGTCGACATGGCGCGTTGCTCCCAACCCCACGGGTCGAATTGAGGGAATCGCACCCGCGCCCGATCGCTCGGGAAGACACGCGGGTCGCACGGGAAACGCAAGGCTCGACCGGGAACCGCTTGCTGAGTGTTCAGGCCGGGTTCGCACCACCCGCCTGGATCGCCTCGGCCAGGGTGAACCGGCCGTCGTAAAGGGCTCTGCCGACGATGCAACCGACGATAGGCAAGGTCCGCAACTGTTTGAGATGTTCGAGCGAGCCGACGCCGCCAGACGCGATGACGGGAGTTCTCAGAGCCTGGGCAAGAGCGCCTGTGCCCGCGAGGTCGGGCCCTTCGAGCATTCCATCGCGGCCCACGTCGGTGTAGACGAGTGCAGCCAGGGGGAGCACATCGAAGCGTTTGGCCAGATCCACCGCGGAAACTTGCGAGACCTCCGTCCAGCCTTCGGCCGCCACCTGTCCGCCACGGGCGTCGAGCCCCAGCACAAGCTGCCCAGGGAACTCGCTTGCCATCCGCTCAAACCAGGCCGGGTCGCGGAGCGCCTGCGTGCCCACAACCACGCGCTCGAGCCCTTGATCCAGCCATCGGGCGATCGTCTCCCGGTCACGCAGGCCCCCGCCAAGCTGGCATGGTACCTTCACAGACCGAGTGATCGAGCGAACCGCCTCGACATTCACTGGCCGACCAGATTTCGCACCATCCAGGTCCACCAGATGAATCCGCGACGCCCCAGCCGACTCCCACCGCTGGGCCATGCCCGCGGGATCGTCCCCGAAGACCGTCTCCTGCTCGAAATCCCCCTGCCTCAGACGGACGCAACGCCCGCCACGAAGGTCAATCGCCGGTATGACTTGCATGGGCTTCACCAAATCGACGAAAAACCCTCTTGGTTTTTCAACTCTATCCCCGTTCCCCGGGCGGAGCAAGCGGGTGGGGGACGCGGCAGAGCCGATCCTTCGCACCAGGATCCAGTTGAGACTTCCGCGCAAGAACGCACGATTGGCACGAGTACTCTGCCGCGGTCAAGCCTGGCGACCGGTCGACCATCGCGCTTCTGCTGCCCCCGGAGGATGGCGATTTACTTCGCCCGTAGCTCCACTTCTGTCACGCCGCTTTTCGAGGCCGGGGTGTGCCTGAATATGATCCGCAGACGTGAGGCCGTCACCGGCTTGAAAGTCACAATGTTGAGAGCGCCACCGGCTGGCCCTGGCGGGTCGTACGTCGGCGATTCGACACCTTTCCAGCCCGAGCCATCCCAGCGCTCGATGCGATAGGACCGGGGTGCACGCACACCGCCGCCGTCGTCGTAGAGATAGAGATCCACACGGCCCAGGGGGCGGTCGCCTGGAAGCTCGATCTCGAGCCAGTCCTCTGGGTTGGGCGACTCATACGCCGTCCAGCGGTTGCGTGGCTCGGGCGTGAACGCGATCACGCCGTCGACGGCCTCCTCAACCTTGTCGAATCGCGAGGTGTACGAAGCCGAGACCTTCGCGCCTTTTGCCTGGTTGCCAGGAGGGCTGGGAGCCGGGGCGATCGGCGGAGTTCCCCTGCCCCACGCTTCGAGCTCCGTCAGTCCCACACGCGCATCCCGGCGCGGCGCCAGCACCGCCCGGATCTTGCTCGTGCGAATCTCTGGGAACGCGAACCAGTTGGCTCGATGGCCCATCGGACGCTCGGGAGACCGAATCACGGCCGGCACCGGCTGCCATGTCTCGCCATCCCAGCGCTCGAGACGAATCTGCTCTGGCGCGACCACCCCTTCGCCATCGTCGAGCAACTTCAGGGCAACCGAATGCACCGGCCGCGCGATCCCAAAATCCACCCCGCAGTACACCTGCCCCTCCTGCGCGGCTGCGGACGCCCAGCGATTCGCCGGCTGGCGGTGATACCAAGCGCTGCCATCCATGATCTTCGCAGGCGAAGTTCCCTCGGCCGTCGAGGAAGCAAGCACACGCGGATAGGCCGTTCCGTCGTTGTTCACCGCGTAATTCACACCTCTCGGCGGGAGCCGCCTTGTTTGCGCAGCGAGCCGAAAAGGCAGACGCCCGAGCATGTCCCGCGCGGCGATCGTCTGGCCGTCGGCGATCACGCGCAAGCCCTTGCCCACTCCGTAACGCGTGCCGTCTCGATCCCACACAATCGACACACGATGGCCTAGAAACGCCAGATCATCGAGTGCGAAATAGCTCCACCCCTCGGGCACAAGCGGGTTGACCGCCGCCTGATCGCCTTCCCCCAGGCGCAGGCCAATCAGTCCTGTAATCACCACATCCACATATGCCGAGTGAAAATAATGATCGCTGTGGCCCGGCGAGTCATACCCGCGCCAGGAGCCGGTGTCGGGATTCGCCCCCTCGGCGATATAGGGGCGCCCATCCTTCTGATGCGTCCTGGTGTAAATCTGGAACAGCCTGAAATAGTCCGACTTCGTGACGTCGTTCTGATTGTAGTCATTGATCACATTTGCAAGTGCAACGAGTGTTTGCGTGGTAGCGTATGGCCACGACTGGCCGCTCCACCAGCAGCAGTGGTCGGTGACCAGGAACTGCGGGTCGTTGCGCTCGGTGACCGTGGGACCGAACGGGGCGAAGAAGCCGTCACGGTCCATGAGCTTCTTCCACGCGACCTCGCGCCCTGGGGCAGGCAGGCCGAATTGCCAGGGAACGTAGCCGATGAGCTCGCGCCCGTGCGAATTACCGGCGAACTTGCCGGTCTGGTACGTGAGCGACCCAGCCTTCACCGTGGCGCCTTCGCGGGTTTCGTCACGCGCGCTTCTGGGAAAGTAAAACGCCCTGCGTTCGTCCCAGAGCTTCGCCTCCAGGTTGGTCTTGAGCGCCTGGGCCTTCGACTCGAACTGCTCGGCGCGCTTCGTGTCGCCGGCGAGCCGGGCGATCCGCGCGATGGCCCGCGCATCGGCCCACATGTAGCTGTTCAGCGTCGGCCGGTACGCCCAGTCGCCGCGGAGGATATCCTTCGTCTGGCGGCTGTTGATGTTGTACTCCATGCCGTCGTCATGGCCGCTCTGTGCAAAAAGACCTGCTTCTTTATTGAAGTGTTCACGCTCCCAGCCTTCGTAGTTCTTCACAAGCCCATCGAGCAGCGAGCGTGTGTATCCCGCGTCGGGATGGACGCGCTCGAGGGCCCAGGCCGCGTCAGCCAGCCAGGTGCTGTATCGCCTGGGCTGCGCGCCCGGTGTTTCAAGCCAGTATCTGACGTAGTCACGCGCGACGCGCGGGTCGCGGAGCCAGCGCGACTCGTAGATCTGATGCCCGGCCGGGCAACTGATCGCGCCATAGCGCCCGGACCAGAACGGGCGATCGATGAACTCCGTGAACGAGTAGCCGGAATTCGGTGAGCCATAGGTGAGATGCTTGGTCAACAGCTCCCAGCGGTAGTAATAGGTAGTGTCGATCGCGGTGTCCGGAGTTTCAAGAAAGGGGATGTTGCGCTCGTACCAGTCCCAGTCTCGGTTATCCCAGAATGTTTGCCGCTCGAGCATCGCCCATTTGGATAGCACCTGGCCGCGGTCGGTGCGACCGTCGACAGCCCAGGCGAAATGGGGCGCTTTGGAGGGGTCGAAACCGGCGAGGTGCCGGCGTTCGGTTTCGGGTCGCTGCGCGGGGCGCCTGTATTGCCAGTCCGTGCGCTTGAAGGTCGACTTGATCAGATCCGCGAGCTCCGAGTCGTATTCCTCAAGCTCCGCGCGGGTGTCGACGTGGTTGTGGTCGTGGTCGTCGTGGCGGTTCGTGCCAAACCACGATTGAACCCCCTCGGCCCAGTATTCGTGATGGTTGACGGCGGCGTACTTGCCTTTCCACAGCCCTTTTTTCATGGCGTGGTCGTAGGTCGCACGCAGCTTGCGGTCGAACGCGGGATCCAGCCGCCTGAGTCCCATGTCGTGGATCGCGTGGCCGAACTCGTGGACCAGGATGTTTTCGGCCGCGTAGGGATCGCCCTCAAGGCAGAGCAGGTTCTCTTCTCCGCAGCTTACCACCGGCCGAATGGGGGTCGCGCCCAGCCCACGCGCGCGGCGGTCCCAGTAGCGCCAGGGGATGAGATCGGAATGCTCGGGAATATCCGTGGTACGCTCGGTCACGGCCATCACGGCCAGGCGTGTGCCTGACTTGCCGAGCGCGTCAAGAATGTCCGGCCGATCGCGGAGCATTTCCCGCACCAGGTACGCCGCCTCGAGCAGTGAGTAGTCGGAGACCTTCCCGGACGAGACGACCGGCAGCCCTCCCACGTCGACCATCTTCTTGTAAAACGGGTCGAGCTTCGCATCACCGGGCGGGGCGACCACGCGATACGCCACGGATGGAACGGTTCCCGCGGGATCATCCACTGCGCCGAGGGACAAGGCAAGGAGAGCAGCGAGCAGCATCTGCGAATTCCCGGGTCGTAAAAGACGTCGTTGGACCGATTCACCAGAGACGCTTCCATGTCAACGATCCGGCCCTGCCCGTGCAAGGTATTCGTTTTTCGCGCAAACATTGAGTAATATGACCTGGTTCAATGATCCTGGCCGATCCGCCCGGATTGATCGAGCTCGGCCTCATGGACGCAGGGAGGCTCATCGATCTTCAGATCGTTCCGGCCGTCATGCTTGACCGGGGTACGTCGCAGCGCCACACTGCAAGCTGAGGAGGTTCCGCGGCGGAGCGATCGACGTCAACTCGATGGGCCGGCCGCGCTGGGAAACATACGGCATTTCCGATAAGAGGACGAACACAGGTGGGCTTCCGCAGGATCTTGATCGCGGTTGACAGCAGTCCCATCGCGGCTCGCGCGGTCGACGTTGGGATCGAACTCGCTCAATCGCTCGGCGGCGAGCTTGCGCTCGTCCATGTCATCAATCCCGCGCTCTTCATGGCGCCCGATGGCGGCGTGCCGGTCGGCGATCTGAAGACAGAGGCTGAGGCCGAAGGCAAGCGGCTGCTTTCCGGCCTCGCCGCGCGGGCCAGGCTGGCCGAGCCAGCGCTCGCGTTCTTGCAGATTGGAGCCCCCGCCGCCGAGATCGTGCAGGCGGCCAGGGACTGGCAGGCGGACATTGTGGTGATTGGCAGCCACGGGCGAGGCGGGATCACAAGAGCTCTCGTGGGCAGCGTCGCGGAAGACGTCATGCGGCACGCGCAATGCCCGGTGCTTGTGGTCCGAACAGGATCGTGAGCGGGTCAGACGGCGCAGGTGCTGCGGCTGGGCCGCCGCAATCGCTGCCGCACACTGCCCTCGAATGGCTCCAGGCGCTCGAATCGAATCCACACACGGGGCTCAGCTCGAGCCAGGCAGCCGAGCGAATCGCACGCGACGGAGCCAACGAGGTCCCGCAACGGCGTGTTCGTGCCTCGGTTCTCTTCGCGCGCAAATTCTGGGGGCTTTCGGCGTGGATGCTCGAGCTGATCGTGCTTCTCTCGCTGCTCTTGCACAAGTGGGCTGATTTCTGTGTCGCGCTCGCGCTGCTGTTCGTCAATGCGATCCTGAGCTTTCTCCAGGAGCGCAGGGCCACGCGTGCGGTGACCTCGTTGCAGCGGCGATTGCAGGTCTCTGCGCGGGTACTGCGCGACAGGCAATGGCAGCAATTGCCCGCACGCGAGCTCGTGCGCGGAGACGTGATCCGGCTCCGAATCGGCGACGTTGTACCGGCGGATGCACGGATCCTGGACGGCGAGCTCCGCGTCGACCAGTCCGCACTCACGGGTGAATCGCGTGAGGTGGCCGCGCTGGCGGATGGCACGGTTTACTCCGCTTCGATCGTTCGCTCGGGCGAGGCGACAGGCGTGGTGGTGGGCACTGGCATCGGCACCTACTTCGGCAAGACCGCGCAACTGGTGGCGATCGCACGCCCGCGGCTCCACGTGGAGGATGTGATCTCTCGGCTCGTGAGCTGGCTCTTCGTCATCGTCGGCGTGCAGGTTGTGCTCGCCGTGGTGCTTGCGTCAGCGGCGGGGTACCCGATCCTGGAAATTCTGCCGCTTTCGCTCGTTCTACTCATGAGTGCGATCCCAGTGGCATTGCCGGTGATGTTCACGGTGAGCATGGCGCTCGGCTCGATCGAGCTTGCCAAACGCGGCGTGCTCGTCACCCGGCTGAACGCGGCCGAGGACGCCGCGAGCATGGACATCGTCTGCGCGGATAAAACCGGCACGCTCACCATGAATCGGCTGGAGCTCGTCAAGGCCGAGCCGCGTCCCGGGTTCACCGAGGCCGACGTGATTCGCATCGGAGCACTCGCGTCCAACGAGTCCGACCAGGATCCGATTGACCTCGCCTTCCTGCGCGCAGTCCGGGCTCGGGGATTGGTCGTGCCCGAGGATCAGACCATCGAATTCTCTCCGTTCTCACCGAGGACGCGCAGAACCGAGGCAGTGATCCTGCGTGGTGAAACGATCATGCGTGTAATGAAGGGAGCGATTCACACGGTTGCGGAGCTGGCGAATCTTGGCCCGGCCGAAGTCGCGGCTCTTGACGCCAGCGCGGAGCGCAACGCGAGCGAAGGCGCCCGGATTCTGGCCGTGGCTGCCGCGGAGGGAAGCGCGGGCTGGAGGCTGGTGGGCACCGCGGCCTTGCTCGACCCTCCACGCCCCGATTCCGCACGGCTCATCGAGGAGCTGCGCGCAATGGGCGTCGCCGTGAAAATGCTCACAGGAGACTCCGTCCAGGTCGGCCAGGCCGTCTCCAACACGCTCCGACTGGGTGACGTTGTGCGCGCCCCAGTGCTCCGCGCTGCACTCGACGCGCCGCGAAATCAACAAGCTTCGTTCGTGCTCTCAAGCGGTGGATTCGCCGAGGTCTATCCCGAGGACAAATACCTGGTCGTCCGCGTGCTCCAGGCCGCGGGGCACATCGTAGGCATGACCGGCGACGGCGTGAATGACGCCCCCGCCCTCAAGCAGGCCGAGGTCGGCATCGCCGTGCAGGGCAGCACAGACGTGGCCAAAAGCGCGGCCAGCGTCGTCCTCACGACCGAGGGCCTCGCGTGTATCGTGGACCTCGTCAAAAACGGCCGCGCAATCTATCAACGCGTCCTCACATGGATCATCAACAAGGTCAGCCGGACGATTCTCAAGTCTGGCTTCGTGGTGATCGCTTTCCTGGCGACGGGCAAATTCGTCATCAGCGCGCTTGCGATGGTGCTGCTTGTCTTCATGACCGACTTCGTTAAGATCGCGCTTTCCACGGACAGGGTTCGGCCGTCACAAAAACCCGAGACGTGGGATATCGGCCCTCTGGTGAAGGTCGCCGTGCTTCTTGGCCTGCTCATGCTGGTTGAATCGCTCGGCATGCTGGCGATCGCCTGGCGCACGTTTGGGCTTGGACAAAGCAACGGTCGCCTGCACACCTTCACGTTCCTCACCCTGCTTTTCTTTGCACTCTGTTCGATTCTGTCGATTCGCGAACGCAGGGCATTCTGGGCATCGCGTCCGAGCTGGCTTCTTGCAGTCGCCCTCGCCGCTGATGCCTGCCTCGGCGTGTTCCTCGGGAGATTCGGCCTCGCCGAGCTGCACCCGATCTCCTACTCCGAGATCGGCTTCGCCGCGATCGGGTCCACTCTTCTCACATTCGCGGTGAACGATCCCATCAAAACGTACCTGATCGCTCACAACACTCCGCCGGGCGATCTCGAGTGAGCCGGCCCGGGATTCGATTCGCACCCCGATTCGTTCGCCGTCGCACCCGGAAATCGCCGCCACTGGGTTTTGCCGGCCCTCGTTCGCCAGTATCCTCAAGCAGGATCGACCGCATTTGATCGAGGCCTAATCATGCGATGGAATTTGCTCCGGATCGTGTCATTCGTGGTCTTGCCCTCAACCGCCCTGGCGCAGGCGCCCAGCTCAGTCGACTGGCCCACCGTGGGCAACGACCCAGGCTGCATGCGGTATTCGAGGCTCAATCAGATCAATCGCGGCAACGTAAAGACACTCAAGCAGGCGTGGATTTACCACACTGGAGAGCTCAAGGGTCGGCCAGGCAAGACGATCGAATGCACGCCGCTCGTGATCGACGGGGTGATGTACGTGACAACCGGTTATCTGCGCGTGGTGGCGCTCGATGCTGGGACGGGCAAGGAGCGATGGCAGTTCGACCCGCTCCGCGATCATCCGTTCCGCTTCGACCCGACGTCCGGAGGTGTGAACCGCGGCTGCGCCTACTGGTCCGACGGCAAGCCGGCGGGGGCAAGGAGGATCGTGCACGGAACGTCGGACGGCAGGCTGTTCCTGCTCGACGCGAAGACGGGCAAGCTTGTGCCGGAATTTGGCGATGGCGGCATCCTCGACCTGCGCAAGGGGCTTGAGCCGGCCGAAGCTCGGCTCCCCTATGGCCCGACTTCCGCTCCCGTGATCTGGCAGGACACGATCATCCTTGGGGTCTCGTGCGGGGAGGGACCAGGGCCGTCGTCGCCGGGCGATATTCGCGCGTTTGACGTTCGCTCTGGCCGCGAGCGCTGGCGGTTCCACACCGTTCCGCGCCCGGGCGAAGTGGGGCACGACACCTGGGAAGGCGACTCGTGGAAAAACCGAGGCGCTGTGAACGCCTGGGCCGGGCTCTCAGTGGATCGCGAGCGCGGGCTGATCTTCGCCGGATTGGGCTCAGCCGCGTTCGACTTCTACGGCGGCGACCGCCACGGCAACAACCTGTTCGCCAACTGCACACTCGCGCTCGACGCCCGCACCGGTAAATACGTCTGGCATTACCAGACGCTCAGGCACGACCTCTGGGATCACGACCTCCCCGCGTATCCCAACCTGGTGACAGTGACCCGTGACGGCAAGCGCAGAGACGCCGTGGCACAGGTCACCAAAACGGGATATGTCTTTGTGTTTGATCGCGAGACGGGCAAGCCGCTCTTCGAGATCGAGGACAGGCCTGTTCCAGGCTCCGACGTCCCAGGCGAAAAGGCCGCGGCCACGCAGCCGATTCCGAAAAAGCCAGCTTCCTTCGCGGTCCAGCACTTCGACGAGTCGAACGTCACCGACATCGGCCCGTCGAACCGGGCCTCGGTACTTGAAGCGATGGCCAGGCTGCGCCGCGGACCCGCCTTCAATCCTCCGAGCCTGCAGGGAACGGTGGTCATTCCTGGATACCACGGCGGCGCGAACTGGTCGGGAGCATCGTTCGATCCCGAGACAGGGCTGCTCTACGTCAATTCCAACAATGTCCCGAACATCATCACGCTGATCGAGTCGAAGCCGGGCGAGAAGGCGCGCCTGGGGGCCTACACACATACGGGCTATGTGCAGTTTCTCGACAACCAGGGCTATCCCGCGATCAAGCCCCCCTGGGGACTGCTCACCGCGATCAACCTGAATACCGGCGACTTCGCCTGGCAAGTCCCGCTGGGTGAGCACGTGGAGCTGACCAGGCGAGGGATTCCGCGGACCGGGACTGAGACCTTCGGCGGCTCGATCGTGACCGCGGGCGGGCTCGTGTTCATCGCCGGCACCAAGGACGAGCGGATCCACGCCTTTGACAAGACCACTGGCGCGTTGCTCTGGGAGCATCCGCTCCCCGCGGGAGGTTACGCAACACCCTCCACCTACATGATCGGCGGGCGGCAGTTCCTTGTCATCGCCGCCGGTGGCGCTGGCAAGCTGCGGACCAAAGCCGGCGACGCCTTCGTGGCCTTTCGACTCCCCGATTGATCGATTCGACGAGGAGCAACACGCCACCTGGCCCTCAAGCCCCGAGCCCCGATGCGCTTGACATCGGTCCAAAACACGACAACAGTACGAGGTTACTCTCGCGTGTTCTCCGCGCAAGTCTCTTTGTAAGGAATCGAGCATGGTGCAGAAGCGTGCCCGTCTCCTGACGGTGGTCGTGGCAGCCCTGAGCAGCATTTCCAGCACCCGCGCACAGGACTCACAGTTTGCAAGGGAATTCCGCACGATCCAGCAGTCGCACGAGGCATCACGTGAACGCTATCACCAGGCGTTCAAGGCCGCGACAGCAAGCAAGAACGAAAAGGGTGAACAGAAGGCAATCGACCAGTATCTCTCCGATTGCGACAGGACCACGGGAGCGATCTTCAAGCTTGTGGCGGCCTACCCGCGCGATCCCGGCGTCACTAA
>DAIDHX010000171.1 GCA_027451885.1 Planctomycetales bacterium
GTTCGATACCTCCGATCTGGGCTCGCTCCTCACCCTGCGATTTCCCATGCGCGTGGGCGCAACGACAGGCTCGATTCGCATCTGGATGACCCAGGCCGTCGCCTCGCGCTTTATCGATGCCGATGCTCGACCCCCCGCCGCGCTCGTCTCCGAAATCAAGCCGCCCGCCCCGCACACAGCCGGCCGCCCGGCACGCGTCCACGTCACCGAGCTCGACACCATCTGGCGGGCCGAGACCGGCACGCTCCACTTGCCGCAGGGTTTACGCAGGCTTCGCACAGGCGCGGTCTTCCCCTTGCTTGATCGCCGCTTGATCGGCACTCCCGCCAGCCCCGCGGGCGCGGTCAATCTCATTCTCGATCCGCCGCACTCACGCTTCCAGTTCCGGATCCCCACCCGAACCGTGGCCGATTCCGGCGGCCGCCTGCTGCGGCTAGTGGATACTCCAATCCGCGAAGCTCAGCCACGCCCGCCGCTCCCAGCCACACTCAACCAGGGCCACGCGATGACTCAACCACACGCCGCCACCAACCCGACCGCACCCCTCGACCTGCCCGTCACGCTCGTTGTCGAGCTCGGGCGCGTCAGCCTCACGCTCCAGGGCCTGGCCGATCTCAAGGCCGGGGACGTCATCGAGCTCAACCGCAACACCAAGGCGCCCGTCGAGCTCACCTCCAACGGCCGCCTCGTCGCCCGCGGCGAGCTCGTACTGATCGATACCGACCTGGGCGTGCGGCTCTCGAACGTCTTCCTCTGAGCCAGTCTCGCTAATCGACCGGGTAAACCACCTGGATCAGCGACTCAAACGCCAGCGTCTGCACGCCCAGTAACAACACCGTGGCGGCAAGCCCGGCCGGTCCCGCCCGTTCGCGCTCGAGCCCCGCGGCCGCGGCTGGTAAGAGCAGGGGCATGAAGAACATCCAGAGCCGCGCGACCTCGCCCAGATTTCGCCCGGAAAGCTCGACCAGCAAGAGCACGATCAGCGTGGACAGCAGCGCCCGGGGCAGGGGTCTTGCGCGTAACCCGCCCCAGACAACCCACACCGCACTCGCGGCCCCGAGCGCGACGAGCAGCTCGAGCGGATTCACCAGGCACCAGAGCCAGTAGGAGCGGGGATATTCGAGATAGAACCGCGCATGATGGTGCAGGTTCCAGAGGGCGATGGTGACCGGATTCGCGGCGGTGGCGATCCAGAACGCGAGCCACGGCAGCACAAACCCCACACCCACCGCCACGATCAGGAACACGCGCGCCCGGATCGACCGCCCAGCTTCGACCGCATAAACGAGCGCGACGATCAGCCCCACGGGCAGGAACGCCATGGTGAACACCGTGCCGAACGCGAGCACCACCCCGGCCGCGAACGCAAGCAACACCGCAATCGCCGCCAGGGAACGCGCACTCCAGGCCGCAAGCGCAACCGCGGCGGTTGCCGCCAGGGGATACGCGGCGTCGGCGAGCGGCTGGAACAGGATCGCCGAGGGGGCCAACGGCCAAAGCGCGGCGGCCGTCCACGCCACAGGCGCCGGCTGCGACGCCCGCACCAGCAAATACAGCGGCGCCACACTGCCCGCACAGGCCAAAAGCACCAGCATCGCCGTTGCCAGGAGCGCAGCACGCTCCGAATGCGCCACCGGCCGGCGATCCAGGGCGCCAAGCTGCCGGAAGCCCTCCGACGTCGACGGCGGCGCGATCGACTCGATCGCCTCGATCGCTCGCGGATGCCCCGCGAAGAAACGCTCGAGCACGCTCTCCAGCATGATCAATCCCGGCGGGTGCGTGCCGATGTGCAACGAATCCTGGCGCTCGATCCACTCCGGGTAATCCGCCAGGAAACGCCACGGGTCCTGCCGCGCCTGGTCACGCGCGATCGTGAAATAGCCCGACGAACTTGTGAAGAAATTTACATATGCCCATTTTGTTAGGTCGTACTCGTCGGGTGCGGCGGCGGTCACGCCAAGCTGTGCCAGAACCGAGGCGGCGGCAAGCACAAGAACCCAGGCGCACTCCCGGGCGAGGGTCGCCTTGGCGAGCGCGCGCCGGCCCAGCGCGGCCAGAACGGCGTAGCCGGCGGCCGTGGCCGCCCCAAGCGCAAGCCAGCCCCAGGGGATGCGCGCCCGCGGTGAAACCCGCAGCCATTCCCATTGCCCCGGCACTCCCAGGGGCGCGCCTTGGCGCACCGCGATCACCACGCCCAGCACCAGCGCGATTTGCAGCCCCATCGCGATCCAGGCCCGCTTCCGCATACGCGGCGATCGTAATCGAGCAGGCTCAGCCCTGGCGAGTCCACTTGCCGGCGGATCAGGGCTCGATCCCAGTTCATTTTCCTGCGTTCGCAAGTTGAGCTTGTGCGCAATCATGTCTTTTTTGGACTCATCAAGCAAAACCGCGAGCTCACGCCATTCCAGCAAGAAGCACGCCAGATACTCAACCGCGGCCGTGGTGAGCTCCCCGCCCATGTCTTCGCTCCCTGATCGAACGAATTCACAGCCCGGTTGCTCTCGAAGCTCCGCCGTGGTTTGATCGGTTCTTCTCGACCATCCCGCCAGGAGCGAGCCCTCATGCATCTTGACGCGCAGCCCACCACACCGCCGAGTGATCCCGCTTCGACTCGATGGTGGCGCGAGGTCACGCGTTACCAGTGGTTCGTCTTCGCGGTCGCCACCCTCGGCTGGCTCTTCGACACGATGGACCAGCAGCTCTTCAACCTGGCCCGCAAGCCCGCCATCACCGAGCTGCTCGCACGCTCCACCGGCGAGCCCGCCAAACCCGGCGACGTGGCCTGGTCCGCGTCGGTCGCCACCATGATCTTCATGATCGGCTGGGCGCTCGGCGGCTGGTTCTTCGGCATCATGGGCGACCGGGTCGGCCGCGCCCGCACCATGCTCGTCACCGTCCTTTGCTACTCGGCGTTCACCGGGCTCTCCGCGCTTTCGACCGGAGTCTGGGACTTCGCGCTCTATCGCTTCCTGGCCGGCCTGGGCGTCGGCGGCCAGTTCGGCGTGGGCGTCGCGCTCGTGGCCGAGGTCATGTCCGACCGCGCCCGGCCCTTCGCCCTGGGCTGGCTCCAGGCGCTTTCCGCCGTCGGCAACATGACCGCCGCCTGCGTCGACCTCATCCTCGGACCGCTCGAAAGCTCGGGTGCTGTTCATTCCGCCTGGCGCGTGAAGTTCCTCCTCGGTCTCGCCCCCGCCTTGCTCGCCATCCCCATCTTTCTCAAGCTCAAGGAACCCGAGCGCTGGAAGTCCGCCGCCGCCGCAAATCCCGCGGACAAACCCAGGCTCGGCTCCATGCGCGAACTCTTCACCGTCCCTACCCTCAGGCGCAACACCATTGTCGGCATGCTCCTCGCATTCTCCGGCGTGGTCGGTCTCTGGGGCATCGGCTTCTTCAGCTTCGATCTCGTGCGAACCGTCTTCGAGGATCACTTCAAGAAACAGGGATATACACCGCAAGACGTCGCCGGCCGTCTTACCTTCTGGACCGGCGTGACCTCCCTGGTGCAGAATCTCGGCGGATTCCTTGGCGTGCAGGCCTTTGCCTACGTGACGCACCGCGTTGGCCGCAAGCCCGCGTTCGCCATCTCGTTCGTGATCGCGGGGCTCAGCACGGCCGCCACGTTCTGGTTCCTCGAGTCGCTCTGGCAGATCCTGGTCTTGATCCCGCTCATGGGCTTTTGCCAGCTTACCCTCTTCGGCGGCTATGCCATCTACTTTCCTGAGCTCTTCCCCACCCGGCTGCGGAGCACGGGCGTTTCCTTTTGCTACAACGTGGGCCGGCTGGTCGCATCGCTTGGCCCGCTTACCCTCGGCTTGCTCACGAGCAAGGTCTTCGCCGGCTACCCAGGCGCGATGCCCACGCGGCTGGCGGGTGTGTCGCTCTGTGCGGTGTTCCTGATCGGCCTGGCCGCGCTCCCGTTCGCACCCGAGACCCGCGGCCAACCCCTGCCGCAGTGAGCCCCGCGCCAGGAAGACCCACAACGACCCAGGGCGCACCGACTCCCCCTCGGCCCGCGGGCTCAGTTCCGCGGGCCTCCTGCCCAAACCACCGAATTGCCAACGAACACCCATCACAACCTGGTCAAACGCCCCACGTCAGACCCCAACCCCTAACGCCCAACTCCCAACTCCCAACTCTCAGCTCACCGCCCGCGGTGCTTGCGCCCCCGCAGCTTCTTTTTGGACCTGGGAGGATTCGGCGGCCGATTCGACTGCGCCCGCGCATGTCTCGACAGCGGAATCCGCAAATCCGGCAGATCCAGCTTCGCCTCCTTGATCACCAACCGAATCATGTCCAGTCCGCGCTGCACTTCCGGAGGAATCGATTCCACGTCCCACACGGGGTCGGTGGCTTCGCTCCGCGCTTCGGTCTGCGTGGGTGGCTGGCTTCGGTCCGCGCGGGGTCCTGGCTTCGGTCCGCGCGGGCGCAATGGGTTCGGTTCGCGCGGGCGCAATGGGTTCGGTTCGCACTCGACGTTTCTTCTGTAATGGCTTCATGTTCTGGCGGGCTTTGGTTCGACTTTGCGCAGCGGTTGTGGCCTCATTTTCTGATGAGCTTTGGCATCACTTTCTGACGCACCTGTGCTCGGTTTCCGGCGCGATTGGGTTCGGTTCGTCGGCGTGGAAACAACACCCTCGACCGCGTCCCGATACGAGCACGCCGCGCAAGCAAGTGCGTGCATTCGTGCCTGGTCCGCCCTCTCGTCCTTAGCAGGACAGGCGTGGTCATCGTCCTTAGCAGGACAGGCGTGGTCATCGTCCTTAGCAGGACAGGCGTGGTCATCGCGGGACAGGCGTGGTCATCGCGATACCCGGTCCACCCTTACCGCCGGTGCCCAGCCGGACTCGTTTTTTCCGCGCGTTGGGTTCGGTTTGTCGCGGCGCGTTGGGTTCGGTCCGCGCGGGCGCAATGGGTTCGGTTTGCAGTCGACGTTTCTCTTTTGTTGGATTCATATTACGGAGACCCTCGGCTCGATTTTGCGCAGCGGTTGTGGCCTCATTTTCTGACGCGCCTGGGTTCGATTTCTGGCGCGATTGGGTTCGGTTCGTCGGCGCGGAAACAACACCCTCGACCGCGTCCCCGATACGAGCACGCCGCGCAAGCAAGTGCGTGCATTCGTGCCAGGTCCGCCCTTACCGCCTGTGCCCAGCCGGTCACAAAGCGATCACGAACCGCCGGCCAGGTGCTCAGACCGTCCGGCATCGGCTTCAAGGATTCATCGACTCGGGAATCGCCGAGGTGCTTTGCGTGAGTCGTGGAAGGTGAAATACGGACGGCTCAGACGCCGTTCCAGGTTCTTCTCACCATGAATCTAACGCACGTTGACGCGACCCGAATCACGAACCTCCCATTTTCCGCTCGACCCGATCGGACTGCGCAGAGACTGCGGGTTCTCGCGAACATCCCAATCATGACGCCCCGTGACTCCGCCCGACGCCCGGGCCTGATTCTTCCACAACATCGTCTGTCCTATTGTCGCCCATTGCCGCCGGGCCTGATTCTTCCACAACATCGTCTGTCCTATTGTTGTACCCTACGTCTGGGACTTGGTCAGGTGCCGCTGAGGTATCCTGCTCAGTCGATGGCAAAGGAGTGGCGAATGGTACCAGCGAGGCCAGCGGCCGACGCTTTTTGCCCCGGCTGGGGAGTTGATCCCGCACCTTCCGAATCAGCCGTTGATAGCTACGTTTGAAGTCGGTCAGTTTGCGGAAATCAATCCAGTTGAGCGTCTTAAGCGGTGCTGGAAGCTCGGCCCGTTTTTGAAGAGCCTCCGAGTAGTCTTTGAGAAACAGAGGAATGAGCCGACCTTTGCGGTTTGTCGGATCGTCGGCTACGACGTGCGTCCATTCTAAAGCGGGTCAAGCGGCCTCAAGAAACTCCGGTGAAATAATAACAGCAACATACCTTGACATGCTGAGACCGTGGTTAATTTTGAGTAGAACATTTTGGCCAACGTCGATATCCCATTCGTCGAAGAAAACGCGAAGAGGGCGGCCGTGGGGCAATCCATCGAAGGTTTCGGATTCTATATGCTCCGCAAGTGTGCGTACCCAATCCTTGTCGGCTCCATTGTGACAAAGAAACAGGTCGATGAGTTCGCCCTGTGGGGTAGACATGGGCACTCCTAATGTACGCCGTAGAGAGCTACGCCTGCGGCCTGGGCAGTGGATTTGAGCTTGTCATCGAGCGTCGCCAGCGGCAGGCCACGCCTCATGGCCAGTTCCAGGTAAGCGGCGTCGTAAACGGAGAGATTATGCTCGCGTGCCAGGCTCAGCGTATCCCCGAAGGCATGGGATCGCGTTTCCTCGTCGATGCTGATGGGCAGTGAGGTCAGGAAGCCCAGCCATGTCACGGTGTTGGCCTGCGTCGAACGTTTGCGGCGTTCTCCGACCATGAGCGTGTTGGCCACTTCAAGATGCCAGAGGTCGGGGACAATCGCCCGCTCCGTGGCAAGGGCATCGAGCACGGATTGCGAATAGGTATCCTGCTCGTCGGGGAAGCACCAGGCGATGGCAACCGAGCTGTCGATAATCAACCCTTCCTTTGGTTCTGGGGCGACTCCTTTCTTCTTGCTCAAGGCCGTCCCTCCTCGATCATCGCCTTGATTTCCTGAAACGACAGCGAGCCATGCTTACGGACGTGCTCCTTGCTATAGGCCCGGAATTCCGCGATGACGGTTTTTACGTCACGCTGGGGCACTTGGCGGGCAGGCGAGAGCACGGCGACAGGCTTGCCACGTTTGGTGATCGTAATCGATTCGCCCTTCTCAACCTGGCTGAGGAGCCGGGGCAAATGAGTCTTGGCTTCGTAACTGCCAACGGATTTCATGCGGTTCCCTCCCTCACGGATTCTGGTCTATTGAACCTAGTCTAATCCAGGCTGGAATAACAGGCTGGAATAACAGGCTGGAATAAACAGGCTGGAATAATAAGGCTGGAAGGCTGGAATAAGATGGAATAAGACACCCATTTTCCGCGGAAGGCTGGAATAAGACACCCATTTTCCGCGGAACAGGAAGGCTGGAATAAGACACCCATTTTCCGCGGAACAGGCTGGAATAAGACACCCATTTTCCGCGTACCAGTCCCATTCTCCGCGGTCCAGCCCGGCCCTTGATCGATTCCTCGCGCGTTCGATCGCGGAGCAGGCTGGAATAAGAGGCTGGAATAAGACACCCATTTTCCGAGAGGCTGGAAGGAAAGTAGAAGAAGACACCCAAGGAACTGGCTGGCGAGGTCGGAAAATCTCCCCGGTCGCCTGTTGGCTCAGTCTCGGTCGCGGCCCCGCGGAACAGGGGCGTGCCGTTCAGGCTCTGTCCTTCTTGAAAATGGGTGTCTGGCTCTGGTTCTTGAAAATGGGTGTCTGGCTCTGGTTCTGGCTCTTGCTCTTAAAATGCCGTCGCGGATCGTGTCGGAAAGAGAGCGTGTTCCGACACAACGGGAGCATGGGTGGGTCGCTATCGGTGGAGCTTGCTCTTGTCTGACATCTTTGATATTGTCGGACAACGAACAGGAGAGTTTTATGGACCGCATCAACGTCCGCGTGGAGCGGCCGGTCAAGCAGCGGCTCGAAGCCGATGCCAGGCAGAGGGGAACCAGCCCATCCGCCATCGTCCGCCAGTTGATCGAGGAGCATTACCGCCAACCGGCCGCGGAAAACTGCCTCGAGCTCGCCGAACGCCTGGGCGTCCTTGGCTCGATCAAGGGCCTACCCCCTGATCTGACCAGCAATCCCCGACATATGGAGGGCTTTGGGCGTGACTGAGCGGGCCTTGATCGACACCGGCCCGCTGGTCGCCCTCTATCACGAGCACGACCCGCATCATGCCCGATGCCGGGCTGCGCTCGCCAATCTGGCGCCGCCCCTGCTCACCGCCTGGCCTGTGCTCACCGAGGCCGCGTGGCTGCTCCGCAAGCGCCCGGATGGCCTGAAAGCCATCTTCGCGGGGTTCGGCAACGGCCTCTTCGCCCTGCTGCCGCTCGATGGCAGCGACCTGGCCGGGATCGCGGCGATCCTCGCCCGTTATGAAACCATCGGCATCCAACTCGCGGATGCCTCCCTCGCCCATCTCGCCGACCGCGAGGGCATCCGAACCGTTTTCACCACCGACCGCCGCGACTTCTCCGTCATCCGCCTGAAGCGGAACCGGACGCTGCGGCTCATCCCGGACACCCAGTGAGCCAGACCGGGCGATCCGAGATTCTTCCGACCATGGGCGGTCTCGGCGCCACTCTGCCGGCTTCATGGCGCCGCTGAGCGTCGCTGACGCTGGCGACCAGGCCGACAACCGCTTCGTCGAGTTCTTCATCCGCTTCGTCGAGTTCTTCATCGCCACCCTCCGCGACCGGCACACTCGCAAAGCCGACGCCCGCGCCGCAGGCGACTTCTTCGCCTGGTGCGAGCAGTAAGAGGCAACAGAAGGCACCCAGGAAAGGCGAAGGCAGAAGAAGACACCCAGGGAGCCGGCGGGCGAGCTTGGAAAAGGGCAGAAGAAGTCACCCAGGGAGCCGGCGGGCGAGCTTGGAAAATCTCACCCGGTCGCCTGTTGGCTCAGTCTCGGTCGCGGCCCCGCGGAACAGGGGCGTGCCGTTCTGGCTCTGTCCTTCTTGGAAATGGGTGTCTGGTTCTGGCTTCTGGAAAACGGGTGTCTGGTTCTGGCTTGGTTTCTGGTTCTGGCTTGGTTTTGGGAGAATCATAGATCACCCGGACAGTGCGGCCCCAAGGAGCCCGAGCCATGCGATTGCCCCGGACGACGACACGGCGGTGGATGGTCGTGGTGGCGGTCGTGGCCTGCCTACTGGGCGGAATCGTCTGGCATCTCCGATACCCAGGACGAGCGTTCGATGCGGTCGCCTGGAACGACCCCGCTCAGATAAACGGGGGCGTCCGCCAGCCCATGGCCGACCGGCTGATCGCCCGGGATTCCCTGCGGGGAATGACTCGGGCGGAAGTCCTCCGGCTGCTCGGCGAGCCGATGGCCCGCGCCCCCTCCGGGTGGGACATCGCCTACTACATCGGCCCCGAACGCGGCTTCATGGGGATCGACTCGGAGTGCCTGGTGATACGGCTCGGGGCGGACCGGCGGGTCGTCGCCTGCGACATCTACACCGATTGACGACTCGAACCCGGTCATGGCCCTCTTCGCCACCGCGTGGAAGAAGGCAGAAGAAGACACCCAGGGAGCCGGCGGGCGAGCTTGGAAAATCTCACCCGGTCGCCTGTTGGCTCAGTCTCGGTCGCGGCCCCGCGGAACAGGGGCGTGCCGTTCAGGCTTTTCGGTCTGCCCTGGAAAATGGGTGTCTGGTTCTGGCTCTGTCCCGCGGAACAGGGGCGTGCTGTTCTGGCTTTTCGGTCTGCCCTGGAAAATGGGTGCCTGGTTCTGGCTCCTGGTTCTGGCTCCCTGGCTTCTGGTTCTGGCTTGGTTCTGCTGGAAAATGGGTGTCTGGTTCTGGCTCTATCCTATAGCGTTTGTCTCGACGTGACCCTGCGGGGCTAAATCCGCGGGTAACGAACGCATCCTGGCTCGGTGGTCATAACCATCGAGCTTCGCGCGCCTCGCTGTCGATTATCCTCATACTTACTGATCTTGACGCCAGGTCAGCCTTCTGACCACGAACGCCAGAACGAGAGATACAATCCCGATGCCGGCAGGCCATAGCCACGCCTGTCCAACCGTCCTCGACCGCTCCGCGGCGCCTGTGTTCCTTGTCGTCGAAGACCCGGCGTCGGCCAGATCTCCCAGGCCGTAGTGGGCGAGTTCGAATTCGCTCGCTTGTGTGTCTTCAAACTCCCATGTTGTCGGCTTGAACGATGTTATCCATCGGGTGGAAGCCGACTGTCCGATCGCCATCGCGATCTGTTCCACATTCCTGGGTATCGGGTCCTTCCCCGTGAAGTCGTATTCCCGCAGACCGACGAGTTGCACAGGCTTCGATTTCTGGGAACTGTTCTTCCGCACGGCGTCGTATTCCTCGAGCACCCACGAGTGCTCGGGATCCACGACCAGCCATCCCCGCAACTCGGTGACTCGCTCCTCCTTCGGAGTGTATGAGAACGTGGCCTTGTAGAGGATCCGGCCCTTCTTGTTCACTGTCGTGACCGAATCCACAGTGAAGGAGGGACTCCGAGTGATTACCTCGAGATCAAAATGGTCGATTGTATAGGCCGCGTCCACGCCTTCCTGTCTGAAAGGATCTAGCAGACCGCTTCTCATCGAACCAGGAATTGGGCTATGCTCAAGGTGATACGCAGTGTTTCCCTTGCCCCTTCGTAACACAAAACTCCTGTCGCCCGCCGAGAGGAAAACTCGTCCCAGGTCCTCGCTCTTCTGTGGATCGCTCGCGGATCCCTTCGGATCACGAGGGTAGACGATCTTCCTATCGAAGCTCAGTTTTTCGAGCTCACCACTTCTAGAATACTGTAATTCAACAGGTGGCCTCGGCTGAGCAGGCGGACGGCCAGAAGCTTCCTTGACATCAGGTCGATTCGAGTAGGTCCCCGAGCAGCGGATCCGTCTGTACTTGTCCTTAAGCCGCGTCAGCGCGGCCCGATAGTCCTTGAGGAACTCCTTCCCGGACAGCTCTTGTGCCCGGATCGACACCCCGCACAATGGAAGGGCGACCGAAATCACGACACCCCAGCAGAGCCATCGAATCGAATGCCGACATATGCTTCTGAGGTAAGTCATCGTTTCACCGAGGGCTTCACAGAGGTATTCGCCTGCGTCCGACGTCAAGTATTCTGTCCACTGGGCATGAGCCGATATTTCAACGTACCGATGGGAGGCCTCGGCTCAATCGCTGCGAAGTCAACGGCGGGACAAATCCGCCCCGTCACGCGCTTCAGCTTTGCTGGTTATCGGGCTAGAGGATGGCCCGGCAAATACATCCGTTAATGTCAGAGCAGCCGCAATCAAAGACATCGTCACAGTAATCGCCGACGCCACAGCCGGGGGCTTCTTCACCCCGACATGGAGCGCCGTCGCCGCCATCACAGTCGGAGGCGTCGCAATAGCAATCTGGGGGCGATGAGCTCTGTGGGCTCTGAAGCGGTTCATCTGCCATCAGAATCTGCCCTGAAACCGCAATTCCCAGAATCAGTGCGACGAATCCAATCGCCGTCAGGAGTGATGACGCAGTCTCTCCGAGCCGGATAGCGCTCTTCATCTATCAGTCCTCCTCTGAAAGTGGCCGACAGGTACGTCACGGGCTATGGGGTCAGGAGCGAATTGCACTGACGAACTTCGCACGGAAGCGTCTTTCTCGGGCATTCGAATCGTCCCCTCGAGCGTCAGGTTGAGCACGCCCTGATCGGGGTCGCTCGTGTAGACGTGGATCGGGAACTTGTAATCACCGGGCTGGGACGCGCGAATGAGTAATCGAAGATCATGTCGGCTCCTCGCTGGCAAGACGAAAGGGAGATCGGCATCCGCGGGGTGCACCGCGCAGGTGGATCCACATCCCAGAATCCGCACACTCCGGTCGCTGCGATTCTCGATCGTATATGAAACGATGCGGTACTCCCCAGGAATTGCCGTTCCGAACGATTTCGTCTCGTCGTACACAAAAACGGGCGGCCCCTCCGTCGATCGAAGGCGCGTTCGAATCGACTCATAAGCCATAACAGACCATGCACATAGAGAAACCAGGATCAGGTTGGCGTAAACAAAGGTCGGCAAGCGGCTCGATCCTCCTCCTGGGATGGAGCCGGTTACAACACCCTTTTCCGAGCTCGCGGGGTCCGCCATTCTTCTGCCTCGAAATGCCCTGATACCAGGGAAACCAAATAACAGTTGGAACAGGAGTCAGGACGAGGAGCCATATCGTCCATTTTGGTATGTCAAGCTAATCTGCGGCCACTCTCGCAACAGTTTGCACCAGACATCCTGGTCAATATCGCTCGCATCCTCGATCTGAAGAAACGTCTGACCTCCTGCAGGATCGACCGACCGAGATGACCGACAAGCTCTTTTGGGATCGATTCGTGCGGCATCACAGGTCCGAATTGGTA
This sequence comes from Planctomycetales bacterium, assembly GCA_027451885.1. Classification (GTDB taxonomy): domain Bacteria; phylum Planctomycetota; class Planctomycetia; order Isosphaerales; family Isosphaeraceae; genus JAKBAP01. The sequence goes on from DAIDHX010000171.1 coordinate 12,010, forward strand.
AGAGTCAAGGAAGGATCCCGAAGGGCGACGACCATCTCACTCAGGCGAGTCTTTAGCGTCAAACGAGCCTTCGAACGAATCAAGATTCCATCAAGCATTAAGGGTTGGTGGGCTCAAGTCAAGCAAAATCCCCCCCGACCCACTTTACGCCTGAACGTAGGTCAGTATCTGCCGCGGTCGCGAAAATGCACGCACTCTCCCGGGGGATGCAGAGAGCAAGGCAGGAGAATACACCCAGGGAGCCGGCGGGCGCGAAGAGGCAGAAGAAGCCACCCAGGAAAGGCATCAGAAGTCACCCAGGGAGCCGGCGGGCGAGCTTGGAAAATCTCACCCGGTCGCCTGTTGGCTCAGTCTCGGTCGCGGCCCCGCGGAACAGGGGCGTGCTGTTCTGGCGTTTGGTTCGTGCTGTTCTGGCGTTTGGTTCGTGCTTGTCTTGATCGTGCCCGCGTGGAGGTTGCTGGCGGCGGGCGGCGGGTGTGCCGCGCAGGGCTAGACCACCAACCGCGCGGAGTCGCGATCGAGGTAGAGCCGGGCGTCGCGGCAGCCGCGGAGCGCGGAGGCGGGGCAGGCCTCGCTGATCGGTCCGCGCAGGGTGGCAAGGACCGCGCTGGCCTTTCTCGGCCCCGGCGCGACCACCGAAACCACGGGTGCTTTCATGAACACCGGTACGGTAATGGTGTAGGCGTGGGTGGGTACGTCCAGCAGGGTGGGGAAACAGCCGTCGTTGACCTGTTGCTGGCGGCAGGAAGCATCAAGCCGGACGACCTTCATGAGCACGGGGTCGAGAAAGTCGGCGACGGGCGGGTCGTTGAAGGCGAGATGGCCGTTTTCGCCGATGCCTGCGCAGATCAGGTCTGGCGGGGTATTCAGGAGGAGCGATTCGTAGTGCAGGCAGACCTCGAGGGGGCGCTCTGCGCGCTCGCCGGGGATGAGCGCGACGGTAAGACCCTGGGTGCGTTTGTGGTGGAAGAGATGCTCGTTGAGGTAACGGCGGAAGGAGGCGCGATGGTCGGGCGAGAGTCCCAGGTACTCGTCCATGTGGAAGGCGACGACGCGGGACCAGTCGATCTGGGGCGAGGCGACCAGGCCGGCGAGGAACTCGTCCTGGCTGGGTGCGGCGGCGAAGACCACGCGTGCGGGGCGGTCGAGCTGGGCGAGCCGGGCGAGTTCGCGGGTGGTCTCTTGCGCGGCGGCTCGGCCGGCGTGGGCGCGCGTTTCGTAGACTTGAACGCGGAGGCGATCGACGTCAAAGGCGGCGATCGGTTCGATCTCGGACTCTTGCATGGGGACGGTTCCGGGGTTCTCCAGGCGCGCGGCGGACTGTTCCGCGTGCGCTGCCTGGATTCACCACCGTACGCCGAGCGATCGCGGCACGCCAGCACTTGCATGCGCGGGGGGCGGAGCCGGAGGCATCAGAGTGAGGCGAAAACCGCCCCCGCGGTCGCGGCGCTGCCGGCGCAACGAAGCTGCTCGCAGAGGCGGCGGCATTCGCTCAGATCGCCGAGCATCTTTTCAGCCAGGAACGACTGCGTGGGGCCGTCGCTCGTCCACTGAAGCTGCTCGGAGCTCTGGGCCAGATGTTCGATCACGTCCTTCATCCAGATCAGGGTCTCGCGGCGCGTCGTCATGTGTGTCGATCCTTCACACCGGTGCGAATCCGGGGGTCGTCTTCGTGTTTCCCCTCGAATCGCGGTCCCGTTCTCGGGCCGTCCTGGTCCCGAACTCCTGTTCCTCAAATGGGCAATCGCCCGCTCAGATGAGGAAAGCAAAGCCCGTGCCAGTGGTCTCGAAGCAGGAAAATCGGCCGAGGCGTGGCGTTTTTTCGGGTTTTTTCCCGACCTGTGAATTGTCATAACCCGTTGCGAGTGTTTGCGTGTTGTAAGTTTTTCATGAAGTCGGGGCGTGGCTTGCAGGAGATGGCGTGCTGGAAATCGGCCGCGTGCGTGTGAAGAATGGCGTCGCACTCTCTTTCTTCGCGTCCAGGGCCGATTTAGACTGGGATAGTTGAAGCGAACCACGAGGGAGACTCGGGATGGCGTCGTTGATCACGGCGGCGAGTCCGACGAACGAGACCGGGGGCGTGCCGGAAGGCGTTGCGCGCTGGCCGCGTTCCGTGGTGCGCTGGCTGTTCGGGCTGAGCGAGGAGGATCGCGAGCCTCGCGTCTCAAGCCGGACGAGTCCTCGCTTTGTGAACATCTGCATCAGCCGGGAGGCGGGTGCGGGGGGTGGGGCGATCGCGCGGATGGTGGGTCAACGGCTGGGCTGGAAGGTCTACGACGACGAGATTGTGGAGGCGATCGCCCACCGGATGCAGGTGTCGATCGACGAGGTCCGGGCGCTTGACGAGCTCGCGCCGAGCGTGGTGCAGGACTGGCTGCTGCCGTTGCGGGAAGAGTATTACGCGCCCCAGGAAGCGTATCTGGATCATCTGGCCAAGCTGATCGAGGCGATTGGCCGGGCTGGGGAATCGATTCTGGTGGGCCGTGGAGCGGGTTTCATGCTGCCGCGGGAGTCGACGCTGACGGTGCGAGTGGTGGCGCCGTTGCGGGTGCGAGCGGCTCGGCTGGCGGAGCGGATGGGTGTTTCAACGCGGACAGCGCGGCGGGCCGCGCGCGATCTCGACCGCCGCCGGGCGCAGTTCGACCGCACGATGCACCGGGCCGATTCGAGTGATCCGCACGCCTTCGACATGGTGCTCGAGACCCAGAGCCTGGGGCTTGAGACCTGCGCGCTTGTCATCGCCAACCTGGTGCAGGCGAGCCGCGGAGCGGGGCTGGCGCAGGGGCCAGCGGGGGTTTAGCGGCGTCCGCGGCTGTGGCCCTGGCTTCGTGGGTTTATTCGTCGATCGCGATGATGGCGATGCGATGGCGGTCGGCCAGGCGGATGACTTCTTGCTCGTCGAGCAGGATGGTGCGTCCAGCCTCGATGGCCAGCACGCCCGCCCCCGCCTTGCGCAGGTTTTCGATGGTGTCGACGCCCACGGTCGGCACGTCGAAGCGCATGTCTTGCTCGGGCTTGGCCACCTTGACGAGAGTCCAGCCGCCGGCGGGGCAAAGCTCCCCCGCGCGCTCGATGCAGCGGTCGGTGCCCTCGATGGCCTCGACGGCGATCGCGGCCTTTTCCTTGACCGCGACCGACTGGCCGACATCGAGCCGGCCCATTTCCTTGGCCAGCCGCCAGCCGAACCGGATATCCTCGAGCTCACGCGCTTGAGGCTTGCGCTGGGTGAGTATGCCTGGCTTCACGAGTAGCTCCGGACAGTAATCGAGCGCGGAGCCGACCGCGATCCCGTCGCGCTCGAACTCAGCGATCACGCTGAGCAGGAGGTTGTCGTCGCGATTATCGGCCCGGTTGCGCCCATACCACATCTGAATCATGCGCAGGTCGGGAAGAAGATGGAGAAAACGCCTGGGGGTGAACATGACTCGCTTGCGCACCTTGCCGGCCATGACCATCTGGCGGGCGCGGGCGCGTTTGAAGGCGCGAATCATGCCGCCGAGCCTGGCGACGCCCACCCATTCGAACGAATCGCAAAGCGGGATGAGCTCAGGCGAGGCCTCGTCGCGAATGCCCACGCAGGCGACCTTGAGCCCTTGCGCCCGAGCGGCGGCGGCGAACAGGATGGGGAACCGGCCGCTGCCGGCGAGCAGCCCGATCGGCTCGCTTGTCCGCGTGGCCTGGCCTGAGAGAGATTGCAGGCGTGTCATTCCGGGCTCTTGGTCTCGGGGTCGGCTGGTTGGTTCGCGGGTGCGAGCGGTTTCGCGGATTCAAGCCCCGCCCGCGCGGTGAGGCTGGCCACCTTGGACGTAAGCTCGCGCAGTTGCCTGTGCATGTCCGGCAGCCGCGTGAGCATCTGGAACAGCCTGCGCTGTTCGCGCAGCGGCGTGGCCGGCGAGCCCAGCACGTTCTGGTCGTCCCCCACGTTGCGGTGAACTCCCGCCTGGGCGCCAACCATCACGCGGTTGCCGATCTGCGTGTTGTCCTTGATCCCCGCCTGACCCGCCATCACAACGTGATCGCCGGTCTTGCAGCTTCCCGCCACGCCGACCTGGCCGCAGAGCAAGTTGTGGCGCCCGATCTTGTTGTTATGGCCGATCATCACCAGGTTGTCGATCTTGGTTCCCTCGCCGATGCGGGTTTCCTCGAAGGTGGCGCGGTCGATGGTGCAGTTGGAGCCGACCTCGACGTCGTTTTCGAGCACGAGCCGGCCGGTATGGGGGATCTTGAGGTGCCGGCCCTCGTGCTGGCGATAGCCGAAGCCGTCGCCGCCGAGCACGGTGCCGGCGTGGATCTCCACGCGATCGCCCAGGACGACGCCGGGGTAAAGCACGGCGTTGGGATGGACGATGCAGTCGCGCCCGAGCACGCATCCCTCGCCAATGACCGCGCCGGGATAGATTGTCACGCCGGGGCCGAGCACGGCTTCATCGCCAACATAGGCGAGCGGGTAGACGGCGACGCCGTCGCCGAGCGTTGCCGTTGGGGCCACGAAGGCTTGCGGGTGCACGCCGCTCCAGCGTGGGGCGCGGGAACGGCCCAGATGATCGCGCACGCGCAGGAACGCCGTCATCGGATCCTCGACCTCAATGACCGCCAGCGGCTCCTCACTCTCAGCACAGTTCATGCTGAAGTGCGGTCCCACGATCGCCGCCGACGCGTGCGACACGCGCAGCAGCTTGGCGAAACGTTCGCTTTCGATGAAGGTGATGTCGCCCGGTCCAGCCTCGCTCACAGGCCGGGCCGAGTGTATCGATACCTTCCCATCGCCGACCAGCCGTCCTCGGACAAGGGCCGCGATCTCTTCCACTGTTGCGACCAAGGGCGGTTTCCTTTCTTCCCTGAAAGGCGCCAAAATCGCTTGCCGACAGGTCGCTTGGGGGAAGGCCAGGACGCGGAGCCGAGCCCAGCAGCCATCCCCAGGCACATACTCGATGCGGCACGTGTGGCCGGCTCCTCCAGCCCACGCCCGATCGGTTTGGCGGGATGCTAATCCATCTTCGCCCGGCCGGCAAGCCGAGTCCAATCCCCCTTTTCATCGGCCGGGCGCACGGCCCGAGTCCGTGGCTCCGCGCGTGAATCACGCGACCCTGCGCGGTTTCCTCCGGTTGCAACGACCAGACAGGCGCTCCACTACGCCCGGCAATAACGCCCCTGCACAAGCGCAGCCAGGCTCGATACCCACGGATGCGCCTCATGCCCCGGACCAGATCGAGACACCAGAACCGCCGACAGCCCCGCCTGAACCGCCCCCGTGACGTCGTTTTCCAGGTCGTCTCCCACGCATACAACCTGCCTGGGTTCCAGCCCCAGATGCGCGCACGCCTTCTCGAAAAACGACCGATGGGGTTTCTTGAAACCAACTTCCGACGAAATCACAAGGTCGTCGCCAAAGTGCTTGAGCTCGGGCAGGCCAGCGATCACACCGCGTAACCTCGCGTCAAAGTTTGAGCCCACGCACACCCGTACACCCATCGCTTCCAGGCCGCGGAGCGCAGGCCCGACGTCAGAAAAACAGCGCCAGGAGCCGGGATTGCCAAAGTGCTCCCAGAGCTCCTCAAAGGCGCGGGCAGGGTCCGCGACATCGGGCAAAACGCCTTCCACGATCGTGCGCCAGCGCCTGCGTTCGGTTTGCTCGTCAGTCGAGAGATGGCCGCGATCGGCGTGGATGGCGTCGCTTGCGAAGTAAACCTGGAATCGCGCCCTGGCCTCGTCCACCGAGATGTGCGCCCCCTGGCGGCTGGCTGCGCTTGCGTAAGCCTCCGCAACCGAGGGGACCGGCCGGATCAAGGTGCCCACTGCGTCAAAGATAAAGCCTTCCGCATCGGTCCAGCTTCGGCAGGTCTCAGGCATTGCTTGATCAGTCGACTCAAAAGGGACGGTGCTCATCAATACACTGCTTTCCATAGAATATTCCGGAAACGAAGAGGGGTCAATCCTCGGCGACTTTGCGGGGGCGATTGCGGCTTGAGCGGCGGATTTTGGGCCCGCCGCGCCCGCGCGGGGCGGCATCGAATGCCTGGAGTCATGCAGTGGATTCGCGTTAATGTCAGCGAATGTTAATGTTTTACGAAGTGTTGCGCATTTGGCCTGGCTGGGGGCTGGGGGCTGGTTTTCGGGGCTAATGTTCAAGATTTTTAACTCAAAAGCGGCGTTGGAGCGGGTTCCTTCGGGTTGTCAGGGCGAGCGATCCGGCGATACTGAGCCGCGGATGCCGGGTAGGGGATGGGTCGGCCGAGTGGGCGTCGGCGCATCGAAGCGGGAGAATCGACCCGGGCAGGACGGCGAGCCAGGAGGGCGCAATGCCGACGGCGATCGACACGAGCAGGATCGGGCGGCCGATCCCTCATCGCCGCTTCCAGCCGGTCGAGCCCGCGGCGGACCCAGGCGGGCGCGGACTCTACCCGGGCGAGCCGGAAACCTGCCGGCGGCGGCCGCGGGTGTTCCTGGCGATCCTGGCGCAGCTCGCCATCCTGCTCGTCGTGTTCGATGCCTACCGGCTGGAAACGCGCTCGTTCCGGATCCTGGTCGCGCTCGCGCTGGGAGCGCTGCCGGTTCACTATCTGGTGCACTACCGCTGGAAAAAGCCGCTCTTCGTGGCCGTTTCCATCCTGGGCATGATGCTCGTAAGCGGGCTCGGCGTCGCGGCCGGCGTGCTTGGGATCTCCGCCGCGCTGCTCGCCGTCGCCTTCGCCGCCATCCCCGCGTTCACGCGCATCGGCCTGCTGGCCGCAGGCGCGATCGGCCTGGCCCTCTGGCGCTCCGCCGCAACCGAGCCGGGCGCGTGGTCGGCGGCCGTCGTGTCGATTGTTGCAACCATGTTCATGTTCAGGCTGGTAATCTATCTCTACGAGCAGCGGCACGCACCCCAGCGCGAGCCCTGGATCGAACCGCTCGCCTATTTCT